>NZ_JBFTPM010000007.1:0-351333 GCF_056398505.1 Rhizobium sp. 01T437
CTACGACGCTGCCGACGTCAACAGGCATATGGATAGCTATCTGACGCATCGGCAGGAATGGGCAGTTCTCGATCACGACAAGCCCGGGCTTGGCCGTTCGGGTGCTGCACTTTCGAAGGTTTTTGTGCCGAGCCTGGAAGGTGCGCGCGAGGGTGAGGTTCTCTTGTCCATGCCGCCCGAAGCGGTCGAGCGGTTTGGGGCGCCACGCCAGCTCGCCGTGGAGTTCTCGGCTGATGACAGTGCCCTGCAACTGCGGCTCTCAATGCGCGACAAGCCGGCCAATCGCATGCCGGAGGCGAGTTTCCTGTCGTTCACGCCTGATGGCGCAAAGGACTGGGTCTTCAGGAAGATGGGACTGTGGCACCGGTCCGGCAATTTCGCCAGGTCCGGAGGCGCGCAGCTACAGGCGGTCAACGCCGTCAGCGGCGTATCAGGGGACGCCGGAGCGCTCGTCATCGAGCCCTTGGATACGCCGCTGGTTGCGCCGCAGAGCTGGGATTTCATGTCCTTTTGCAAGGGTTTGCCGGATTTCGACGATGGAATCCGCTTCAACCTGCACAACAACAAGTGGGGAACCAACTTCCCTATGTGGTGGGAAGGTGATTTCTCCGCTCGTTTCAGGATTATTCTGGATTAACCGGCGCGCGACAGCCTCTGGTGTGGGGTGGCGGTAACTGCCGGGCCGGGTGCTTGGGGCGTTTTCGGGAATTTGACGAGGACTTCATTGCCATCCGTCGAGGCACGCGTACGTTCCAGCCGTTCGCGTTCGGCTGTTGCCTGGAGCCAATGTTCGGCATCGCGGCCATACGGCTTGCCTTCCATTTCCCAGATTGCGTAGGCTCGCTTGCATATCCACTCATGCGGGGAGGTGTTGCTCATCGTTCCGTCCTTCTTGCGCCGATCTTTTCCCTCCAATCGATTCCACACGGATGGCCTCCGCCGAAGCGGTACCTCAAGCTCATCTTGTAGAAGGGGTCGGCAATCTGCCGGCATTTTCGATGGGGGCGGCATGGCGTTTTGCCATGCCTACCGGAAGAACGATTTCACCTGACATGTGTTCCCGACACATTTTGTGAAATTTTGTCGCAGAGCGCGGAGACGATTGTCTGGGCCTCGCCTCATTCGCTGATGTGATCTGGCAACATTGGTGGACGGCGTTTGGCGGCCATCAGCAGGTCCAGTTCGACGGAGGAGGGGCCGAAGCGGGTGTACAGGCTTTCTGCCTGCTCGTTTCTCAAGCCATATTTGGCGGCGAATTCGTGAAGACTGTAGGGGCGTCCGCGCAGCGTCCGGCTGCGTCGTTCGGGTTGGCGAATTTGCGTCATTGCATTTCTCCCCAGGCTGATTGCCGAGGTAAAACCGACCAGCACGTTAAAGGTTCCAGATTTGGCCTTTCGGCAGGAGCCTACAGCTGAAAATGCCGGTTTTGCGCGCTGCGACTGCAAAAAAATGACTGTAAGTCTCAATGAATTTCAATCGGTTAGATGTTGCGGCCGGGTGGGGTGGGCAGAAATGGCTTTATCACACGTGTGTTACTCTATAAAATGAATCGTGTATCCGGTCCGAAGGAGGAGCCGAGCGTTGTTTCCGCGTCGATCCGGGCCGGATCTTGAGGAAGCTGGCTAAATCCATCAGAGGAGACAGACATGATGAATGCACTGCCGCCACTTCACAACGGACATGCACCGTTTACCCTGCAGCAGCTCTTCCGTGAGGCGCTTTACGCCTATGAGGAATGGGACAGCGAATTGACGGAGCCGATCGTCACCTATGAAGGTAGGGTCATCCCTATCAGCTTCGTTTTCGAAGCCATGCGCGAATGCACCGATATCGTCCCAGCCAATATCGTCAGCGCCGTCACGGAACGGCTGACCAAGCCCTGGGAAGGCGAGGGACCACTGGACCAGATGACCTTCTCCACGGCGGCGCGCGTCATGCGCGTTCTGGTGCGCAAGCGCCTTCTTGCCAATGGCACGCCTGATATCGTTGCGCTTTCGACGCGCGCATCCGAAGCGGAACCCCGCGAATAGGCCTTTCAGGATCGCGGCACTGGCCGCGATCCTATTCCTCGCGGGGAACCCTGCTCATTTCCAGCCGTTGAAACAGGCAGAGAAGGAATGAGCACCATGTTGAGATCCATTCTACACGAAATTATGGGAACGGGCGTTCGCGAGGCCCAGCTGCCGCGATCGCTGGAACAGTTTCTCGGTGAGAAGAACGTGCTGATCGTCTTTGCGGATGCCGAGGACGACAGGCCGATCGTTCAGGACGAATTCCTGCGCAAATCACAGATGCGGCTAATCGAAGATGATATCGAGGTCTTCACGATCGCCGGCGGCGGCGCATTCTCGCTTTTCGAGGATGGGGGCGACCTTGATGCCGACGAGCTGCGCGATGAGCTTCAGGGGCCGCTCAGCGGCGAATTCGGGCTCGTGCTGGTCGGTATTGACGGCAAAGTGAAGTTGCGCTCCAGCGAGCCGATGAGTGTGGAGGAGATCAGCCGCGCTGCAGCCATCGCTCCGCTGGGCCGCTAACCCCTCAGAGTTCGAATGCTTCCTTGAGGCCGAGGCTCTTGCGTTCGCGCAGATCGAGGTCCGCCTCGATATGAGCGATATGGTGAAGCATCAGATGGCAGGCACGGTCGAGTTCGTTGCTCTCGATTGCTTCGATGATGTCGCCATGTTCGGAATGGCCGCAGCTTGAGACCGTCGACTGGCCGTAGAGGGCAATCACCAGCGACGACCGGGCGACCAGTTCTTCCATGAAGCGCTGCATGATGGCATTGCCGGAGATCGCGGCGAGCGTCAGGTGGAAATCGCCTGATGCCTTGATTTCGGCCCGTCTGGCGGTCTGGCCGCGCTCGCTCATCAGCCGGCCTTCTTCCAGAAGCAATTGCTTGAGATGCTGGATATCCGAGGGAGTGATGCGGGCGGCCGCGTCCCGTAGGATGCCGGGCTCGACCAGACGGCGGGCGGCAAAAATCTGCCGGGCCTCTTCCGGTGAGGGATAGGCGACGAAGGCGCCGCGGTTTTTCTCGACGCTGACGAGACCTTCGTAGGAAAGTGCCTGCAAGGCGGCGCGCGCCAGCGTGCGGCTAACATTGAAGAGATTGCCGACATCGCTTTCCGACAGTTTCGTGCCGGGTGACAGGCGCCGTTCGACGATAGCCTCCCTGATTGCATCGCGGATCTGCGGGACGCCCGTTTCCTGGGTGTCGTCGTGGCTCATGGCGCTGGCGGCGGATTTCATGAAATCGGTTTCCTTGATGTCAGCAAACCATAGCCGCCTTCGTCTCAAAAGTTAAATAGAATGTGTTCTCATAACAGAGGTCAAATTGTATACGATTTTCTGCACGAATTGAGGACGAAAGCCCATTTTGTGTGCAGTGCGAAAAGTGCCCGAGATTTCGCCGATCGGTATGCTGTCATGAAAAGTTCATGATTTGCAAGGGTTTGAGATGCGGTGATCAAATTGGCACGGCAGATGCATCATCTTTCTCGAACAGGGGAAGACACGATGTCGAAAGCGGCAGAGATCGATATAGCATCCGTTTCCAAGGTCTATGGCGCGACCACTGCGGTACATGCCATCAGCCTTAAAATCCCGGCTGGCTCCTATTGCTGCTTCCTGGGTCCATCCGGTTGCGGCAAGACCTCGACGCTGCGCATGATCGCCGGCCACGAGAGCATTTCGTCCGGCGATATCCGTCTCGGCAATGTTGTCGTCACCGACTTTCCGCCGGCAAAGCGCGGCACGGCGATGATGTTCCAGTCCTACGCGCTTTTCCCGCATCTCGACCTTATCGACAACGTCGCCTTCAGCCTGAAGATGAAGGGTGTCGATAAGGATGAGCGCCGGGCCAAGGCGCTTGATATGCTGAGGCTGATGCAGATGGAGGCCTATGCCACCAGGCGTCCGGCACAGCTTTCCGGCGGTCAGCAGCAGCGGGTTGCGCTGGCGCGCGCCTTGATCACCGATCCGGACGCGCTGCTTCTCGACGAGCCGCTTTCCGCACTCGACCCGTTCTTGAAGATCCGCATGCGGGCGGAACTGAAGAAGCTGCAGAAGACGCTCGGCATCACCTTCGTGCATGTGACGCACAGCCAGGAAGAGGCGATGGCGCTCGCCGATATCATTGTCATCATGAATGACGGCAAGATCGAACAGGCGGCGTCACCGCGGCAAGTATTCGAAAAACCGGCAACCGCCTTCGTCGCCCGCTTCATGGGCGATCACAACGTGCTCTCCGGCCGCGTCACATCGAGCGAGAATGGCGTGATCGTGATGACGGTGCCGGAAGGGCAGAGCTTTTCCGTACGCGGGACGGGCAGGGAGGTCGGCGAGCCTGTTGATATCGGCATCCGCACCGACCGCGTACGCCTTCAGGTGGCGACCGAGTGGACCCTCGGCTTCAACGGCATCGTCTCCAATATCGAATATCGCGGCTCCTCGGTGAAGATCACCGTCTTCGGAGCTGGCAGCGACGATTTCACCGTCATCGCAAGCGACAGCGATTACTTCGCCAGCCCGGTCTCGGTCGGCGATGCGGTGGCTCTGAGTTGGGCTTTGGAGGATGCCGTCCTCCTTGGCCGCGTTTCCGCATGAACTTCAGTATCAAGAAAAGGGGAACTGCCATGACGACTGAAACGAAAACCACCAAGGCGGAAAAGGGAATTTCCCGCCGCTCGCTTCTGAAGACGGGTGCTGCCGCCGTCGGCGCCATTGCCGGCTCGGGCGCCATTACCGGCTTCCCGACCATCTGGGCGCAGTCCAACATCACGCTTCGCCAGTTCGGCACCGGCGTTTCGAACATCAATGCGATCGCCGAGAAGTGCAAGCAGGACCTCGGCATCACACTGGAGATGACCGCGACGGATTCCGACGCCGCCGCCCAGCGCGCTGTCACCCAGCCTGACAGCTACGACATTGCCGATATCGAATACTGGATCCTGAAAAAGGTCTATCCGGCCGGCGTCATCCAGCCGATGGATGTGAAGAAGCTGAAGCATTACGATCAGGTCGTGCCGCTCTTCAAGAACGGCAAGCTGAAGCCAGACAGCGTCATTGCCCAGGGCACAGCGCCGCACACCGTTGGCTATGTTGAAAGCAAGGATGCCAAGACTTTCGCCAAGGGGGAGACCGAGCTCTTCACCATGATGCCGACGATCTACAATGCCGATACGCTCGGCATTCGCCCCGACCTCGTCGGCCGCGAGATCACCACCTGGGCTGATATCATGGATCCGAAGTTCAAGGGCAAGACCTCGATCCTCAACATCCCGTCGATCGGCATCATGGACGCCGCGATGATCATGGAAGCTCTGGGCAACATCAAATATGCCGACAAGGGCAACATGACCAAGGCGGAGATCGACAAGACGATCGAGTTCCTG
Organism: Rhizobium sp. 01T437; assembly: GCF_056398505.1. Taxonomy (NCBI): domain Bacteria; kingdom Pseudomonadati; phylum Pseudomonadota; class Alphaproteobacteria; order Hyphomicrobiales; family Rhizobiaceae; genus Rhizobium; species Rhizobium sp. 01T437. The sequence goes on from NZ_JBFTPM010000007.1 coordinate 5,394, forward strand.
ATCAAGGCAAAGCACGACGGCCAATTCCGCGCCTTCTGGAAGAGCTTCGACGAGTCGGTCAACCTGATGGCATCGGGCGAAGTCGTCATCCAGTCGATGTGGTCGCCGGCCGTCGCCGCCGTTCGCTCCAAGGGCATTGCCTGCAAATATCAACCGCTCAAGGAAGGCTATCGTTCATGGGGTGGCGGTCTCGGCCTCGCCGCGCACCTCAAGGGCGCGCAACTCGACGCCGCCTACGAGTATATCAATTGGTACACCTCTGGCTGGGTCGGTGGCTATCTCAACCGTCAGGGCTACTACTCCGCTTGCATGGATACGGCCAAGAACTTCATGACGGCAGACGAATGGGGCTACTGGATCGAAGGCAAGCCGGCACAGGGCGATATCCTCTCGCCGGAAGGCAAGGTCATGGAAAAGGCTGGCGCTGTTCGCGATGGTGGTTCGTTCGAAGAGCGCATGGGTCATGTGGCGTGCTGGAACTCCGTCATGGACGAGGACCGCTACATGGTCCGCCGCTGGAACGAGTTCATCGCGGCGTAAGGCTAAGTCGGCGTTTGCCGCTTTCCCCTCCATAACCCTCCCCACAAGGGGGAGGGAACGTGATGAGGGTGCGGCAGAAAAACTCCCTCCCCCCTTGTGGGGAGGGTTGGGGAGGGGTCTTTGCGACCTCTCCTTTCCACTTCGATGAAGGAAAGGACCAAGCATGGCCACGATCGCTTCAGAGCAGACGATATCGGCAGCGGAGGCGCCCAAACGCGCCTTACGGCTTGCGCCGTGGGCGATCTCCTATCTGCAGGCCACGCCGCTGATCGCCATTCTCGGCTTCTTCTTCATCCTGCCGATCCTGATGATCGCGGTCGTCAGTTTCTGGGATTATGACTTCGCCGGCCTCTATCCCGACTTCCTGACCATGAACTATACCGACACGCTTGGTTCATGGGTGACGTGGAAAACCTATCTCAACACCTTGAAATTCACCGTCATCGTCTTGGCGCTGACGCTCTTTATCGGCTTCTGGGTCGCCTATTTCCTGGCCTTTCATATCCGCAAGACTTCGACGCAGATGATCCTCTTCCTCGTCTGCACCGTGCCCTTCATGACATCGAACATCATCCGCATGATCTCGTGGATCCCGGTGCTCGGTCGCAATGGCCTCGTCAATTCGGCGCTGGTGGAGATGGGCATAGTGCCTCAGCCGGTGGAATGGTTGCTCTATTCGGATTTTGCCGTGGTGCTCGCCATGGTGCATCTCTACACGCTCTTCATGGTGACGCCGATCTTCAATACGCTGATGCGCATCGACCGTTCGCTCTTCGAAGCGGCGCGTGATGCCGGTGCTTCCGGCTGGCAGGTTTTGTGGAATGTGGTGATCCCGCTTGCCAAGCCCGGCATGGCGATTGGCACGATCTTCGTCGTCACGCTTGTCATGGCGGATTTTTCCACCGTGCAGGTCATGTCGGGCGGGCAGAGCGCTTCGGTGGCGCTGATGATGAAGAACCAGATGTCGTTGCTGCAATATCCGGCGGCTGCCGCCAATGCGGTCGTGCTGCTGGGAGTGGTGCTCACGATGGTCGCTGCGATCCTGCGCGTCGTCGATATCCGTAGGGAGCTCTGAGATGAACCGTGAAAAACGCTCCCTTGAATTCTATGTGCTGGCACTCTTCTTTGCCGTCTTCGTGTTCTTCCTTTACGGACCGCTTTCGGCGATCGTCATCCTCTCCTTCCAGGGGCCGGATGGCGGCCTGACTTTCCCGCTGAACGGCGTTTCGACGCACTGGTTCTTCAATCTCTTCGAGAAGCAGGCGGTCGGCGATTTCGGCGCTTCGTTCCAGCGCTCCTTCATTCTCGGCCTGATGGTGATGGTCGTCACCGTCGTGGTCTCGCTGATGGCAGGCCTTGCCTTCCGCCGGCGCTTTCGCGGCTCATCGGTGCTGTTTTATGCGACGGTCGCAAGCCTCGTCGTGCCCTCGATCATCATCTCGCTCGGTATTGGCGTCGTCTTCCAGCAGGGCGGTTTGCGGCCAGCCTGGTATTCCTCGGCCTTCGGTGCGCATCTGACCTGGACGCTGCCGTTCGGCGTGCTGATCATGTTTGCCGTCTTCAATCGCTTTTCTCCGGCCTATGAAGAGGCCGCGCGCGATCTCGGGGCGACTTCCTGGCAGACCTTTCGCCATGTCGTGTTGCCGATGATCGCGCCGAGCCTGATCGGCGTCGGACTATTCGGCTTTACGCTTTCCTATGACGAATTCGCCCGCACGCTGATGACGTCTGGCACCTACAATACGCTGCCGCTCGAAATCTACGGCATGACCACCAACGTCACGACGCCAGTGCTCTATGCACTCGGCACCGTCACGACACTCTTCTCCTTCACCATCATTCTCGTCGCGCTCGGCATCATGACGATGCTTGGCCGACGGCAGGCAAAGACCCGCTGACATGCGCATATTGATCGTTAATCCCAATACCACCGCTTCCATGACCGAGAAGGCGGCAACCGCCGCGCGCGCGGTCGCCGCTGCAGGCACGGAGATCATCGCCGCGACCTCGCGCATGGGACCTGTTTCCATCGAGGGGCACTACGACGGGGCTCTCGCCATCCCCGGCCTACTGACGGAGCTGAAAGAGCGGCAGGAGGCCGGCTACGATGCGGCGATCGTCGCCTGCTTCGATGACACGGGGCTCGACGCTGCGCGCACCTTCGCCGACGTGCCCGTTCTCGGGCTCTGCGAATCCGCTGTCGCTACCGCAGGCTTCCTTGCCCAGCGCTTTACGGTGGTGACGACGCTGGAGCGGTCCCGGGTGCTGATCGATAATCTCGTGCGCCGTTATGGCATGGGCAGTCGTGCGAAGGTGAGGGCATCGGATATTCCGGTGCTGGAGCTGGAAGACGCTGCATCTGGCGCGATCGGCAAGCTGAAGGCGGAAATCGAACGGGCGCTTTCGGAAGATGGTGCGGAGGCGATCGTGCTCGGCTGCGCTGGCATGACGGATCTGGCGCGCGAACTGCAGGCCATCTACCGCGTGCCCGTCATCGATGGGGTCGCAGCCGCCGTCAAGCAGGCGGAAGCGCTCGTGTCGCTCGGTCTTTCGACCAGCAAGCGCGGCTCCTACGCCTCACCGCTGCCTAAACATTTTGCTGGCGCGATGAGCGGTTTTGCGCCGATCCGGGTGGTCGGCTGAGCATCGCACCGATGCTCTTGACGGTGCATAGTGCCAAGTTTCTGCTTTACTTTTTCCCCTCGCGTGAGAATTGTCACAGCCGATCATCACGCTGAGAGGAGAGCCGTGCCATGTCGATCGACGAGGATCTGATCCGTATCGCGGAACAGGAAAAGGCACTGAGCTTCGATGCCTTCGATCTGACGACTGCGTGGCAGCTTGGCAAGCTCTTGCAGGAACTTGCTACCGAACGCGGCCTCGGGATTGCCATCGATATCACGCTGCATTCCATGCCGGTCTTCTATGCGGCCTTGCCGGGTGTGACGCCTGATAACGTCAATTGGGTCCGCCGTAAGCGCAACATGGTGTTCCGCTATTTCCGCAGCAGCTACGCTTCCGGCCTCAAGCTGCAGAAGGAGGGCAAGAAGGTGGAGGACAATGGGCTTTCTCCCGCCGATTATGCCCCGCATGGCGGCAGCTTCCCGATCAATGTCAGAGGCACAGGCTGCGTCGGTGCAGTCACCGTGTCAGGTCTGCCGCAGCGGGACGATCACAATCTTGCGGTCGAAGCCTTGGCGCTGATCCTGGCGAAGGATCTCGAAAGCCTGCGGCTTGCATGAGGCCTGCCGCATTTTTGACAAATAAAAGCCACGAAAACTGCAAGATCGCGATCCGTTCCCGGTGACGGTTATAATTCGTGACGATAAGGTGCGCCCGGTTTTGTGACTTGCTGCCGGGACATCATGTTACGTTTTCTCTTTGCCTTTGCTGCCATTGGTTTCAGCCTTTTCCTCGCCTCCTGCAATACGCTTTCGAAGGAAGAATGCGTCGCCGCCGACTGGCGGGTGATCGGTGAATCCGACGGGGCTGCCGGATACGAGCCGCAGGAGCGTTTTGCCGCGCATGCCAAATCCTGCGAGCGGGTGAAGATCGTGCCCGACCAGACGATCTGGTATCAGGGTTATCAGGCGGGTCTCGTGCGCTATTGCACGCCGATGAGCGGCCTGATGCACGGGCAGGCGGGTCACGGCTACTCCAATGTCTGCCCGCCGGAGACGGCGGCAGGCTTCCTGCGCGGCTATACGCTCGGGAACCGCCAGCATTCGCTGCAATCACGGCTAGACTCGCTGCAGAGCGATTACGGATCGAAAGAAGCCGAGATCGACGACCTGTCGCGCAAGCTCAAGGATGCGCCGGATGCTGACCGGCATGATATCCGCCGGCGGATGGACGATCTCGAAGACGATATGCGCCGCATCCGCAGAGAGCAGCGCGATGTGCAGGATGAACTCGACGATGCCAGCGCTGAGGTGCAGTGGTTCCAGCAGAACCCGAACGCAGCGCCGCCGGTGATGCCCGGCTACTGAGGCTTTCGCCTCAGAGCTTGCCGTCGGCTTCGATGATGCCCTTGGTCAGGCTGCCGGTTGCCGGGAAGAGCGGGATGAGGCAGGCCTGCAGGGCGTGGTAGATGTCGCCCTTGCCGGGGAAGAGCGAGTGTGAGGGCACGAGGTCTTCCGTCAGTTCCTCGTGCCAGCCGCCATTCTTATGGTCGATGAAGCAGCGCTCGATGACGTTCCAGATCTTGCGGTAGCTTTCCTCGTGGTAATCGCTCGGCAGATGCTCGTTGAGGAAGTGCGCCGCAGCAGCGCCCTCGCAGGCCGGCCACCAGAGCTTGTTGCGCTTGGCCGGTTTATCGGCCCAGTCGAGCGTATAGAAGAAGCCGCCCTTGTCGTTGTCCCAGCCGAGCACCATGGATTGCTCGAAGAGGGCCTTTGCCGCATCCGGCATCCATTCTATGCGCTTGCCGCCGAGCGCCCAGAGCTGAAGGATGAGGCGGGTCCATTCTAGCCAGTGGCCAGGCGTCGTGCCGGCCGGGCGGAACATTTCGTTCGGATGGTAGTAATCCTTGTCGAGGTTCCATTCGGCATCGAAATGTTCGGCGACGCGCCAGTCGACGGAGCCAGCCGAACGGCGGATGACGAGGTCGGCGATGCTTTCGGCCTTGGCGAGGTAATCTCGATCGCCAGTCGCTTCGAATGCGGCCATCAGCGCTTCGGTGAGGTGCATGTTGGAGTTCTGGCCACGATAGGTGCCGCCATCGAGCGGCTGCCAGTCGGCGGTGAATTCCTCTGCGATGGCACCGTGCTTGGCTTCCCAGAACCTCGTGTTCAGGACCTCGGTGATATCGGCGAGCATGCCGTCTGCCAGGGGATGGCCGATCGTCTTTGCCGAGGCGGCGGCGAGCAGCACGAAGGCGTGGCCGTAACCCTGCTTGTTGGAATCAACCGGGCCTTCATTGTTCAGCGACCAGAAGTAACCGCCATTCTTGCGGTCGCGGTGGTGGTTCCAGATGTAGTTCATGCCGTGATCGACCACATCGGCGGCACCCGGGCGGCCGAGAAGCGTGCCGATCGAGAAGCAGTGCACGGCGCGCGAGGCAATATGGAGCGGCCGCACCTGGCCTGCGGCATTGAGCGGCTTGCCGGCATCGTCGAGATCGTAGAAACCGCCCTTGGGATTGATGGAATTGTGCTGGAAGAAATCAAAGAGGCCGTTGGCCTGCGAAAGCAGCCAGCCGCGATGATAGGCGCGAGTGGACCAGTTGCCGAGTGCAGGTGCCATGATACTCCTCCGAATTCGTGCACAATGCCTTTAGGAAAACGCCTATATAGAGGTCGGGCGAGTCTGTCATCCGCCAAGGCTTGCAATGGCCTAAACCGATAGGCATATGTTGACATAAAGATATCTTTATGTGATTTGTCGTTTCCGATCTTATGACGTCAAGGAGCCTTCCCGTGTTTGATAACCTTTTTGGTCCCGAAGGGGGCAAGCGTGATGGCAGTGAAGTGTTTGCGGCGCTTAAGAAAGCAGCCAGCGAGCGCATCCTCGTTCTTGACGGCGCCATGGGCACGCAGATCCAGGGCCTGGGCTACGATGAAGACCATTTCCGCGGTGACCGCTTCATTGGCTGCGCCTGCCATCAGAAGGGCAATAACGACCTGCTGATCCTGTCGCAGCCGGATGCGATCGAGGARATCCATTACAAATATGCCAAGGCCGGCGCCGATATCCTCGAAACCAATACCTTCTCCTCGACCCGCATCGCGCAGGCCGATTACCAGATGGAAGGCGAGGTCTATGCGCTGAACAAGGAAGGTGCGGAGATCGTGCGCCGCGCCGCCCAGCGCGCCGAACGCGAGGACGGCAAGCGCCGCTTCGTCGCTGGCGCCATCGGCCCGACGAACCGCACCGCGTCGATCTCGCCCGACGTCAACAATCCGGGCTTCCGCGCCGTCACTTTCGACGATCTGCGCGATGCCTATGCCGAACAGATCGACGGCCTCATCGATGGCGGCGCCGATATCATCCTGATCGAGACGATCTTCGATACGCTGAATGCCAAGGCTGCGATCTTTGCCTGCGAGGAGCGCTTCGAGGCCAAGGGTATCCGCCTGCCGGTCATGATCTCTGGCACGATCACCGATCTCTCGGGCCGCACGCTCTCCGGCCAGACGCCGAGCGCCTTCTGGAACTCGGTGCGCCACGCCAACCCGTTCACGATCGGCCTCAACTGCGCGCTCGGCGCCAATGCGATGCGCCCGCATCTGCAGGAGCTTTCGGGCGTTGCCGATACCTTCATCTGCGCCTATCCGAATGCCGGCCTGCCGAATGAATTCGGCCAGTATGACGAGACGCCGGAACTGATGGCCGCGCAGATCGACAGCTTCGCACGCGAAGGCCTCGTCAACATCGTCGGCGGCTGCTGCGGCTCCACGCCCGAGCATATCAGGATGATTGCGGAGACGGTGGCCAAGTACAAGCCGCGCCCGATTCCCGAACATCGCCCCTTCATGTCGCTGTCGGGTCTTGAGCCCTTCGAGCTGACCAAGGATATTCCCTTCGTCAATGTCGGCGAGCGTACCAACGTCACCGGTTCGGCCCGCTTCCGCAAGCTCATCACCAATGCCGATTTCACCGCGGCACTCGATGTCGCCCGTGACCAGGTCGAGAACGGCGCGCAGGTGATCGACATCAACATGGACGAAGGCCTGATCGATTCCGAAAAGGCGATGGTCGAGTTCCTGAACCTGATCGCCGCCGAGCCGGATATCGCCCGCGTGCCTGTGATGATCGATAGCTCGAAGTTCTCGATCATCGAATCCGGCCTGAAGCGTGTTCAGGGCAAGGCGATCGTCAATTCGATCTCGCTGAAGGAAGGCGAGGAGAATTTCCTCGCCCAGGCGCGTCTGCTGCACAATTACGGTGCGGCTGTTGTCGTCATGGCCTTCGACGAGACGGGGCAGGCGGACAGCTACCAGCGCAAGGTGGACATCTGCACGCGCGCCTACAAGCTGTTGACCGAGAAGGTCGGCTTCCCGCCCGAAGACATCATCTTCGACCCGAACATTTTCGCTGTCGCGACCGGCATCGAGGAACACAACAACTACGGTGTTGATTTCATCGAGGCGACGCGCACGATCCGCAAGACCATGCCGCTCGTCCATATCTCCGGCGGTGTGTCGAACCTTTCCTTCTCCTTCCGCGGCAATGAGCCGGTGCGCGAGGCGATGCATGCCGTGTTCCTCTACCACGCCATTCAGGCGGGCATGGACATGGGCATCGTCAATGCCGGTCAGCTCGCCGTCTACGACCAGATCGATCCGGACCTGCGTGAAGCCTGCGAAGACGTGGTGCTGAACCGTCGTCCCGACGGAACCGAGCGGTTGCTGGAAGTGGCCGAGCGTTTCCGCGGAGCTGCCGGCAAGGAAGGCAAGGTACAGGACCTGTCCTGGCGCGAGTGGAGCGTGGCGAAGCGCCTCGAACATGCGCTGGTCAACGGCATTACCGAATATATCGAGGCCGATACCGAGGAAGCCCGCCAGGAGGCGGCTCGTCCGCTACACGTCATCGAAGGCCCGTTGATGGCCGGCATGAATGTGGTCGGCGATCTCTTCGGCTCGGGCAAGATGTTCCTGCCGCAGGTGGTGAAGTCCGCCCGCGTCATGAAGCAGGCCGTTGCCGTGCTTCTCCCCTACATGGAAGAGGAGAAGCGGCTGAATGGCGGCGAAGAACGCAAGTCTGCCGGAAAGATCCTGATGGCGACTGTCAAGGGTGACGTACACGATATCGGCAAGAACATTGTTGGTGTTGTGCTCGCCTGCAATAATTACGAGATCATCGATCTCGGCGTCATGGTGCCGGCAACGAAGATCCTCGAAACGGCTGTTGCCGAGAAGGTCGATGTCATCGGTCTCTCCGGACTGATCACACCGTCGCTCGACGAGATGGTGCATGTGGCGGCCGAAATGGAGCGGCAGGGTTTCGACATTCCGCTTCTGATCGGCGGAGCGACGACCAGCCGCGTGCATACGGCCGTCAAGATCCATCCGGGCTACAACAAGGGCCAGTCGATTTACGTGACGGATGCCAGCCGCGCCGTTGGCGTCGTGTCCTCGCTGCTCTCGCCGGAAAATCGCCAGGGCTATATCGACGACATCAGGGCCGAATATGCGAAGGTCGCCGCCGCTCATGCGCGCAGCGAAGCCGAAAAGGTGCGCCTGCCGCTTTCGCGCGCCCGCGAAAATGCGCAGAAGGTCGATTGGGCAGCCTATAAGCCGACCAAGCCGAGCTTCCTCGGAACCAAGGTATTCGAAGACTACGATCTGGCCGAGCTTGCAAAGTACATCGACTGGACACCGTTCTTCCAGACCTGGGAGTTGCGTGGCCGCTACCCGGCGATCCTCGAGGACGAGAAGCAGGGTGAAGCTGCGCGGGCGCTCTGGAACGACGCCCAGGCGATGCTGAAGAAGATCATCGACGAGAAGTGGTTCCGTCCGCGCGCCGTCATCGGCTTCTGGCCGGCTGGTACCGTCGGCGACGATATCCGCCTCTTCAAGGACAATGCGCGCAAGGAGGAGTTGGCGACGTTCTACACGCTTCGCCAGCAGCTTTCGAAGCGCGACGGGCGCCCGAACGTGGCGTTGTCGGACTTCGTGGCGCCGGTCGACAGCGGTGTGCAGGACTATGTCGGCGGCTTCGTAGTGACGGCCGGCTTCGAGGAGATCGCCATCGCCGAACGTTTCGAGCGTTCGAACGACGACTATTCCTCGATCCTCGTCAAGGCGCTCGCCGATCGCTTCGCCGAAGCCTTCGCCGAGCGTATGCATGAGCGTGTGCGCCGCGAATATTGGGGTTATGCCAAGGATGAGACGCTCTCCAAGGAGGATCTCATTACCGAAGCCTATGCCGGTATCCGCCCGGCGCCCGGCTATCCGGCTCAGCCCGACCACACCGAGAAGAAGACGCTGTTTTCTCTTCTCGACGCGGAAAATACCGCTGGCGTGAAGCTGACCGAGAGCTATGCGATGTGGCCAGGTTCGTCCGTGTCAGGCATCTATATTGGTCACCCGGACTCTTACTATTTCGGTGTTGCCAAGGTGGAGCGTGACCAAGTGGAAGACTATGCCAAGCGCAAGGGCATGGACGTGACCGAGGTCGAGCGCTGGCTCGGTCCGGTGCTCAACTACGTGCCGCGCAAGATCAATGAAGAGATCGAAGATGCGGCCTGAAACCTGAGTCTTTCCCGTCGCTTAAAGCGGCAGGCTCAGTGATCGATTCAATGAGTGGAAAAGCCGGGAAGTGATTCACTTTCCGGCTTTATCCTTCTGAATTGAAATGAAAAATTTAGCTCACTCCAATCGTCAGCTCGGCGACGAAGTCATAGGCGTCGCCACGATAGAGCGAGCGGGTGAATTCCACCGCGCGGCCGGAGCCGAGATAGGAAATACGCTCGATGGAGAGCCCGGCCTGGCCGACGGGCACGCCGAGCAGGTGGGCGTCGGCTTCCTTCATGTTGGTCGCGGAAATCCGCTGGACGGCGCGCACTGGGCGGACGCCGCGGCGTTCCAGCTCGGCATAGAGCGAATTGGTGACGGCAGAGGGATCGGGCAGGAATTCGCCTGACACGCTCGCATGTTCGATCGCCAAGGGCTCGTCGTCGGCTATGCGCAGGCGCGAGAGGCGCGAGACCTTGATGTCGGTGCCGAGGCCGAGGATCATCATCTCGTCGGGTGAGGGCGTGTGGATGCCCTTGTGCAGCCATTCGGAGCGGGCGGTCATGCCGCGCCGGGCCATGTCCTCGGTGAAGGAGGTGAGCTGCGACAGGCGCTGTTCGACTTTCGAAACCGGCTTTGCGACAAAGGTGCCGGAGCCGTGGCGGCGCACGAGCAGGCCGTCGGCCACGAGCTCGTCGATTGCCTTGCGTACGGTCACGCGGCTGACGGCGGCAAATTCGGCGATGTCGCGTTCGGGGGGCAGGGCATCGCCATGGGCGAGCGTGCCAGTACGCACGGCATCTTCGAGTGTGCGGCGCAGCTTCACGTAAAGTGGGCCGGTGCCGCCGGCCTGCAAGCGTTCGGGCGAAAGGATGGAGGCGAGATCGTCGGTCATGCCGCACCTCTCTGCCGTTCGCGCAGGAGCTTGACGGCAAGGTCGACGGCGCCCTGCAGCGCATCGGCCTTTGGCTCTACGAGGAGCGCCTTGTGCCGATCGGCGAGCCACGGATGGTAGGCTTTGGCCAGTCCGCCAAGCAGGCAGATGGACGGGCATTCCGCCCATGAGAGTGCATCGAGGCTTTCACCGATGGCGCGCGCTGCATCCTTGACGATCTCGATTGCAGTGACATCGCCGGCCTGAGCGCCTTCGAAGACCATGGGTGCATAACGGGCGAAGTCCGTCGGCCGGGCCGTATGGGCAAATTCGGCGATGCGTTCCGGATCGTTGCCGTATTCGGCCATGACCTCTTCCGTCAACGGTGAGGCAGGGCGAACTTTATCATAGGCAAGCAGGGATTTTTCCAGGAGATCGCGGCCAAGCCGGGCGCCGCTTGCCTGATCGCCGACGATCGAACCCCAGCCGCCGATCCCGTGCAGTTTGCCGTCCCGGCGGGCATTATAAACGGAGCCGGTTCCGAGAGCGCCGACAATGCCGTCGCCGTCACCGAGCGCGCCCTGCAGCGAAATCAGCGCATCGGTAACGACCTGGCCGTTTCTGAAGGGAAGAGCCTTTTCTATGCGCTTGCCGTAATCGCCGACATTGGCCCCGGCGACGCCGATGACTGCGGTGGCGGTGGAAACGGTTTCATTTTCAAATCCTGCATCACGCAGAGCCTGACGAGCGGATTCGACGATATTGACGAGAGAGTTTTCCAGATCGGAAAGGATGTTGGCAGGGCCGGCCTTGCCGCGGCCGATGACATTGCCCATTCTGTCCGCAACTGCTGCCCGGCAGCTTGTTCCACCACCATCTATACCGATTGCAAGTTCCGTCATCGGACCTCCGGATACGCCGTTCCCTTGTGTTTTTAATACAATACCAAAAAAATACCATTTACCAAGCAGAAATGATCGGGAAATTCCCCGTTTTTAACATATTGATTTTAAACAATAAAATTTTTTAATGAATTTTCTCTCGTCCATAAGTTAATTTCGGCTGGACAATTGGTATTTTTTTGGCCTTAATTCCGGAAAAGGGAACAGCGTATCGAGGCATGTGAAAACCGGCAAAGAAAAACAGCGCCGGCCAGGTTTCGAGAAAGGTGCAGGCAACGATCCGCAGGAGCCGACATGGCTCGCGGAAGCGCGGCATCTTTCCAGGTTTTCCCTTATTTTCTGGCGCCCGGTTCAGTGTATCGGGAGGGCGCATCGTCCGGCCGGGGGCTATCGTCTTCCGTGTCGACAGAGCTTCGGAGCCGGCAATCTTGGCGGCTCTAAAAGGGGCGTTGGGGTGTTTCCTCAGACACGCCAACTGCTTGTTTCAGATCGAAAACAGCGCCTAGCGGCGCTCAAAACAGGAGAGGGAAATGAAAAACACTGCTCTGAAAAGCTTGCTGCTTGCCTCCAGCCTGCTGTCGTCAGCCGGCCTCGTTCATGCCGCTGACGTGACGCTTACCGTTGAAAGCTGGCGTAACGACGACCTGCAGATCTGGCAGGAAAAGATCATCCCGGCTTTCGAAGCCAAGAACCCGGGCATCAAGATCGTCTTCTCGCCGACCGCTCCGACTGAATACAATGCTTCGCTGAACGCCAAGCTCGACGCCGGTTCCGCAGGCGATATCATCACCTGCCGTCCGTTCGACGCATCGCTCGAACTCTTCAACAAGAAGCAGCTCATCGATCTGACCAGCCTCACCGGCATGGAAAACTTCTCGCCGGTCGCCAAGGCTGCATGGTCGACGGACGACGGCAAGTCGACCTTCTGCGTGCCGATGGCTTCGGTCATCCACGGCTTCATCTATAACAAGGATGCCTTCGATAAGCTCGGCATCGCCATTCCGAAGACGGAAGACGAGTTCTTCGCAGCCCTCGACAAGATCAAGGCTGACGGCACCTATATCCCGCTCGCCATGGGCACGAAGGATCTCTGGGAAGCCGCTACCATGGGCTACCAGAATATCGGCCCGAACTACTGGAAGGGTGAAGAGGGCCGCGACGCTCTTATCGCCGGCAAGCAGAAACTGACGGACGCCGACTGGGTCAAGCCCTATGAAGAGCTTGCCAAGTGGAAGCCCTATCTCGGCGACGGTTTCGAAGCCCAGACCTACTCGGACAGCCAGAACCTCTTCACGCTCGGCCGTGCCGCTATCTATCCGGCAGGCTCCTGGGAAATCTCGCTGTTCAACACGCAGGCGCAGTTCAAGATGGGCGCCTTCCCGCCGCCGGTTCCGAAAGCTGGCGACCAGGGCTACATCTCCGACCATCCCGATATCGGCGTCGCCCTGAACGCCAAGAGCACGCACCAGGAAGAAGCCAAGAAGTTCCTCACCTGGGTCGCTTCGCCTGAATTCGCAGACATCTATGCGAACTCCCTGCCGGGCTTCTTCAGCCTGAACTCCAACCCGGTCAAGATGAGCGATCCGCTCGCTCAGGAATTCGTTTCCTGGCGCGGCCCGTACAAGTCGACCGTCCGCTCGACCTATCAGATCCTGTCGCGCGGCACGCCGAACCTCGAAAACGAGACCTGGGTTGAATCGGCAAATGTAATCAACGGCACGGACACTCCGGCCGCTGCTGCCGAAAAGCTCCAGAAGGGCCTCGACAGCTGGTACAAGCCGGCGAAGTAAGGTTTTGAAGGTGAGGGGCGGTCCATCAGGCCGCCCCTTATCGACCTGCCGGCCATCCTGTCCCGTAAGGGGCAGGAGACTCGCAGCCGCCTCTTAGCCCGTGGTTTTCAGGTATGGGCACGCCTGCTCTCCGAACAGAGGGAGAAGGGGAGTGAGGGGCAAGTTTTCCACCTGCGCTGCGCCCCCGGCCCAGCCAATAAAAACAGGCAAAAGCCATGAGCGAAGCCGACAACGCAGTCGACCTGATCCCGATCAAGCGGCCCATACGCTGGCATATCGGTGTCTTCCTTCTTCCGGCCCTTATCGTCTATTCGGCGATCATGATCCTGCCGCTGATCGAAACGCTCCGGCTTTCCTTCTACAATACAGTTGATGGCGCGCCGGCCTTCGTCGGGTTCGCCAACTACAAGGTTCTCTTCGGTGATGCCCGCTGGGCGCACGACTTCTGGAACGCGCTTCGCAACAACCTGATCTTCTTCGCCATCCATATGTGCGTGCAGAATCCGATCGGGATTGCGCTGGCAGCACTTCTGTCGACGCCGCGGCTGCGTTTCGTCGCCTTCTATCGTACGGCAATCTTCCTGCCGACGCTGCTCTCCTTCGTGATCGTCGGCTTCATCTGGAAGCTGATCCTCTCGCCGATCTGGGGTGTGGCGCCCTGGCTGATGAGCCTCGTCGGCATGAAATGGGCCTTCGCGCCCTGGCTCGGCCAGTCCGGTCCGGCGCTGGTCGCCGTGTCGCTGATCTCCAACTGGCAGTATATCGGCATCCCGATGATGCTGATCTATGCGGCGCTTCTCAGCATCCCCGAGGAGGTGATCGAGGCTGCCGAATGCGACGGCATTACCGGCTGGGCGCAGTTCTGGAAGATCAAGCTGCCACTGATCCTGCCGGCAATCGGCATCATCTCGATCCTGACCTTCGTCGGCAATTTCAATGCCTTCGACCTGATCTACACGGTGCAGGGCGCGCTTGCCGGCCCCGACATGTCCACGGATATTCTGGGTACGCTGCTCTACCGCACCTTCTTCGGTTTCCAGCTGCAACTCGGCGACCGGTCCATGGGGGCGACGATCGCGACGGTGATGTTCCTGATCATCCTTGCCGGCGTCTCCTTCTATCTTTTCGCCATCCAGCGGCGCATGCGCCGCTACCAGTTCTGAGGAGTGTGAGCCCCATGTCGAACAGAGCGCGCACATCCCCCATCCGTGCCGGCCTCGTACATCTGGCGCTGATCGGCTACACGCTGATCGCCATCTTTCCGGTGTTCCTGACGATCGTCAATTCGTTCAAGGATCGCAATTCGATCTTCCGGTCGCCGCTGCAGGTGCCGACACCTTCGACCTTCAGCCTCGTCGGTTACCAGACGGTACTGGGGCAGGGTGACTTCGCCACCTATTTCCAGAACAGCTTCATCGTAACGATCGTTGCAATCTTCCTTGTGCTGCTGTTCGGAGCGATGGCCGCCTTTGCGCTGTCGGAATACCGTTTCCGCGGCAATACGGTGATGGGCCTCTACATGGCGATCGGCATCATGATCCCGATCCGCCTCGGCACGGTCGCAATCCTGCAGGGTATGGTCGCGAGTGGCCTCGTCAATACGTTGACGGCGCTGATCCTTGTCTATACGGCGCAGGGCATCCCGCTTGCGATCTTCATCCTGTCGGAATTCATGCGCACCGTTTCCGATGACCTGAAGAATGCCGGTCGTATCGACGGGCTCTCGGAATATTCGATTTTCTTCCGCCTCGTGCTGCCGCTGGTGCGGCCGGCTATGGCGACGGTCGCCGTCTTCACGATGATCCCGATCTGGAACGACTTGTGGTTCCCGCTGATCCTGGCGCCATCCGAAGCCACCAAGACCGTGACGCTCGGTTCGCAGATCTTCATCGGCCAGTTCGTCACCAACTGGAATGCGGTTCTGGCAGCACTGTCGTTGGCGATCCTGCCGATCCTCGTTCTCTACGTCATCTTCTCGCGGCAGCTGATCCGCGGCATTACCTCGGGAGCCGTCAAGTGAGCCAATCCGAAAAGCCGATCCGTGTTCTCGTTGCCGGCCTCGGCAATATGGGCCGCAGCCATGCGCTCGCCTATCACAACAATCCGGGCTTCGAGATCGTCGGCCTCGTCAACCGCTCGAAGCCGTCGCAGCTTGCGCCGGCGCTCGATCAGTACACGATCCATCCTGACTTCATGACGGCGCTTGCCGAGCTGAAGCCGGATCTCTGCTCGATCAACACCTATTCCGACAGCCATGCCGATTACGCCGTGGCGGCCTTCGAGGCCGGCTGTGACGTCTTCGTCGAAAAGCCGCTGGCAACGACGGTTGCCGATGCGGAGCGCGTCGTGGCTGCGGCGAAGAAGGCCGGCAAGAAGCTGGTCATCGGTTATATCCTTCGCCACCATCCATCCTGGAAGAAGCTGATCGAGGAGGCGCGGAAGCTCGGCGGCCCCTATGTCTTCCGCATGAACCTCAATCAGCAGTCCAGCGGCCCGACCTGGGCGACGCACAAGTCGCTAATGCAGACGACTTCGCCGATCGTTGATTGCGGTGTCCACTATGTCGACGTCATGTGCCAGATCACTGATGCCAAGGCGGTCGAGGTGCGCGGTATGGGTCTGCGGCTGTCGAACGAGATTGCGCCCGACATGTATAATTACGGCCACCTGCAGGTGCTCTATGAAGACGGTTCCGTCGGCTGGTACGAGGCCGGCTGGGGGCCGATGATTTCCGAGACCGCCTTCTTCGTGAAGGACGTCATGTCGCCGAACGGCGCGGTTTCGATCGTCATGGATCCGAAGGCGAAGTCGGACGATATTGACACGCATACCAAGACCTCCGTCATCCGGCTGCATACGGCAGAGACCGGCCCGGACGGCAAGTTCATCCGTCCCGATCAGGACATGACGATGGAAGGCGAGCCCGGCCATCAGGCGCTTTGCGACCTGGAACAGGCCTTCGTGCTGCGCGCTGTCAGCGAAGATCTGGACCTTACCCGCCATATGGATGACGCCGTGGCCTCGCTGCGCATCTGCCTTGCCGCTGACGAAAGCGTGCGCACCGGCCGACCGGTTAGACTATAAGGAAAGACTAGTGGGATCGCTTCAACTCAAATCCATCCGCAAGGCCTATGGCACGCATGATGTGCTGAAGGGCATCGACCTCGAGGTCAAGGACGGCGAATTCGTCATTTTCGTCGGCCCTTCCGGCTGCGGAAAATCAACCCTGCTGCGCAGCATTGCCGGTCTGGAGGACGTGACCTCGGGCGCCGTCATCATCAACGGCCGCGATGAGACGCTGACCCCGCCGGCCAAGCGCGGCATCGCCATGGTGTTCCAGTCCTACGCGCTCTATCCGCACCTGACGGTCAAGGACAATATGGGCCTCGGCCTGAAGCAAGCCGGTACGGCCAAGGACGAGATCGAGAAGCGGGTGAGCAAGGCGTCGTCGATGCTGTCGCTCGAACAATATCTGGCGCGTCGTCCGGCCGAGCTTTCCGGTGGTCAGCGCCAGCGCGTGGCGATCGGCCGTGCGATCGTGCGCGAGCCGGAACTCTTTCTGTTCGACGAGCCGCTCTCCAACCTCGACGCGGCGTTGCGTGTGCAGACGCGCCTCGAAATCGCCCGCCTGCACCGCAGCCTCAAGGCCACGATGATCTACGTCACCCACGATCAGGTCGAAGCCATGACGCTCGCCGACAAGATCGTGGTGCTGAATGCCGGCGCAATCGAGCAGATCGGTTCGCCGATGGAACTCTATAACCGCCCGGCCAATACATTCGTCGCCGGCTTCATCGGCTCGCCGCAGATGAATTTCATTGCCGGCGACAAGGTCGGCGACGCGGACGCGAAGACGGTCGGCATCCGCCCCGAACACCTGACGCTGTCTCGCGACAGCGGCACCTGGAAGGCGAAGACTGTACATGTCGAGCATCTCGGCGCCGACACAATCGTCTATCTGGAATCCGACCAGTGCGGCCTGCTGACCGCGCGTCTCTTCGGCGAACACAAGTATGAACCCGATGAGATTGTCTATGCGACGCCCGATGGCGGCCACGTCCATCGCTTCGATGCGAACGACCAAGCGATCCGCTGATTGCCACCTGAATGAAAAGCCCCGCCATCGAGCGGGGCTTTTTCTTTCGAGCGACAGGTAGATGGGTCCGCGCCGAAAAAGCCGTCTATCGATGATGATCAGGCTCGTCATGATCAGGATCATCCCGCCGAACTCGAACGTTTCCAGTCTTTCGCCGAGAAAGACCGTGCCTAGCAGTATCGCGCTGACGGGCACCAGCAGCGTCACCAGCGAAGCATTGGTCGCTCCGGCCGAGGCGATGAGATCGAAATAGAGAATGAAAGCGAAGGCGGTGGTCAGGATCGCGAGAACCAGCACGGCCATCCATATCGGAATATTCGATGTGACGATCTCGGCCGGGCTGTAGAAAAAGAAAACGATCGGCAGCATGAGGATGGTCGCGCCTGTTAGTTGGCCGGTCGCGACCACCGTCGGGCTTATGCCTTTGAAGCGCTTGGCGTAGACGACGGCGAAGGCATAGGAGACAGCGGCTCCGATGACTGCGATTTTTGCCCATGTGGGGCCGCCAAGATTGGATAGAAGCCCAGGGCCGATCATGACGGCGGCGCCTGCGATGCCGATCGCGACGCCCGCGATCTTCACGGTTGAGATCTTTTCATCCGGTGTCAGCGCGTTTGCTACGAGGATCGTCCAAAGAGGTGTTGTTGCGTAGAACACCGAGGCGAGGCCTGCGCCGATTTCCGTTTGGCCAGTGAAGATCAGCGAGAAGGGGATGACGTTGTTGAGCAGGGCGAGACGCAGGAAAGAGCCGGGCCGGGCGAGAACGGGCGCGAAGGAAATGCCGCGCAGCTTCAACCAGAGATGCAGGACCAGCGCGGCGATTGCCACGCGATAAAGGACGAGGGCCAAAGGAGGAATTTCGGATACGGCTATGCGGGCGAAGAAGAAGGACCCGCCCCAGAGGGCGCCGAGCAGCACGAGCTGGCCCCAATCCTTCGCCGACATTGATTGTGTCATCGCTTCGGTGCGCAAAGCCGTCGTCCAATAGATGGAGATACGCTTTGCACTCTATCCCCGGCCGAGGCGGCCGACAGCAACGGAACAATCCGGATATCCGAATTCTATGGAATCTGGTGCTGTCTTATCCCGATCGGCCGGATTGATATGTCTGGACTGAATTCCAGGTGGATCAGCCGAGAACCGGGCGCATGAAGCTGCGCTCATAGCTGATGATGCTCCGGTTACGCTTGTCGAGCTCGAAGGCGGCCTGGCATTCCGGGTCGCTTGCCATACGGGTGCGATAGTCCTCATAGGCGGCAAGGCTTGGGAAGGAAAACAGCGCAACGGCAATGTTGTTTGCGCCCTCGGACGGCAGGAAATAGCCGTGATGGGCGCCACCCATCCTGTTGACGATGGGGATCCAGAGCCGGGCGTATTGTTCGAATTCGGCAAGCTTGTAAGGGTCGATGACGTATCGCAGATGGCAGGTAATCATTGAAAGACCCCGTTGTGGAACGACCGGGCGGATGGCCGTCCGATCTGTATTGCTTGCCCGGATTCGAGGCAAGCCGTTGGTCAGTTCCTTTACGCTGCCTTCCGTTTCGATGCTATCTCCCTGGCCTGGATATTCAGAGGGGCGGGGGCTCATGAAAATTAGGTAGCAGGCATGCAAAAGGCGCCGCGTTGGCGGCGCCTTCGTTTGATTTCAGTCCGTTTTCGATCAGTCGCGGATGACGAGCAGGTCGGCAGCCATGAAGCGGAGCGTTACGGTTTCGCCAGCGGCCGGCGGGGTGACGCCAGGGCTGTTGAACATGTCGAAGGAGATGACGTTGCCGCCAACATTCATCCGGGTGCGGATGACCGAACCCAGAAAGTGGGCGGAGACGACCTGACCGGTCAGCGCAGTGTCGCTCTGGGTGCCTTCGGCGAGCGAACCGGCTTCCGGGCGGAGCGCTAGCTGAACGGTGTCGCCGGCCTTGTAGGTCTGGACGGACTGTTTCAGCGTCACACCCTGATCGCCGATCTGGATACGATTGCTATCCGGGTCGACTACCTTGGCTTCGATGAGGTTCAGCGTGCCGACGAAGGAGGCGACGAAGCGCGTTGCCGGCGTGTTGTAGATCTCGAAGGGCGTGCCGATCTGGTCTGCCTTGCCGCCATTCATGACGACGATGCGGTCGGAGATCGAAAGCGCTTCTTCCTGGTCGTGCGTCACGAAGACCGTGGTGATGCCAAGCGACTGCTGGATCTGGCGGATTTCTTCGCGCAGCGACACGCGGATCTTGGCATCGAGAGCAGACAGCGGCTCGTCGAGCAGCAGGACCTGCGGCTTGACGGCAAGGGCGCGGGCAAGAGCAACGCGCTGCTGCTGGCCGCCGGACATCTGATAGGGGAAGCGGTCTGCCAGATGATCGAGCTTGATAAGGCCGAGCATTTCCTTGACTCGGCTGTCGATCTCCGGCTTCGGAGCACCCGCGACCTTCATGCCGAATGCGACGTTGTCATGCACCGTCATGTTCGGGAACAGGGCGTAGGCCTGGAAGACCATGCCGATGTTGCGCTGGTTGGGCTTCAGCGCGCGCTGGTCCTTGCCGTCGATCGTCAGCGTGCCGCCGGTCGGCGTTTCAAAGCCGGCGATCATGCGCAGGACGGTCGTCTTGCCACAGCCCGATGGGCCGAGGAAAGAGACGAATTCCCCTTTCTCGATGTTCATGTTGAAGTTCTTGACGACCTGCGTCTGGCCGAAGGATTTCTGAATGTTGGTCAGCGTAAGAAAAGACATGAGCCAAATACCTTATACCCTAGCCGGGCGGGCTTTGCCAAAGCGGGAAACGAGATTGAGCAGGCCCATGCTGAGCCAGGTGATCGAAAATGCGATGACGGCGAGCGCGGACGGCTCATAGGCCTGGTTGGCGCCGACACGCTGCAGGTAGGGGCCGAAAGCAGGGCGGCCGAGCAAGGCTGCCATGGTGAATTCGCCCATGACGATCGCGAGCGTAATGAAGGCACCCGAAAGCACGCCGCTCATGACGTTTGGAAAAATGCACTTGAACATGATCGTCGTCCACCTCGCGCCAAGGCTTTCGGCTGCTTCCGTTAGCGTGCGGACGTCGATGGCGCGCATGGCGGTATCGACGGCGCGGTACATGTAGGGCAGCGAGAGCGTGATGTAGGAGAACATCAGCAGGATGTTGGTGCCCGTCGTGGAGCCGGTCAGCGGCAGATACGAGGAGGACTTGTACATCTGGATATAGCCGAAGACGATGACGATCGCCGGGATGACAAGCGGCAGCAGCGTGATGAATTCGACGACCTGACGCATCTGCGGCAGGCGCAGGCGTACCCAATAGGCAGTCGGTACGACGAGCAGCATGCCGAAGACGATGGTCAGCGCGGCCATCATCATGGAGTAGCCGAACGTCTCGCGGAAACTGGCGTCTGAAAAGACAGACTGATAAGCGTCGAACGAATAGGCGTCACGACGCTTGCGCAGGGAGAATTCCAGCGTGCCGAGRAGCGGTACGATGAAATAGGTTGCACCGATGATGATGGCGATCCAGGCGCCGATACGTTGTCCCTTCATTTTTGCCACCGTTCAGCGCGCATGCGCAGCATGAGATAGAGAACATTCGAAACGCCCGTGATGACGATCATGCCGAGCGCGATCGCGTAGCCGAGATTGGCGTTATGAAGCACGTCGCCCTGGATCTGCGCGTAGAGCAGGATCGGGACGATGTTGAGCGACGAGCCGGTCAGCGCATAGGCGGTTGCAATGGCACCGAAAGCGTTCGCAAACAGAAGCAGCGTCGTGCCGAGCAGGCTCGGCCAGAGGATCGGCAGGGCAACCATGGTCCAATACTGGCGGTTGGTGGCGCCAAGGATCTGCGAAGCTTCGCGCCATTCCTTCTTCATGCCGTCGAGCGCCGGCGTCAGGATCAGCACCATCAGCGGGATCTGGAAATACATGTAGGTGATGGTGAGGCCGAAGAAGGAGAGAAGGTTGAAGCCGGTGCCGTAAAGGTTGAAGCCGAACCAGTCGCGCAGGAAGAGGGTCACAAGGCCGGTCCGGCCAAGCGTTGCCAGGAAGGCGAAGGCGAGCGGCACGCCGGCAAAGTTCGAGGCGACGCCCGAGAATGTCAGCAGCGTTGCGCGGACCCCGCTCGGCAGCCCGCCGAGCACGACGGCCCAGGCGAGAAAGAAGCCGATCAGCGCGCCACCAAGAGCGGATGCGACCGAGACGCGGATACTGATCCAGTAGGCGCTCATAATGGATGGGGTGAAAAGATCGCTGATATTTTTCAGCGTTAAATCGCCATCGGGCGTCAGAAACGCGCCCGCCACAAGATACAGAGTGGGGATGATCAGGAATAGCAGAGAAAAAATAATGAAGGGTGCAATGCCCAGCCAGTCGATCACACGGTCTTTGTTGATCAAGGGGGCAGTGCTTACCATAGGCGTTGAAACGGTGCTCATGGAAAAGCTCATCCTGGGGCGTCGGAGTGAGAAAAGCCTCCCCGCCTTTGTAGGCGGGGAGGCGAGGTCAGATATTACTGAACGTTGGCGCCGACGACGCTGTCCCACTTGGTGGTGATTGCGGTCTTGCCCTTGTCCTGCTCGTCGAGCGTCGGGAAGACGGCCTTTGCATAGCCTTCAGCCGGCGGCAGCTTGTCGAGCAGTTCCTTCGGAACCTTGCCCTTCTGAGCGAGGTCGTTGAAGCGGATCGGGTGGCAGTAGCCCTTCAGCCAAGCGAGCTGGCCTTCGTCCGAATAGAGATATTCCATCCAGAGCTTGGCAGCGTTCGGGTGCGGAGCGAAAGCGGAGATCGCCTGAACGTAGACGCCTGCGACAACGCCGGTCGAGGGAACGACGACTTCAACCGGCGGGTTGCCGGCAAGGCTGTCGCGCCATGCGAGACCGTTGTAGTCCCACGCGACGACGATCGGGGTCGAGCCCTGAGCGAGCGAAGCGGACTTGCCGATAACCGGAACGAGCGCGCCGGCCTTGTTCAGCTCTGCGAAGTAAGCGAGACCRGCTTCACCAGCCTTCGTCGCGTCCTTTGCACCGGTTGCGAGGCCGGCCGCGTAAACGGCCTGAACAGCCTGGTTCGAAGCGCGCGGATCACCGGCGAGCGAAACGGTGTTGGCATATTCCGGCTTCTTGAGGTCAGCCCAGTCCTTCGGGACGTTCTTGACGATATCGGTGTTCACGACGAAGGAGAGAACGCCGTAGTAATCGCCATACCAGTAGCCGTCGGCATCCTTGGCGCTATCCGGAATGGAAGCCCAGGTGGAAACCTTATAAGGCTGGATCAGGCCGTCCTTCTTGGCGGACGGACCGAAGGAGAGGCCGACGTCGACGACGTCAGGAGCCTGCGGGCCGGTGTTGCCCTTGTTGGCCTTGATTGCTTCGATTTCGTCGCCCGAACCTGCATCCGGGTTCAGTTCGTTGACTTCGAGGCCGTACTTGGCCTTGAAACCTGCGATGACGTCGCCGTAGCCGCACCAGTTATGCGGGAGAGCGATCGTGGTCAGCGTGCCTTC
The DNA here is from genome assembly GCF_056398505.1 of Rhizobium sp. 01T437. Lineage (NCBI taxonomy): Bacteria > Pseudomonadati > Pseudomonadota > Alphaproteobacteria > Hyphomicrobiales > Rhizobiaceae > Rhizobium > Rhizobium sp. 01T437. The sequence goes on from NZ_JBFTPM010000007.1 coordinate 28,252, forward strand.
CTTCTTGGCGGCAGCGATAAGATCAGCGCTCGGCTCAGCTGCTGCGATCGCAGTCGAAGCAACGATCATCGCAGTAGAAAGCGAGAGCAGTCGAGAAATGTTAGAGATCACTGTTGTTCTCCTTCGGGTTTTCAGTGTCCGATGTGCTGTTACTGGCGTTAGATGAAGCTTGTATGACAGTTGAATGACGTTAATTTTGTCATGAATAGCAGGCGCTTGCGGCAATGTTTCATTTGCGACAAGCTGTCCTGTTTCCGCGAGATCCGTCATTGTTTTTGCCCTTTTTTTATTTGTCCCTCCTAACCGGGTTTGCGGAAAAGCCGGGTCTGTTCGAACAGGCCTTCCAGCGTTTTCATGCGCTCCTTCGTTTCGTCCCAGGTCGAGTTCTGAACCGCCTCGATGAGCGCCTCAACGATGAAGAGTGTGACGACGGAGGAATCCCAGGCCGACGGCGCCTCGATCTGCACGCGAAAGGCGTGACGGGCGAGCTTGGCGGCGGGCGAAGCCCACTGGTCGGTGAAGACGATGATTTCGGCTCCGCGCTTGCGGGCGGCGGTGGCAAGGCTCACCATCTCCTGCTCGTAGCGGCGGATATCGAAGATGATGAGCAGGTCGCCCGGATTCATATTGAGGACGTATTGCGGCCAGCTCGACGAATTGGAAGAAAGCAGCGCCGTGTTCGGGCGGATGACCTGCATATGGGTAAAGAAGTATTCGGCGAGTGCGCCGGTGATGCGTCCGCCGACGAAATAGAGCGTGCGCTTGCGGTCCGAGAGCAGGGCAGCGGCGTTGTCAAAGGTAGCCGTATCGAGATCGGAGAGCGTTTGGCGCAGATTGCCCATGATGGCGTCGGCGAAACGGTTCAATATATGGGTGCCCGGCGCGTTCTGGGCCCATCGGTCATGCTTGGCGATCGGGTTGGAGATCGTCGCCTCGACTTCCTGATGCAGGTGCTGCTGGAAATCCGGATAGCCCTTGTAGCCGAGCTTCTGGACCATGCGCACGACCGTCGGCGTGGAGACGCCGGCATTTTCGGCAATGGTGGTGATGCTGCCGAGACCGGAGACGGGGTAGTTGTCGAGCAGGCTTTCGGCCAACTGCTTTTCGGCGCGTGTGAGCACGCCGAGATGTGAATGAATGACGTCCGAAACGGTCTTAGCCGCGACACTCACGTGATTTTGCTCCCCGGGATGGTCTGATGCCACTTTCCCACTGAAAGTTAACAACGCTGTCACAATCCATGTCAACAAGTGTCATGAAAAGAAATTTTCAGAACGCGCTTGACACTGCCGTGAACCTGAAGAATTCTTTTCTTGTAAAGATTTTATTAAGCCATGGGAGAGGTGCTTTTGGTGCTGGCCCAGCCCCGAATTCTCAGCGAAGCGGACGGTGATTGCGTCGCAATCGAACGCGTCCACGGCAAGAGTCCTGTGCTCATCATCTGCGAGCACGCATCCCGCACGCTTCCTGAACATTTCGGTAATCTCGGCCTCTCCGAAGAAGCGCTTTTAAGCCACATCGCCTGGGATCCTGGTGCGCTTGCCGTTGCCCGCGGCATTTCGGCTGCTCTCGATGCGACGCTCATCTACCAGCGCTTCTCCCGGCTGATCTATGACTGCAACCGGCCGCCGAGCTCGCCAGGCGCCATGCCCGAGGTCAGCGAGATCTACACGATCCCCGGTAACAAGGATTTGACCGGGGAAGAGCGCCTTGCGCGCACCGAAGCGCTTTACCAGCCGTTCCACGATGCCGTTCGGGCGCTGATCCGTGACCGCCAAGCGAGGGGGCAGGATAGCGTCATCGTGACGATCCACAGCTTCACACCGGTCTATAATGGCAAACAACGCGCCGTCGAGCTCGGCATCCTCCATGATGAGGACAGCCGTCTTGCCGACCGCGTGCTGGAGTTTGCGGCCGAGGCGCCGCTTTACCGCACCGAACGCAACGAGCCCTACGGGCCGGAGGACGGCGTGACGCACACGCTGATCCTGCACGGCATTTCCAACGGGCTTCGCAATGTCATGATTGAGGTCCGAAACGACCTCATCGCAGATGATACCGGCCAAGGGGTCGTGGCCGACTATCTCGCAAGGCTCATCCAGGAAAGTCTGGACGCCTGAATAAAACATAAGACCCCGGGGAGCAGTTTAACTGCGAACAGCCCGCAAGGCGAAAAGCCACGGGCACTATTGGCACTGGATCGGCCGCAATTCCGCGGGCGATTGTCAACAGGGGGAAGTCATGTCGGACTATACCGAAAGTGATAAAAAGCAGGATGTGCATATCCTGCATTCCATGGGCTATGCCCAGGAACTCGAACGGCGGATGAGCTCGTTTTCGAACTTCGCCGTTTCCTTCTCGATCATCTGCATCCTCTCCGGCGGTATCAACTCGCTGGCGCAGGCAACCTCGGGTGCGGGCGGTGCCGCCATCGGTATCGGCTGGCCGCTCGGTTGCTTCGTTTCGCTCGTCTTCGCCGTCGCCATGGCGCAGATCAGCTCCGCTTACCCGACCGCGGGCGGCCTTTATCACTGGGGCTCGATCCTCGGTAACCGTTTCACCGGCTGGCTGACCGCCTGGTTCAACCTGCTCGGCCTCGTCACCGTTCTCGGCGCCATCAACGTCGGCACCTATTACTTCTTCATGGGCTCCTTCGGCTCGAGCTATTTCGGCCTGACGGACACCACGCTGGTGCGCATCGTCTTCCTGGTGATCATCACCGGCGCGCAGGCGCTCGTGAACCACATGGGCATTGGGCTCACCGCAAAGCTCACGGACTTCTCGGGTTACCTGATCTTTGCGACCGCGATCGCGCTCGCTGCCGTGTGCCTGCTTGCCGCACCGTCTTATGAGTTCGGCCGGCTCTTCACCTTTGCCAACTATTCCGGCGAAGTCGGCGGCAACGTATGGCCCACGACATCGGGCGCCTGGGTGTTCCTGCTCGGCCTTCTGCTGCCGATCTACACCATCACCGGCTATGACGCTTCGGCGCATACTTCGGAAGAAACCGTCAAGGCGGCGCATTCCGTTCCGCGCGGCATGGTCGCGTCGGTCCTGTGGTCGGCACTTTTCGGCTACATCATGCTGTGCGCCTTCGTGCTCATGCTGCCGAACATGGATGATGCGGCAAAGCAGGGCTGGAACGTGTTCTTCTGGGCGATGGACAGCCAGGTGAACCCGATCGTCAAGGATATCCTGTACCTCGCGATCCTCGTCAGCCAGTGGCTGTGCGGCCTTGCGACCGTGACCTCGGTCTCGCGCATGATCTTCGCCTTCTCGCGTGACGGCGGCCTGCCGGCGTCCAAGGCGCTGTCGAAGGTCAGCCCGAACTACCGCACGCCGGTTGCCGCGATCTGGACGGGCTCGATCCTCTCGGTGCTCTTCGTCTGGGGCTCGTCGCTCGTTTCGATCGGGGATACGCCGGTTTACACGATCGTCGTATCGTGCACGGTCATCTTCCTGTTCTTCTCCTTCGCGATCCCGATTGCGCTCGGCCTCTTTGCCTGGGGCACCTCGAAGTGGGACAAGATGGGCCCGTGGAACCTCGGCGAGGGCATGTTCAAGCTCTTCGCGGTTCTCTCGATCCTCGCGATGATCCTGATCTTCGTTCTCGGCATTCAGCCCCCGAACAGGCCGGCGCTCTACGTGACGGTAGGGTTCCTGGTGCTGACGGGCATCGTCTGGTTCGGCTTCGAAAGCCGCCGTTTCAAGGGTCCGCCGATCGGCGACGAAGTGGCACGGCGCCAGGCCGAAATCGCAGCGGCCGAAAAGGCTGTCGGCGAAAGCTAAGAACTGAGGCTTCCCTCTCACATGGCGGGGCCGCATCACGCGGCCCCATCACGGTTCAACGAAAAGGCATCGGGCGGGTTGATCCCGGCGGTCGCATGCCGTTTCGTTGTCCCGATTTCCCGGTTTCAATTTCAGGCGGATGAATCATGAGCAGCTATACTCTCGACGATCTCAGACAGGACGTTGCCGACGGGCGCATCGATACGGTGCTGGCCTGCCAGGTGGATATGCAGGGGCGCCTGATGGGCAAGCGTTTCCAGGCGGAGTTTTTCCTCGAAAGCGCCTGGAAGGAAACGCATAGCTGCAACTATCTGCAGGCGACCGACATGGAGATGGAGACCGTCTCCGGCTACAAGGCGACGAGTTGGGAAAAGGGCTACGGCGACTATACGATGAAGCCGGACCTTTCGACGCTGCGCGTCATTCCCTGGCTCGAAGGCACCGCGCTCGTTCTCTGCGACGTGCTGGACCATCATACGCATGAGGAAGTGGCCCATTCCCCGCGTGCGATCCTGAAGAAGCAGGTGAAGCGCCTGGAGGACATGGGCATGAAGGCCTACATGGCCTCCGAACTCGAATTCTTCCTGTTCGACCAGAGCTATGAGGCGGCACAGGCTTCCGGATACCGCAATCTGAAGCTCGCCAGCGCCTATAATGAAGACTACCACATCTTCCAGACGACCAAGGAAGAAGAGGTGATGCGGGCGATCCGCAAGGGCCTGCAGGGTGCGGGCATCCCGGTCGAAAATTCCAAGGGCGAGGCTTCCGCCGGCCAGGAAGAAATCAATGTGCGTTATGCCGATGCGCTCACCATGGCCGACCGGCATGCGATCATCAAGAACGGCTGCAAGGAGATCGCCTGGTCGAAGGGCAAGGCGATCACCTTCCTTGCCAAGTGGCACTACAATGCCGCCGGCAGTTCCTCGCATATCCATCAGTCGCTCTGGAGTCTCGAAGAAAAGCCGCTGTTCTTCGACCATGCCGGCCATCACGGCATGACACCGCTGATGCAGAACTATATTGCCGGCCTGCTCAGCCACGCGAGCGAAATCACCTATTTCCTGGCGCCTTACATCAATTCCTACAAGCGCTTCATGGCCGGCACCTTCGCGCCGACCAAGGCGGTCTGGAGCAAGGACAACCGCACGGCGGGCTACCGCCTCTGCGGGGAGGAGACCAAGGCGATCCGTATCGAATGCCGCGTCGGCGGCTCTGACCTTAATCCCTATCTCGCCTTCGCGGCCCTGCTTGCCGCCGGCATAGACGGCATCGAAAAGAAGCTGGAACTGGAAGCGCCCTATGTAGGGGACGCCTATTTCGGCAAGGATATCCGCGAGATCCCGCGCACGCTGCGGGCGGCGACCAAGGCGATGACGGAATCGGAGATGCTGCGCACAGCCTTCGGCGACGATGTCATCGATCACTATACCCGCGCTGCCGAATGGGAGCAGGAAGAATACGACCGCCGCATCACGGATTGGGAAGTGGCGCGCGGCTTCGAGAGAGCTTAAGAACATATCCGAAGCGGAAGGCCGCCCGACTGGATTCTCCCTGCGGAGGATAAGTCGCGGCGCCTCTCCCTGCGGCTCAGAAGAAAACAGGATTTAGATCATGACAATGATCCAATGCATTTCGCCGATTGACGGCTCTGTTTACGCGGAGCGTCCGGCGCTTTCGCTTGAAGCGGCAAAGGAAGCCGTGGCGCGTGCGCGCAAGGCGCAGAAGGCCTGGGCCAAGCGCCCGCTCGAAGAGCGAGTCCAGCTGGTGCTGAAGGGCGTTGCCCGTCTCAACGAGATGTCCGATGTCGTCGTGCCTGAGCTCGCCTGGCAGATGGGCCGGCCGATCAAGTATGGCGGCGAATATCGCGGCTTCAACGAGCGCTCCAACTATGTCGCCTCGATCGCGGCGGATGCGCTTGCGCCGCTCGTCGTCGAGGAGAGCGACAAGTTCGAGCGCCGCATCGAGCGCGAAGCGCATGGCGTCGTCTTCGTCGTCGCCCCCTGGAACTATCCCTATATGACGGCGATCAACACGATCGCTCCGGCGCTGATGGCGGGCAACACCGTCGTGCTCAAGCACGCCTCGCAGACGCTGCTCGTCGGTGAGCGCCTGGTGCAGGCCTTCGTCGAGGCCGGCGTTCCCGAGGATGTGTTCCAGAACGTCTTCCTCGATCATGAGACAACCTCGGCCTTGATTGCTGCCGGCAGCTTTAATTTCGTCAATTTCACCGGCTCTGTCGAAGGCGGCCGCTCGATGGAGCGCGCTGCTGCCGGCACCTTTACCGGTCTCGGTCTCGAGCTCGGCGGCAAGGATCCGGGTTATGTGATGGAGGATGCTGACCTCGAGGCCGCCGTCGATACGCTGATGGATGGCGCGACCTACAATTCCGGCCAGTGCTGCTGCGGTATCGAGCGCATTTATGTGCATGAATCGCTTTACGACGCCTTCGTCGAGAAGTCGGTTGCCTGGGTTTCGAACTACAAGCTCGGCAATCCGCTCGATCCGGAGACCTCGCTCGGTCCGATGGCGCACAAGCGCTTTGCCAAGGTGGTGCGCGAACAGATCGCCGATGCAGTTTCCAAGGGCGCCAAGGCGTTGGTCGATCCGAAGCTTTTCCCGGCCGATGATGGCGGCGCCTATCTCGCACCGCAGATCCTCGTCAATGTCGATCATTCCATGGCCTTCATGCGCGAAGAAACCTTCGGCCCGGCCGTCGGCATCATGAAGGTGAAGAATGACGACGAGGCCCTGGCGCTGATGAATGACAGCCAGTACGGGCTGACGGCTTCGCTCTGGACCAAGGATGCGGAGCGGGCAGGGCGCCTTGGCCGCGAAATCGAAACCGGCACCGTCTTCATGAACCGTGCCGATTATCTCGATCCGGCTCTGTGCTGGACCGGCGTCAAGGAAACCGGCCGCGGCGGCTCGCTGTCGATCATCGGCTTCCACAATCTGACGCGCCCGAAATCTTACCATCTCAAGAAGGTTACAGCATGAGCAGCGCCAACATCACCGCAAACTGGAGCTATCCGACAGCCGTCAAGCTCGGCCGCGGCCGCATCAAGGAACTGGCCGACGCCTGCAAGAGCCTCGGCATGAAGAAGCCGCTGCTCGTCACTGACCGGGGCCTCGCCTCGATGGCGATCACCAAGAACGCGCTCGACATTCTCGAAGATGCCGGCCTCAGCCGGGCGATCTTCGCCGATGTCGATCCGAACCCGAACGAGAAGAACCTCGAAGCCGGCATCAAGGCTTTCCGCGACGGCGGCCATGACGGCGTCGTCGCCTTTGGTGGCGGCTCCGGTCTTGATCTCGGTAAGTGCGTGGCCTTCATGGTTGGCCAGACGCGCCCCGTTTGGGATTTCGAGGATATCGGGGACTGGTGGACACGCGCCAGCGTCGAGGGCATCGCGCCGATCGTTGCCGTCCCGACGACGGCCGGCACCGGCTCGGAAGTCGGCCGCGCCAGCGTTATCACCAATTCCGTGACGCATGTGAAGAAGATCATCTTCCATCCGAAGTTCCTACCGGGTGTCGTCATCGCCGATCCGGAACTGACGGTCGGCATGCCGAAGATCATCACGGCCGGCACTGGCATGGATGCCTTCGCCCATTGCCTGGAGGCCTATTCCTCGCCCTTCTACCATCCGATGTCGGCCGGCATCGCGCTGGAGGGCATGCGGCTCGTCAAGGAATTCCTGCCGCGCGCCTATAAGGAAGGCACGGATCTGGAAGCCCGCGCCAACATGATGTCGGCAGCCGCCATGGGCGCAGTCGCCTTCCAGAAGGGTCTCGGCGCCATCCATGCGCTCTCGCATCCGATTGGCGCCGTCTACAACACTCATCACGGCATGACCAATGCCGTCGTCATGCCGGCTGCCCTGCGCTTCAACCGCTCGGCCATCGAAGAGAAGATCGTGCGTGCCGCTGCCTATCTCGGCATCGCCGGCGGTTTCGACGGTTTCTATGATTACGTGCTGAAGCTGCGTTCCGAACTCAACGTCCCTGACAATCTGACGGCGATGGGAATCACTCCTGATCGGATCGACGAACTGGCGGCGATGGCGATCGAAGACCCGAGCGCCGGCGGTAATCCGGTTGCATTGACGCTTGAAAATACCAAGACACTGTTTGCGGATTGCTTCTGATCAGATAAAGGCGGACCTCTAAACTGGCCCGGAAAGCCTTGGCTTTCCGGGCTTTTTTCTTGCTTTACGCGCTTTAGGGCATCCTCATTTTTGAGGATGTGAGAAATGCGGACCGCAATTTCGGCGGGTCCGTTTACAGTTTGTTAACCACGATTGGCAAGGATGGGTTAACCGCACGATGCTCCGACAGTGCGATTAACAACGAGCGATGCCGGCTCGCGCCATTTCCCTTCGAGGACTAAGAATATGCCAGTCATCACATTCGCAAATACCAAGGGCGGCGCCGGCAAGACCACAGCCGTATTGCTGCTTGCCACCGAGCTCGCCCGTCAGGGCTACCGCGTCACCATCCTCGATGCCGATCCGCAGCACTGGATTTCGCGCTGGCACGAAATCTCCGGCCATGTGGCAAACATCAGCGTCATCGATTTCGTAACGACGGCTTCGCTGCCGCAGCACATCAGCGAGAACAAGCAGAATACTGATTACTTCATCATCGACCTGCCGGGCGCGCGCAATCCGCTGCTGGCAACGGCCGTCGGTCTCTCCGACCACGTGCTGATCCCGATCCAGGGCTGCGCGATGGATGCCCGCGGCGGCGCTCAGGTTCTCGAGCTCCTGCAGTATCTGGAGGAGAAGGCAGGCATCAAGATCGGCCATTCGGTCGTGCTGACACGCGTCAACTCCATGGTCACCACCCGCGCGCTGCAGCTCGTCAAGGCGCTGCTGAACGAGCGCCACGTGCCGGTTCTCGATACGGCGATCATCGAGCGCTCGGCCTTCCGCGACATCTTCGATTGCGGCGGCACGCTGCATACGATGGATCCGATGCGCGTCAGCAACCTCGACAAAGCACGTGAAAACGCCCTCTGTTTCGCAGAAGAGATCATTCGCAAGGTGCCGGGCCGCCTGCCGGTTGCCATTCGCCTGGCAAATGCCATGGGCCGTGCTGCCTGATCAGACTACCGGGGGGTAGGGAAATTGATGCCTCGGCTTCGGCCGGGGCATTTTCCATTTGAAATTACATTTGCTCACTGGTGTAATGGTTGTCAGGTTGTAAAAATCCCTTCACGCGCGAAGCAACGCATGAGCATTACCCGGCAAGTCGACGACAAGCTCATCGATTCCATCTACGGAATTGTTTTTGGCGAAGCGCGATGGGATACGTTTCTGACGGAGTTGAACGGGCTGTTGCCGGGGGCGGGAACCAGCCTTTTCTATCACGACGCCGCGTGGGCGGAAGGTTCGTCGCAATTCCACATCAACATGGATCAGTCGTGGATCGACACCTACACGCGCTATTACTGCCGGCTGAACCCGTGGATATCCGGTCTGGACAGGACACCCACCGGGCAGGGGGCAATCGGCGAGGATTTCATATCCTATGCGGAGCTTTCCAAGACCGAGTTCTTTAATGACTTCTGGCATCGGCATGAAGGTCATGGCGCCGTCGGCATGGCGATCCTGCGGGAGGGCAGCCGGTCGTTCAATCTTTCGATCACCACGACCCGCTGGACCGATCCGAATGAGAGCCGGGCCTGCGCTGCGCTTTTGACAAGGATCGGGCCGCATCTGAGACGGGCCTTCATCGCGGTCGAATCCGGCGGCCGGCAAAAGAGCGATTCAGAGATCAACGGGCGACTGTTCGATGCCATTGGSGTCGGTGTGCTCCTCCTGAATTCAGAGCGRCGACTGGTGTCCACYTCTGGCTTSGGAGAGGCGGTGCTCGAACAGGGAACAGGTGTCTGGCTTTCACCGCTCGGAACGCTGCATCTTGCCGACAAGGATGCCGATGACTGCCTCACACTGATGCTGCGGCATGGAGAGGAGGCGGAGCGTCAGCAGACGGTTCTGACCGAAGGCCGGAAGATCACCTTGCTCAAGCTTGAAAAGAGCCACCAGCCACGCTTCTTCGAAAGGCCTGTTGTCGCCATCCTGATCGAGCCGAAACAAAGGCCCGCGGGGCTGAGTGATGAGAAACTGCGCAACGATTTCGGTCTCACGCAGGCTGAAATCAGGGTCGTGAGGGCGCTGGTTTCTGGAGGCTCGGTTGCGGGCCTGGCTGCCGAAACCAGCCGTTCACGAGAGACGATCCGCTCGCAGGTACGGTCCGTCTACATGAAGACAGGTGCCAGGAAGCAGGTGGAGCTCTTGCGTCTCATCCAGTTCGGCGAGCGCCCGGCGGAGACACCGGGCGAATAGCCTTCCTCAATCGACGAATTCGACCGTCACGCCAGGCTTGACCATCTTTGCAAGCTCCGTCGCATCCCAGTTCGTCAGGCGAATACAGCCGTGGCTCTGGGTGCGGCCGATCCTGGAAGGGTCGGGCGTGCCGTGAATGCCATAGGTGGGCTTGGAAAGCGCCATCCAGACCGTACCAACCGGGCCGTTCGGGCCTGGCGGGATGTCGAGGATCTTGTCGTTGGCGCCTTGCTGGAAGTTGACCTTCGGATTGTAGGTGTAGCCCGGATTGAAGGCGACGCGCTCAACGGTGACGATGCCCGACGGCGAGGGCGTGTCGGTCGAGCCGATCGAGGCGGGGTAGGCAGCAACGAGATTGCCGGCATCGTCATAGGCGAAGACCTGCTTGCGGCCTTTGTCGGCGAGGATCTTCGCGACTGCGCCCTTCTTGTTCTCGCCGGGATTGACGACCTTGATGACGGTGCCGGGAATCGTGAAATCCGCGCCGGGGTTCATTTCCTTCAGGAAGTTCTCGTCCATGTGGAAGCGTTCGGCGAGCGCTTCGGTCACGGATGTGTAGGCGAGGGACGGCAGGAGCGCCTTCTGCGAATAATCTTCTGGGATCTGCGCGACATAGGGGCCGGCCGCATCCGCATCCGTGATCGTGTAGTTGACGACCGGCAGGCCGCCATTCATGCGCAGTTCTTCGAGGATCGCATCCGTATTGTTTGGATCGAGCTTGGTGCCGGTCATCTGTTCATAGGCGTAGATCGCCTTGGTGACATTGGAGCCCATGTGGCCGTCGATGACACCAGGCGAAACGCCGGAGCGATCCAGAAAGACCTGAAGGGCCACGATCTCGGGCTTCGACTTGTCCTTGAGCGTGATCACAGGTTCCTGCGGCACCTGGCGCGGCTCGTCGGCCGGCGGAATCTGTTGATCGGGCTCGACTGCTGCATAGTCGTCCTGACCCTGCTGATCGCCGGGATAGGGCTGATCCTCGAGTGGCCGGCGCTCTATGGCTGCATCTTGCGGAATGGAACCGGTTACCGGGCCGCGCTCGGAATAGCGCGTGTCGCCGTGGCGGTTATCGTCAGGATAATAGGGATCGTTATTGTAGGCGTCGTTATAGACTTCGCGATTTGTGCGCGGCGAATAATAGCCGCGGGCGCGCATCTCGGTGGCGATGATGTTGCCGTAGCGGTCGACCAATACGCGATTGCCGCTGTAGTCACGGGCATAGACGAAGCCGCGGCCGGGCGGGACGTAGTCGAGAATTTCACCGCCTGGCGTCACCAGCACGATATCGCTCCGGTTTCGGCCATATTGCTGGGCATCGGCCTGTGGCGCGACGGCAGCGAGCGCCAACAGCATGGCCGAAAAAGAAAAGGCCGATTTCATAAAGCGATTCACGTCTCACACCTCGATCAGTGGCTCGGCAGACACACACCTGCGAATTTTGACGCTAGTGTGGAATTTCTTAAGCCGTGCTGAACAAAACATAAAAACAACGGTGTTTTGCGTTTACTCATAAACGCTTGCGCGAAGATGACGTTCCTGTGAAGTCGCCGGTTGCGGTGCTCCCTGGCCATTTCATCGGTCCCGATTGACGAGGGTGATTGCACGACCTAACGCTACCGCAACCAAGATTCCCCGGGAGGACAGCCGATGATCGAATTTGCCGCCGCAAGCGGGCCGCGCCTGATGCTGGACGAAACATCGGTGCTGGATATCGCCGGCTGCATTATCGAGGGTGTGGATATCGCGCCCAAGCGGGCCATTCCTGACGATGGCGACCCGCGAATCGATCACTCGCTGGAAGGCTTCCTCTTCACCTGCGGTCCTGATCATATCCGCCACCGGCAGCCCATTCCCGGCACTGATGGCAAGATCTATCCGCTGCACGGCTCTGCCTCCGGCCATCAGGCCAAGGTGCTGTGGACGAGGTTCGAAAACGGCAATGCCGAATGCCGCGCCGATATCGACATCACTACGGTCGAGGGCTTGCCGCAGCGCATCGAGCGGCTGTGGCGGATCGACGGGGCGACGGGCGAGGTCTCGCTCGAAGATCGCGTCGTCAATACGAGCAGCGAGACGGTGCCGACTTTCCTGATGTACCATATGAACACCGGCGGCAAATGGCTCGACGCGGCGACACGGCTCGAAGGCCGGATGCTTGATGGAGGTGGCTTTCCCTGGACCTTCGGCGAGGAGCCGGGCAGCATTTTATGCGTCGAGTCTCTGGCCACTGAAGACGGTTTCGCCGAAGTCCGGCTCGGGCCGATTGCTGCGATCGGCGGCAAGACGCTGAGGGTGCGGTTCCGGGCCGATACGCTGCCGCATTTGCAGATCTGGCGGAGCCAGAAAGCGCCGGCGCATATTATCGGTATCGAACCGGTGTCGCACCGCTGGGTGCCGCGCCACGAGTTGGAGGCGGCAGGTGAGTTCAACTGGCTGAAGCCGGGTGAAAGCCGCAGCTACGGCCTGCGTTTCGCTTTCGTCGAATGAAGGGCGTTCGGCGAAGACGTGTTGACGCCTACGGGAGTGCGTCGTAGACCTTCAGCCCACCATTTTCGAGGAGATTGAGACGATGGATATCCGCCAGATCGACGATGAATACTCCGTTTCCGGCCAGATCACGGTTGACGAACTCGACCAGATCAAGGCGCTCGGCTTCAAATCCATCGTCTGCCATCGTCCGGATGGCGAAAGCCCGGACCAGACGCCTTTTGCCGTCATCGAAGCCCGTGCCAAGGAGCTTGGCCTTGCGATCACCCATGTGCCGGTCGGCCCGATGGGCGTGACCGAGGAAGCTGTGCAGGGCATGGTCGACGCACTCGACGAATTCGAGCGCCCGATGCTCGGTTACTGCCGCTCCGGCGCACGCTCGACGGCGATCTATCAGAAGACGCACCACATCCGCGCTTAGTCTTCAGTTTGGAAGGCTGAATATTCCGATGCCGCCTGAAGGCGGCGTCTTTCATTTGATGAACAGGAGAACACGATGAGCATCAAGCGTATCGACATCGGCGCCCGCATGAGCGGTGCCGTCATCCACGGCAACACCGTCTATCTCGCAGGCCAGGTCGGCGAAGGCGAAAGCGTTGCCGATCAGTGCAAGTCTGCGCTCGGCGAAGTCGACCGCCTGCTTGCCGCTGCCGGCAGCAACAAGTCGAAGATCCTGCAGACGATCATCTACCTTTCCGACATCGCCTATTTCGCCGAGATGAACGCTGTCTGGGAAGGCTGGATCGATCCGGCAAACCCGCCGGCCCGCGCCACCAGCGAAGCCAAGCTCGCTGCGCCGAAGTACAAGGTCGAATTCATCGTCACGGCCGCTCTCGACTAAGAGCGTCCTTCCGCGACCAATCAAAGCCGGTGAGATGTGAACTAGATTAGTTCACGGACTCACCGGTTTTTTGTTTGGGCGATTTCCGAGAGAGTGCGCGTCGGCGTGATCGCCTCGGGATCGAGTTTTACTTCGATGATCGCCGGCTTGCCGCTGTCGCGTGCCCGCTCGAAAGCCGGGGCGAAATCCTCGGTCTTTTCCACCGTCTCGCCGTGGCCGCCATAGGCGCGGGCGAGCGCTGCAAAATCCGGATTGGTGAGGTCTGTGGCGCTGATGCGACCAGGATATTCGCGCTCCTGATGCATGCGGATCGTGCCGTAGATGCCGTTATTGACGACGACAGCGATGATCGGCAGGCCGTAGCGTACGGCGGTCGCAAATTCCTGTCCGTGCATCAGGAAACAGCCATCGCCGGCAAAGCAGATGACTTGCCTGTCGGGAAAGAGCCGTTTGGCGGCAACGGCGGCCGGCAGGCCATAACCCATGGAGCCTGAGGTTGGCGCCGCCTGCGTGTTGAAGCGGCGAAAGCGGTGGAAGCGATGCACCCAGGTGGCATAGTTGCCGGCGCCATTGGTGAAGATCGTATCCGGCTTCGTATTGGCCTCCAGCCACTCCATGATCGGCCCCATATGGACGGCGCCCGGACCTGTTACCGGCGGCTTCGACCAGGAAAGATAGGCCTGATGCATGCGCTCGGTGCGTTCGCCCCAGCGAGGCTCGGCGGGTGCTTCGAGATCGGCAAGTGCTTCGACGAAATCGATGGGGCTGGCGCAGATGGCAAGGTCAGGGCGGTAGACGCGGCCAAGCTCCGACGAGTCCGGATAGATGTGAACGAGCGACTGGGCCGGGTAGGGGATATCGATCAGCGTATAGCCCGAGGAGGGCATCTCCGACATGCGGCTGCCGAGCAGGATGAGCAGGTCGCTCTCCTTGATCTCCTTCGCCAAGGTCGGATTGATGCCGATGCCGACATCGCCGGCATAGGAAGGATGCAGGTGATCGAACAGCATCTGCCGACGGAAGGAACAGCCGACCGGCAGGCTGAAACGCTCCGCGAAGGTCTGGAAATCGGCGACGGCATCGGCATCCCAGCGGGTGCCGCCGAGGATGACCGTCGGCCGCTCGGCCTTCAGGAGGCGCAGGTAGAGATCATCGATCTGGCTGCGGCCGGGATGGGCCTCGACGCGCGTATGGCGCTTGGCGCGGGGCGCTTCCACCTCGTCGCGCAGCATATCTTCGGGCAGCGTCAGCACGACGGGACCTGGGCGGCCGGATGTGGCGATCGCAAAGGCGCGGGTGACGAATTCCGGAATGCGGGCGGCATCATCGATCTCGCCGACCCATTTGGCAAATTCGGTGAAGGCGCGGCGGAACTCGACCTCCTGGAAGGCTTCGCGTTCACGCGCTTCCCGCTGCACCTGGCCGATGAAGAGGATCATCGGGATCGAATCCTGCCTTGCGATATGCAGGCCGGCCGAAGCATTGGTGGCGCCGGGACCACGGGTGACCATGCAGATGCCGGGTTCGCCGGTCAGCCGGCCCCAACAATCGGCCATCATCGCCGCGCCGCCTTCCTGGCGGCAGACGATGACGTCGATATCGCTGTCGTGCAGGGCGTCGAGTACGGCAAGGAAGCTTTCTCCCGGCACGCAGGAGAGGCGCTTGACGCCATTTGCCTTCAGCGCTTCGACGATCAGTTGTCCGCCTGTCCTCTTCATGGCCCCATCCTTCTCACGGCGACGTCTTCCTCTCCCATTCCTGAAGTTCGGCCAGAACTTCGTCATTGTGCTCGCCAAGGCGTGGGCTCGGCCGCTCGTAACGCAGCGGCGTTTCAGACAGCACGACAGGCGTACGTACACCAGGGATCATGGTGCCTACGGCATCCGGCAGGTCGATGCGCAGGCCTCGTGCGACAATCTGCGGATCGGCAAACATTTCCTCGATCGTGTTGATGGCGCCGACCGGCACGGCATTGTCCTCGCAGGCCTTCAGCAGATCGGCCTTCTGCCATTTCAGCGTTTCGGTGGAAACCATCCGGCGCACGGCATCCCTGTTGGCGACGCGGGCCTTGTTCGTCGCGAAGTTCTCATCCTCGCCGATAACGAGGCCGAGGATCGTGCAGAGACGGCGGAACTGGCCGTCATTGCCGATGGCAAGGATCAGATAACCGTCGGCCGTCGGCACGACCTCATAGGGCGAGATATTCGGATGGGCATTGCCGAGGCGCACCGGAGCGCGGCCGGAGACCAGATAGTTCATGTTCTGGTTGGCGAGCACGGCCGATTGCACATCGAGCAGGGCCATATCGATCAGCTGGCCTTCGTCCGTCTTCAGTGCATGGATGAGGGCCGCTTCGATCGCCGAGACGGCGTAGATGCCGGTGAAGATATCGGCGATTGCGACGCCTGCCTTCATCGGCTGTCCCTCGGGTTCGCCTGTTATCGACATGAAGCCGGACATGCCCTGGACGATGTAGTCATAGCCGGCGAGACTGGCGTAGGGGCCGGTCTGGCCGAAACCGGTGATGGAGCAATAGACGAGGCGCGGATTGATCGCCTTCAGGCTCTCATAATCGAGACCGTATTTGACGAGGCCGCCAAGCTTGAAATTCTCGATCAGCACATCGGCGGTGGCGACGAGACGACGCACCAGCGACTGGCCCTCCTCGCTTTTGAGGTCAGCGGTAATCGAGCGCTTACCGCGATTGGTGGAATGATAATAGGCGGCCGAGAGGTTTTCTCCATCGGCGCCTTCGACGAAGGGTGGCCCCCATTGCCGCGTGTCGTCGCCGCCATCAGGGTTTTCCACCTTGATGACATCGGCGCCGAGATCGGCCAGCATCTGCCCTGCCCAGGGGCCGGCCAGCACGCGCGCAAGTTCGATCACCCTGATGCCTGCAAGCGGCGGCTTCTTCTTCGCGTTTTCCGTCATGTTCCTCCCGAGTTTCTCCCAAGTCCTCCCAAATTCCTCCGACGGGGTGCGGCGGATTTCAGGGCGCCCGCGTTGCCTCAGATGTATCGGATACGGGTTTGGAAGCAAAGCGCTGCTCGCGCCAGATGATGTAGAGGCCCGACGCGATGACGATGAGGATGCCGAGCCATTTCAGCGCGTCCGGGAAATCGGCGAAGACCAGCCAGGCAAAGACCGTGGCCGAGACGATTTCCAGATATTGCAGCGGCGCAAGCGTTGAGGCCGGGGCGGCGCGATAGGCGTAAGCCGCGAGAATACCCGTTATCGCTGCGGCAATGCCCGTACCCAGCAAGTAGCCGAAGGCGGGAAGATCGGGCATGGTCGTGTCGAAGATGTCGGAGCCGCTGCCATAACCGAAGAACAGGATGACGGTGCAGAAGAAGATGCCCCAGAGGCCGGTCTGGAACTGCATGGCCCAGGGATCTTCCCGGTGTGACAGCACGCGTGTCATCAGCGCGAAGACGGCGATGCAGAAGGCGCTGACGACGGGCAGCAGGGCGATATAGCCCACCTGCTCGAAGCTCGGCTGGATGATCAGCATGGCGCCCAGGAAACCGACGGCGCAGGCGCTGTAGCGGCGCCAGCCGATGGTTTCCTTCAGGAAGATGCTGCCGAGGATCGTCAGGATGATCGGCTCGACGAAGAAGATGGCGATGGCATCGGCAACCGCCATGACCTTCAGCGTTGTGACGAAGCAGATCATCGAGATCGTGACCATCGCGCCGCGAATGGCATGATACCAGCTCTGCTTCAGCGAAAACTGGATCTTGGCACCGCGCAGGAAGATGAAAGGCAGCATGGTGAGCGCCTGGATGACGAAGCGGAAGCCGGCCACCTCTGTGGAGGAGATCGTTGTCGTCGCCAGCTTCGAGAAGATGTCGATCAGCGGCGAAATCAGCACGGAGAGCAGCATGAAAAGCAAGCCGAACGTCACCTCGGATGAGGCGGGATGGCGGGTGGAACTCAGGCTCGTCATCTCAGGTCCTTTCGCTCGGGACCGTGCGGATCGCCTCGTCGCACCAACCGGCGAAATCCGCAATTGCCGTTTCCGCGCCGATCTCGTTCAGCGTTTCATGCCGCATGTCCTGATATATCTCGGTGCTGATACGGGAGAAGCCTCGGCTTTTCAAACGCTTTGACAACCAGAGCACGGCTTTTCCATTGCTGGTTGCCGGGTCCTTGCCGCCGCCGACCAGATGGATCGGCATGTTCTTCGGCAGGCTCTCGAGCCGCTCCTTCTCGATGCCGCGGAAGGTGAGGGCGAAGACATCGAGCCAGAGCGAGGCCGAAGCATCGAAGCCGCAAAGCGGATCGGCAATATAGGCGTCGACTTCGGCCGGATCGCGCGACAGCCAGTCGAATTCCGTGCGGTGATCGGGAATGGATTTGCCCCAGGCGGAAAATGTCAGCCTCGGCAGCATGTCACTCGGCACATCGGAGCCTTTCAGCATGCGTTCGGCAAGGAGGATCGCCTGTGCAACGCGGCCGGAAAGACCGACGGCGAAATTCGAATTCCAGACGGCAAGAGCTGCGAAACGGCCGGGGAGATCAGCGGCGGCATTCAGCGCGATCAGGCCGCCCATGGAGTGACCGAGCAGAATGACGGGCAGGCCTGGGTGACGGCCCGTGGCAAAGGTGTGCATGGCGGCGAGATCGCTGATGACACTCTCAACACCGTTGCGTCTCGCAAAGCGACCGAGCGGCGCATCATCGGCCGTTGTCTCGCCGTGGCCGCGATGGTCATGCGCATAGACATGGTAGCCTCTTGCCGCCATGGGCTCGGCAAAGCGGCGGTAACGGCGGGAATGTTCGGCAAGACCGTGTGAAATCATCAGGATGGCGCGCGCTTGCCCCACGGCGGGCTGGTGATGATAGGCAAGCGAAGCCGCGGCGTTTCGAAGCCGCAATGTCTCGGAAAACATGCATTCCTCCCACGCCCAAAAGACCAGATATCAAGGCAAATGCAATATTGCGGTTTCGCTCATACATAAGAAAAGCATGCTTGCCCCTGCGATTCAGGGTTGCGCAAACTTCGGCTTCATGCTTGTTTGTTCCTGTATTGTTCTTTGTCGGAGCTATTTCGGGGCTAATAATGGGCAAGTTTCTACTCTCGGTTTCCATCCTGTTCCTTTCGCTGTCGTCAGTCGGTTCCGTATCCGCACAGGAAAGCGGGCGCACACGGTTCATCCTTGCGGCAAGCTGGCAGCCGGCATTCTGCCAGACCAACCAGAAGAAGGCCGAATGCGCCAGCCAGAGCGGCGACCGCTATGACGCCACCAACTTTTCTCTCCATGGTCTGTGGCCGATGCGGAAGGACTATTGCGACGTATCCGCCGATCAGAAAGCCGCCGACAAGGACGGCCAGTGGACGAGCCTGCCGGCGGTGAATCTCTCAGCCGAGACGAAGAGCGCGCTCGACAAGGCGATGCCCGGCACGCAATCGGCGCTTGAGCGGCATGAATGGATCAAGCACGGCACCTGCACGAAAATGAGTGCCGACGATTATTTCGCCACCGCCATTCATCTGATGGGCGATCTCAATGCTTCGGCCGTGCGCGATCTCTTTGCCGCCAATGTCGGCAAGACGCTGAAGGCCGATGCGATCAAGGCGGCCTTCGACAAGAGCTTCGGCGCAGGCGCCAGCGACCGCGTGAAGATGAGCTGCCGGCGCGTCGGCAATAAGCGGGTGATCAGCGAGTTGACGATCGGGCTTTCGCAGGATGCCGTTTCGGCTCAAGCGAAGGAGAAGGGCCTCGGTGGCCTCATCCAGAGGGCAGGGCAGACTTCCTTCGGCTGTGACGAAGGCATTGTGGATGCTGCTGGCTTCTGACGGAAACATGCCGAAATCCTGACGAAACAGGGTTTCGGCGTTGCCCGCGGGCGTGGTTTCGCCTACATAGCGGCCACGATTTCAAGTTTCCGCCCGGAGCATCCCAGCATGGCACGCCAGTTCATCTATCACATGTCCGGCCTCAATAAGGCCTATGGCAACAAGAAGATCCTCGAGAATATCCACCTTTCCTTCTATCCCGATGCCAAGATCGGTATCCTGGGTCCGAACGGCGCCGGTAAGTCCACCGTGCTGCGCATCATCGCCGGCCAGGACAAGGAATATACCGGCGAAGCCTGGCTCGCCGAAGGTGCGACTGTCGGCTACCTGGAGCAGGAGCCGAAACTCGATCCCAACAAGACGGTGTTCGAGAACGTCATGGAAGGCGTTGCCTCCAAGACGGCTGTGCTCGAGCGCTACAACGAATTGATGATGAATTATTCCGACGAGACGGCGGACGAGGGCGCGAAACTTCAGGACATCATCGACAGCCAGAACCTCTGGGATCTGGAAAGTCAGGTCGAGATGGCAATGGAAGCCCTGCGCTGCCCGCCGCGCGACGCCGAAGTCACCAGCCTTTCGGGTGGTGAACGCCGCCGTATCGCACTTTGCCGCCTGCTGCTGTCGCAGCCGGATCTGCTTCTGCTCGACGAACCGACCAACCATCTGGACGCCGAAACCATCGCCTGGCTCGAAAAGCATCTGCGCGACTATCCGGGCGCCGTGATGATGATCACCCACGATCGCTACTTCCTGGACAACGTCACCGGCTGGATCCTGGAACTCGATCGCGGCCGTGGCATCCCCTACGAAGGCAACTACTCGGCTTACCTGCTCGCCAAGGCCAAGCGCATGCTGCAGGAAAACCGCGAAGAGGCAGGCCGCCAGAAGGCGATCAGCCGCGAACAGGAATGGATTGCTTCCAGCCCGAAGGCCCGCCAGGCCAAGTCCAAGGCGCGTATCAAGTCCTACGAGCAACTGGTGGAGGCTGCCGAGAAGCAGCGTCCCGGCGACGCGCAGATCATCATCCCGGTCAGCGAACGTCTCGGCCAGGTGGTCATCGAAATGGAAGGCATCACCAAGGGCTTTGAAGGCCGCACACTGATCAACGACCTGTCGATCAAGCTGCCGCCGGGCGGCATCGTCGGCATTATCGGCCCGAACGGCGCCGGCAAGACGACGCTGTTCAAGATGATCACCGGCCAGGAAAAGCCGGATGCCGGATCGGTGCGCATCGGCGAAACCGTGCATCTCGGTTATGTCGACCAGAGCCGTGATGCTCTCGACGGCAACAAGACCGTCTGGGAGGAAATCTCCGGCGGCGCGGAAATCATCAAGCTCGGCAAGTTCGACATGAACTCGCGCGCCTATTGCGGCGCCTTCAACTTCAAGGGCGGCGACCAGCAGCAGAAGGTCGGCAATCTCTCAGGTGGTCAGCGCAACCGCGTTCACCTTGCTAAGATGCTGAAGGCCGGCGGCAATGTTCTGCTGCTCGACGAACCGACCAACGACCTCGATACGGAAACGCTGGGCGCCTTGGAAAGCGCCCTGGAAGCATTTGCCGGCTGCGCCATCATCATCAGCCACGATCGCATGTTCCTCGACCGTCTGGCCACGCACATCCTCGCTTTCGAAGGCGAGGGCCATGTCGAATGGTTCGAAGGCAACTTCGAGGACTATGAGCAGGACAAGGTTCGCCGTCTTGGCCCTGACGCCCTGAACCCGGGCAGCCAGGCCCACAAGCGCCTGACGCGCTGATCGGCTCTTTGCGCTTTTCGAAAGCCCCGGCTGGTCCGGGGCTTTTTTGATGTCTGCTGTCGTTATCACCACAGGCAAGTTCGCAAATCGGTAAAATGCCGCTTGCTTCAGCTATCCAAATCACATAAAGATATCTTTATATCTTGATTGGGTAGAATATGAGCGAACCCTTAAGGCTTGGACTGGATGCGCTGGTGGACGTCTTGAAGGCGGCCGGCGAACCGACGCGCCTGCGGCTGCTGGCGCTACTGGCGGCGGGCGATCTCACCGTGACAGATCTTACGGAAATTCTTGGACAATCCCAGCCCCGTATCTCCCGGCACCTGAAGCTGCTTGGCGAGGCGGAATTGATAGACCGCTATCAGGAAGGCGCCTGGGCCTATTTCCGGCTGGCGCAGGAGGGCAAGGCCGCTGCCCTGGTACGGGCCTTGCTGAAGCATGTCTCCGAAAACGATCCTGTCGTCCAGCGTGACGGCGAGCGTCTGGCGTCCGTCAAGCGCCAGCGTGCCGAGCGGGCGCAGGCCTATTTCAGCCGCAACGCCGCCGAATGGGACGAGCTTCGCCGTCTGCACGCCGCTGACGAAGAGGTGGATGCGGCCGTCATCAAGCTGCTCGGAGCCAATCCGATCGATTCCCTGCTCGACCTCGGCACCGGCACCGGCCGCATGCTGGAGCTTCTCGCCGGCCGTTATCGCCGGGCGATCGGCGTCGATGCCAGCCGCGACATGCTGAGCGTGGCGCGCGCCAATCTCGACAAGTCCCGCATCACCACGGCTTCTGTACGCCACGCTGATATCCTGAACCTGCCTTTCGAGGGGCAGGATTTCGATCTGGTGACCATCCATCAGGTGCTGCATTTCTTCGATCAGCCTGACATCGCGATCACGGAAGCCGCGCGCATGCTGCGGCCGGGCGGACGCCTCGTCATTATCGATCTGGCGCCGCACAACCTCGAATATCTTCGCGACGAACATGCCCATGTGCGTCTCGGCTTTTCGCATCAGGCCATGTCGGACTGGGTGCGCAAGGCTGGGCTCGATATAGAGCAGGTCGTCGACCTTCATCCGGGTCAGCAGGGCGAGCAGGGCCTCACGGTCACGGTCTGGCTCGTACGCGACCCAAGGCGCCTGATGGCCTCGCTGGAGACCGAAGGCGCCGCACCTACATTTGCCGGGAGAGAATAAATGACCCAGAAAAACGACGCCCGCCGCCGCGATATCAGGATCTCCTTCGAGTTCTTCCCGCCGAAGTCCGAGGAGATGGAGGGCCAGCTCTGGAACACCGTCCGCGACCTGCAGGACTGGAACCCGGAATTCGTCTCGGTGACCTATGGCGCCGGCGGCACCACAAAGGCGCCGACGCTTTCCACGGTCACGCGCTTCCTGACCGATACGCCGCTTGCGACTGCGTCACACCTGACCTGCGTCAGCGCCACGAAGGAAGAGACGCATCAGGTGGTCGACAGCTTCCGCAAGGCAGGCGTCACGCATTTCGTGGCGCTGCGCGGTGATGCGCCTGGCGGCGTCGGTGCGCCCTACCAGCCGCATCCGGGCGGGTATGCCAATGCAGCCGAACTGGTGGCAGGCCTCAAGCAGATCGGCGATTTCGAAATCTCCGTCTCGGCCTATCCGGAAAAGCATCCGGAAAGCCGCGACCAGGCGGCCGACATCGAGATGCTGAAGCGCAAGGCCGACAATGGCGCCGACCGCGCCCTGACACAGTTCTTCTTCGACAATGACAATTTCGAGCGTTATCTCGAAAAGGTGCGTGCCGCCGGCGTCAAGATCCCTGTCGTGCCGGGCATCATGCCGATCCAGAACCTGACGCAGCTGAAGCGATTTGCCGGCGCCTGCGGCACGGTCATCCCTGATTTCCTCGACGAGCGTTTTGCCGGATATGACGACAAGCCGGAGGAGCGCGCCAAGGTTGCCGCCGATGTCGCAGCCGAGCAGATCGAGGATCTCGTCCGTCGCGGCCTCAACGAGTTCCATCTCTATACGATGAACCGTGCGCCGCTGGTTTCTGCCGTTCTCGCCAACCTCGGCCTTTCGCGACAGACGGCGAGAAGCGCCGGCGCTGCCGCCTGATCGGACAGATGCCGTTATCGGCATATAGGAAAAGCGCATGCCGGGCGGGGCATGCGCTTTTCAATATCTGGGGCTGATTGTTTCAGGAGTTCGGTATTCAGTCTTTACGCTTCGTATCGGCTCAAATGAAGAGCATGGATACGACGAATGCGAACGCTGCACTGACCAACAGGACATTCAAGGATTGCGTAAGTCCCATGTCTGCCTCCTCGCGTTAACCGGCTAATAATATGTCGGAAATGTGTTAGTTGGAAAGCGCTTCTTGTGCTGCACTGCCGAAGAGGGCAGTGGATAAGTCTACCAACTATCCTGCAAGCTACTGAAATATATTTAGAAAATTCAGCTCTCAAAATTTAACACTTCGTTACAAACCGATAGCGCCGATTCACGCTTTTGGCCAAAGAATGGCGCACTGCAGCATAGTCATTTCAGGTTACCGCGCCAAAGCGGGGGTAGATGCGGCCATCCAGTATGACAAGTCCTGCGCCGATCAGCGCCATGCCGGCAATCTCTGTCATTTCCAGTCGCTCACCCAGGAACAGGAAGCCGAGCAGGATCGCGCTCGGCGGCACGAGCAGCGTCACCAGAGAGGCGTTGGTCGCGCCTGCAGCGGCCAGGATACGGAAGTAGAGAATATAACCGAAGGCGGTGGACAGCAGGGCGATTGCCAGGATGGCGGCGACGGCGTTGGCCGAGGGGATGGCGAGTGCCCAGGGATGGTCCATAACGAGCGACAGCGGCAGGGCGATGAGCGAGGATGCCGTCATCTGGCCGGCAGCGATGACGGGCGGCGCCACGCCCTTGAAGCGCTTGCTGTAAGTGGCGGCAAAGCCGTAGGAGACCGCTGCGATTACGGGTAGGAGAAGTGCCCAGAGGGGCAGGTCGCTGCCATCAGTGATACTCGGGCCTATGAGGACGACCGTGCCGAGAAGGCCGGTAAGGCAGCCGATGATCTTGGCCGAGGAGAGCTTCTCGTCTGATGTCAGGTAATTGGCGATCAGCACCGTCCAGATCGGCGTCGTGGCATTGAGAATGGAGGCAAGGCCGGCGCCGATGCGCGTCTGGCCGAAGAAGATCAGCGCATGGGGCAGGGCGTTGTTGAGGATGCCGAGAATGAGGAATTCGCGCCACCGGCTCTTCAGCAGTGGATAGATGCCGAAGCGCCCGCCGATGTAGATATGCAGCGCGACGGCTGCGATGGAGAGGCGCAGGAAGACGAGAGTGAGTGGCGGCACCTCCACAACAGCAATGCGTGCGAAGAAGAAGGAGCCACCCCAGATCAGACCGAGCAGGGCAAGAAGCCCCCAGGTCAAAGCACTCATTTTCTGTTCCACGCCGATCCCTCCCATTTGCTGGCAGGTTTACCCGATCGGCGGATAGCCGCCACCCGATTCATGCAGCCGGGTGGCGAAAGAGCAAACGTGAAGTCTCAGAGGGCGTTCAGTAGGGCCGGTGTTGCCCAGCCGTCGGCCGGTATGCCGAGGCGGAGCTGTTCCTTCTGGATCGCCACACGGGTACCGGAGCCGAGGATGCCGTCGATCTCGCCGACGTCATGGCCGAGCGAATCGAGCTTCGTCTGCAACTGCTTCATCTGGTCGTTGGAAAGGCCCTGCTCGGGCGTGCCCTTCTGATAGGTTGGGGCACCGGAGAGGCGGGTCGCGAAATAGGCGGCAGAGGTCGTGTAGATGAACGACTTGTTCCATTCCAGATAGATCTTGAAATTGGGATAGGCGATGAAGGCCGGTCCAAGGCGACCCTGCGGCAGGACGAGATCGCCTTCGAGATTGGCGAAAGCGGTGTTGCCGTCGCGCGGCTTGACGCCGAGGTTGAACCATTCGCCTGCCGTCATCGTGCCGCCGAGGCCCGACTTTTCCCAGGGCAGATTATCTGGCACGGTGACTTCCTGCAGCCAGGGCTGGCCGCGCTCGAAGCCGAGATGCTGGATGAACTTGGCGGCCGTCAGGATCGCGTCCGGGCCGCTCTGCTTGAGGCGAACATGGCCGTCGCCGTCGCCATCCATGCCATAGGCGATGATATCGCGCGGCAGCATCTGAACCTGGCCGATTTCACCGGCCCAGGCGCCGGTGTTGGTCTGCGGGTCGAGGTCGCCATGCTGCACCATTTCGATGAGGGCGATCAGCTGTGGGCGGAAGAGTTCCGGGCGGCGGCAGTCATGGGAAAGCGTCACCAGCGCGTTGCGCGTGTTGAAATCGCCCTGTACGGCGCCGAAATCCGTTTCCATCGCCCAGAAGGCGGTGATGATGCCGGCGGGAACGCCGAATTCCTGCTCGGCGCGGGCGAAAACATCAGCATATTGCTTCATCTTCTGGCGGCCGATATCGAGGCGAGCCTGGCTGACGGTGCGCTGCGAGAACTCGAGGAAGGTCTGGCGGAAGACGCCCTGGGCGCGGTCGCGGCTCAGGACTTTGGGGTCGATCTCAGCGCCGGCCAAGGCCTGGTCTGCTGCTTCGGCGCTGGCGCCCGCTGCAATCGCCTCTTTCTTGACGCCCTGGAGGAAGGTGGAGAGATCGCCGCCGCAGGGTGCTGCCGGGGCCGAAGCTGCCGCATCCGGAGCCTGCAGGGCGGCAGCGCCTGTTGCTAGGACGCAGGCAAACAGAAGGGCAAGTGCAGAGCAGCTTTTGAGCGAGCGGTGCATGAAACGATCCTCGTAAAATGACATAGAATGCCGCCGATTTCACAGATGAATGTGACGGAAGCAAGAAAGATTAGGACACGTTACTAAGAATTTCTATCCTTGGAAACGTCAGCCACCCAGTTGTTCCAGTTTTTCGCGGAACCGGCGAAGACATTGATATCCGTTGGCCCCTGAATGCCGGGAATGACGCCCGTCGACGTATACTGCCAGAAGGCCCAGCGGCGGTCGGCGTAGGTCACGTCGGGGTGTTTGGCGGTCGAGCGGACCCAGAAATGATAGTCCTGGAAATAGCCGGCGAGATTCTCGCGGTGGAAATCGACAGAGGTGTAGATGATCGGCCGCTTGCCGTAATAGGCTTCTAGGCGATTCATGAAGCGCTGCATTTCAGAACGCACAGTGGCCGGGTCGGGGCGGAAGCGACAGGTCTTCGATTCTGCATTCCACTCGACATCCAGCACCGGCGGCAGACGCATGGATTCCTTCGGAACGTTGCGGATGAACCAGTCGGCCTGGTCGTCGGCGGAGGAGCAGAAATAATAGAAATGATAGGGCGCATGTGGAATGCCTGAGGCGGCTGCCTCGCGCCAATATTCGTCAAAGCGCGGATCGATCCTGTCCTTGCCTTCGGTCGCCTTGATGAAGGCGAAGGCAACGCCGGATTTGCGCACCGTCTGCCAGTCGATATCACCCTGCCATTTGGAAATGTCGATGCCGTGGACAGCGTTTTGCTGCGGACGCTTGGGTCCGAAATCCTGGGGATCAGTATCCTTGAAGCGCGCCTTCGGCTTTATGGAAGCGGTTTCGAGATAATCGTAACCCGTGGAGCTGCAACCGGCGAGCAGCAGGGCAAGCGGCAGGACGCAAAACAGAAGCCAACGCATAAACGTTCCGTCGTGATGATGGATCTGCCCCACAGCCTGACCTTCGAAAACACGCGCCCTGCAGAGGGAATAACCCCCCTTTTCTAATATCAACGTAAAAAAATGGTTATTTACAAGCGAATTATGAGCGCCTGCTGATAATCGCCGCCCGCCAGGCGTAGCCGCCGCCGATCGTCTCGAACGATAGTTGCGCGTTGTTTTCAGCGGCTTGCGCTTCCAAAACCTCGCGCAGATTGGCGCGGGGCGTGACATGAAATTTGGCGAGCCAGGCCTGCAGCAGGCTGCGGAACCAGGCGGGCAGGCCTTCCTGCTGGCCGAAATCGACGATGTGGAGCTGGCCGCCGGGATTGAGCGCGGCAATCGATGCATCCACCGCGCGTTCCCAATCCGGGATCATCGACAGTGCGTAGGAAATCAGAATGCGGTCGAAACCGGTGGTGCCGAATTCGCGCGGCGTGTAGGCCGTGGCATCCGCCACCCGGAAATCAGGGACCGTCGCCTTGGTGGCGAAGGTCTTGCGGGCGGAAATCAGCATTTCCTGGGAAATGTCGAGACCGTAGAGCTTGGCCGTCGGAAAGTGCTTGTGGGCGAAGGCCATGTTGCGGCCGGTGCCGCAGCCGACTTCGAGCAACGTGCCGCCCTTGGGAACGTCGAGATTGCGGATCGTGCGGTCGCGGCCGAGAAGATAATATTTGCGGGTCAGGTCGTAGAAATGGCGCTGGTAGCGGTACATGCCGTCCATCAGGTCGGCATGTTCCTCACTCTTGACGGTCATCTCGTCGACTTTGCTCACGCCTTCTTCCCGTAGATGTGGAAGCCGCCATAAATCGCCGAGCGGTCCTGGGTGGTCATCTCACGCGACTGCTCTTCGAAATAGTGCCACTGGTCGCGAATTTCAGGGGCGAGGCGGCCTTCGATGATGCTCTTTTCGGCGGCCGTGCGGAAGATCACGCGGGCGCCTTCGCGGGCGGTGCGGGTGATCTCACGCCAGACATCGTTGAGCTGCTGGTCGGTCATCCAGTCCTGTGCGTCGAGCAGGATGTAGCGGTCGCGCGAGGCGGCGGGCTCACCAGCCAGAAGCTCCGTGAAGCTTGCATGGTGGACGTTGACGCGATCGACATTGGCGCGGATCACTTCGTAGTGCTCCGGCTTCAGATAGGTCGGCAGCGGGCCTTCTTCGCCATCGGCATAGCGGCGTGCGAAAGCCTGCCAGGCGAAGTAGTTGTCGCGCATTGGGAAATGACAGGCGAGCTTTTCGAGACGGTGTTTCAGAACCGGCGCAATGGAATTGTCGGCGGCAAGGCTTGCCAGTTCGTCATATTGCTGCGGCGGAATGCCAAGACCGAAAAGCGAGCTCTTGCGGTTGGTGATCCAGCGAACGACGGGCTTTTCGAAGAGAGGAGCGATCTGATCGTCGAAGAACTGGCGCTGCTCGCGAATCGTGCGGGCCTTGGTCATTTCCTGCAGCTTCACGCCATGCAGGCGGGCGAGAAGATGAGCGGCACCGATGAAGCGGCCGAGCAGGCCGGTTTCATAAATGTTGCGGTCGAAGACCGTGACGCGCCGGCGGCCGAACTTGCGGGTGTTCCAGTAAGCGCGGGTCGTATCATCGAGATTGGACGACAGATAGCGGTCGAAAACCCGGCTGTTCGATTTCTCGTTCGGCATCGCCAGGAAGCGCACGAGATCCGAATGACCTGGCAGGTTCTTGAAAGCGGCAAGCTTCAACCTGTTCAGCGCAATGTGGTGCGGATTGAGGTCGACCACGTCGATCGAAGCCGGCGCCTTGGAAAGGTAGGCCAGCATGTTGCAGCCGCCCGAACCGATCGTGACGATGCGGTGATTGGGCTTCAGTTCCATCGCCTGCATGTCGAGATCCGGGTCTTCCCAGATCTGCGGGTAGACGAGGCCGGAAAAGAGAAGGCCGAAGAGACGCTCTGAGAAGCCGTCCTTGGAAAAAGCCTTGTGGCGGAGAAGCGCTGCCTTGAGTTTCCGGTTCTTGCGGAAGCCGGTATCCGGTGCAAATTCCGACATGAGTCTGTCACCTTTTTAGCGTTCAGGGCGTGTAACGCGCCTCTGCTACAGTTTGATGACGAGCCCTGTGGGCCAAGGCTTCGACGAAACCCGGCGAAGACTTCCGCGAAATTTGAAGTCGATTGAAACACTTCTTTTCGCTTCTCTCTTTTCGTGAGCCAAGTTTCCTGCTTCTCTCCGTTCCGTGGAGGATTGCATGCGAGTTGTTCCGCGTATCTTCAAGGGCTTGACCCTGCTCGTCATTCTCGTTGCCATAGGCGCAGCCGCGTGGCTCGCCATAAGCCCACCGGAGCTCCTGAAGGTGGGCAATGGCTATGCCGCCAAGATCGTCTGCTCCAATGTCTTTATTGCCGGCCGCGATCCCGATGCCGTGCTCCACGACGATGTCCAAGCGCCTGGAAACCCACTGCTCAGGCTGATGCGCGTCGAGATCGATCGTGACAGCGGGCGGGTGACTTCGCGTTTCATGGGCCTGTTTGCGCCGAGCTACGCGCTTTATCGCGGCGCCCTCGGCTGTACGAGTGTGCCTGATGGCAATTTCGATGCAGCTGCTAGGGCCGCGCCGCTGGTGCCGGCGCCGCGGGTGGGTGAAAATGATGCGGTCTGGCCGGACGGCGACGGCGCCGATCCGGCGACTGGCAATGCCAAGGTCGCGGCGCTTCTGGCCGATGCCAAGCTTGCTGGGCCTGCCATGCGGGCGATGGTCGTCGTGCAGGATGGCCGCATCATAGCCGAAAGCTACGGGCCGGGCTTCAACGCCGATACGCCGCTGGTCGGCTGGTCGATGACGAAGACCGTCAATGCGGCGCTGATCGGCAGGCTGATGCTGTCAGGCAAGATCTCCTTCGATGACACGCATCTCCTGCCGCAATGGGCAAATGATTCGCGCGGCGATATCAAGCTCTCCGATTTGCTCGGCATGGAAAGCGGGCTCGCTTTCAACGAGGATTATGGCGCCGTCGCCGATGTGACGCGCATGCTCTACCTCGACCCCGATATGGTTTCCCTGCCGGCCGGTGCGCCTCTGGTGGCTGCTCCAGGCACGGATTTCCGTTATTCAAGCGGTACGGCCGTGCTTCTGTCACGTATCTGGATGAACAAGGTCGGCGATCCGCGGGCGGCCTTCGATTATCCCCGCGATGCGCTGTTTTCTCCACTCGGCATGACGAGCGCAGTCTTCGAAGCCGATGAGCGCGGTACGTTTACCGGCAGTTCCTATCTCTATGCCACGGGGCATGACTGGGCACGCTTCGGCCAGTTCCTGCTCCAGGATGGTGTGTGGAACGGCCAGAGGCTTTTGCCGGAAGGCTTTGTTGCAATGATGCGCACGCCGACGGCAAGCTCGGGCGGTAAATATACGCAAGGCCAGGCTTGGCTTGCGGGGCCGGGGGGCGGCACGAGCGCGGAATTCGGCCTGCCGCAGGATACGTTCTGGATGCAGGGCCATGACGGCCAGACGGTGGCAATCATTCCTTCGGCCAATCTCGTCTTCGTCCGCTTGGGGTTGACGCCGAGCTGGCTGGACTACAGGCCGCAGATCGTGCTGAAGGAAATTCTCAATACGCTTCAGTCGGCGAAAGCCGGCTGAGGCCCGTCACTGATGGTGTTTTGTATCAGTAATGGACTATCAGTAATTGCCTTGGGCGATGTCGGTCATGCCCTTGCGCTTGGCGTCATAATAGTAACCGCGGGCATAGAGACGAACGGCGTCGTCTTCCTTCTTGTCGGCTACCTGCCAGGCGCCCTGCAAGTACTTGCCTGCATATTTGATATTGGTTTCGGCGTCGAAGAGGCCGGCGGGATTGCCGCCGTAACCCATCGACTTTGCGGTGTTGTACTTGATCTGCATGAGACCGAAGTAGCCGCGCTTGTTGTAGGCCTTGGAATTGTAGCGGCTCTCGCGATGAACGACGCGGTGGAGCAGCGATTCCGGAATTTCGTAAAGCTTCGAATATTTGCTGATGAGTTTGCTAACGAAGCTCTTTTCGACGGTCGGCGCATCGTCGCTGTCGTCATCGCTGAACATCGGCGGGGCGGCCGGCGGATCGATCGGACCGGACTCGTCGAAGCCGTAGTCCATGGCGAAGCGCGGCGTGGTATCGACGGCGGCAAGCGCTGCGAGCGCGCCGTTCTGCGGTGTCGTGGCGGCAAAGGCAAGCTGCGTGGAGGGGCTTGCGGGCGAGCCCGGACGCGGCGTCGGAACGACGGACTGGATTGCCGTCATTTCGGGCGTGAGCGGAATGGGAGCATAGCCGTTGACGGCAACCTGTTGGACACCGCCCTGCATGGCGAAATCGCCAGCCTGCTGCTGTACGGGGGAGACGACATTCGGCATGGCGGCTGCGGTGAGAACAGGTGCGGCGGTTGCTGCCTGGGGATTGAGAGTGGCGACGGCCGGGCCGTTTGCGCCTTCAGCGGTCGGGATAGCAGCCAGCGTTGCATCTTCACCCGGCTTCGGCATGGGAATCACGGTCTGTGCGGCGGTCAGTTCCGCCTGAGAGGTATATTCGACGCTCGCGCATCCGGAAATGACACCGCAGAGCATGGTAGAGACCACAAGACTGCGTTTCAGGCCGGAAAATCCGATCGCTACCATTATCTCACTTTCGTGAATCCCGCCGCCCCGGCAGCGTCTTAAAAGTTACTAAATACCTTAAGCCCGGGGAAAGCCATTAACCTATTCGTGGCTTTCCAGCAACCACGGAATATTACTAGGCTGCAATACGGCGATACCCGGCGGTTACAGCGCCGGCAGCGATGAGGAGAGTGCCACCGGTGCGGTTGACCGCGCGCTGCACGCTGGCCTTACGAATCAGGCCTCGGGCGGCATGCGCGGCCATGGCGTAGCAGGAGGCATTGATGGTGGCGAGGACGAGGAAGGTCGCTTCCATGATCAGCATCTGATCGAAGAAGGGAAGGGCGGGGTTGAGGAACTGCGGAACGAAGGCGACGAAGAAGACGATGCTCTTCGGGTTCAGCGCCGTCACCACATAGGCGTGCAGGAAGATCCGCAGCGACTTTTCTTCCGGCAGGTTATCGTTGTCAGCGATGTGTTCGCCGACGATAGGCGCCCGCCAGAGCTTGATTCCCAGCCATATCAGGTAGGCGCCGCCGATCCACTTCAGCACGGTGAACAGTGTCGCGGATGCGGCGAGCAATGCGCCCAGTCCGAAAAGCGACGCCGTCATGGCCGTGAAATCGCCGAGCGCCACGCCCGAAACGGTCGCCAGCGCCGTTTTCCGGCCATGACCCAGCGCATAGGAAACGACGAGAAGAATGGTCGGTCCCGGTATGGCGAGCATGATGGCGGATGCGGCTGCAAAAGCGAGCCAAGCTTCAAGCGACATGGAATCTCCTCCTATTCCTAGAGAACAAGCAAAGACACCATATTAGCCATCCGTCAATCATGCCGCTCTGTATTTTTGCCCGATCTGGCTCATTACTTCACCAAACCATGCGGTTGAAAGATCAAATGGCTTGCCACCCTTGATGCGCGGAAATTCTATTGTGCGCAACTTGCCGTTCTGCGCTTCATCATGGCCGGTTACACCCGAAATCTTGTTGAGAGCGCTTTCGACGGCGAGGTCGACCATGCTCTGGATCAGGCGCAGATCTTCGCCATTTGCCGGTGCGGAGCGGGCAAAATAACCGGATTTCTGGACGAGCGAGCGCTCGGCATCGAGCAGACTTGCGAACTGCTTCTGGAACCAGGCGCCGACATTGATCGTGTCGATCTTCACATGTCCGAAGGCATCACGCTTGACCGTCTCGCCGGCGGCCTCGCGTTCGGCTACGATGGCATCGAGGCAGGCGCCCTCCGATACGAAGACCGTGGCATGGCCGGTGCGGTCCATGATCTCCTTCAGGCGCGCGGCCTCGGCATCGAGGTCGAAGGCCATTTCCGGCAGATAGACGGCGTCGATGCTCTTCATATGCGCGTTCATCATCAGGCCGTCGACATATTCATTGCCTTTGGTGCGCTGGAGATAGGCACGGGCGGTAGCGGCCGTCAGCCAGCCGCAGTGGCGGCCCATGACCTCGTGAATGACGAGCGTGCGCGGGGCGGCGGTCTGTTCGTTGCTGACATTGTCGAAGAAGTGGGCGCCGACTTCGGCAGCCGTCCAGGCGCCGAGCGACTGGCGGATCGGCACGACGTCGTTGTCGACGGTTTTCGGCAGGCCGACGACCGTGAGGTCATAACCGTTTGCCGCAAGATAGGCGGCCAGATCCGCGGCTGTCGTATTCGTGTCGTCGCCGCCGATCGTGTGCAAGATGGTGACGCCGTCATTGGCAAGGCGTTCTGCGGCGACCCGCAACGGATTTTCGCCTTCCTTGACGAGGCCACGCTTCACGCAGTCGGCGGCATTGGTGAGCTTCACGCGGCTGTTGCCGATCGGCGAGCCGCCATAACGGTGCAGGAGCGGCGCCTTCTCGCGCATTTCCTTGTTGATCGCGACGCTGTCGCCGAGCAGCACGCCCTGATAACCGGACTTGTAGGCGATGAGCTCGATATCGGGTGCAACGTCGCTATAGCGCTCGATCAGGCCGCCGACGGCGGATGACAGGCAGGGCGCGAGGCCTCCGGCGGTCAGCATTGCGACTTTCTGTTTGGCCATAATCCCTCCTTTGGCGCCCGATGCGCGACTACGTGCAGCTTAAAGCGTGTCACGATCCTTCAGATCCGTCTGCCACGCGTTAAGTCTTTGTTTTCCGCATGTCGTGACCGCAAAACCGCTGCACAGTTTTGCGCGACCTGCTTCAGGTAACGCATGGATGCGGCAGGGAAAGTGGCCTGTAAAGTAAAGAATTTACGAAAACGCGCCTTTCTGCAGACCGGGTGCCGGAAGCGGCGATATAATCGGTTCAATGCCAGTCCACCTATCCATAAGTGTTGTGGAAATCGCCGGCCACTGTGCGGATAATGCAGAAAATGGTGGACACGGCGGATGGTCGCAGCATCAGCGACAATTACCGAATTGTGAAAACTGTTTTCAAACCTACGACCAATAGCCGCCTTGCAATGGAGACGATTATTTGGTCAAGGTGTTTCCTCTAGAACTTGCTGCATTGCGAGAAGATGACGATGTCTTTCTGGGAAAAACTGGTGAATGCCATTGGCAATACGGCGGGCAATGCGCTCTCCGCGGTGGTCGAGGCTATTCGCACGGTTTTCGAAGGTGATCCGGAGACGCGCCGCAAGGTTGCCTTCTCCGTAGCTGTCATTGCGCTTTCGGCCAAGATGGCAAAGGCTGACGGTATCGTCAGCGAAAAGGAAGTGCAGGCTTTCCGCGATATCTTCGAGTTTCCTCCGAGCGAGGCGAAGAATGTCGCGCGCCTCTATAATCTCGCCCGCCAGGACGTTGCCGGTTACGAGGCCTATGCAGCGAAGCTGTCTACGCTCTGCTCGACCTGCGCCGCCAATTGCCCGGTTCTGGAGGACGTTCTCGATGGTCTGTTCCATATCGCCAAGGCGGATGGGCTGATCCACGAGAAGGAAATGAATTTCCTGCGCCATATCGCCGAGATCTTCCAGATGAGCGAGGCGCGTTTCGATCAGATCGCTGCGCGTCACGTCTCCGATGGACGCGACCCCTACAAGGTTCTCGGGGTTTCGCCGGCAGATGATTTCCCGACGATCCGCCGCCACTACCATGTGCTCGTCAGCGAGCATCATCCGGACCGGCTGATCTCGCGCGGCGTGCCGGAAGAGTTTCATGCGATTGCCAACGAACGCATGGCAGCGCTGAACGACGCCTATGCGGCGATCGAAAAGGAACGCCGCGCCGCAT
Source organism: Rhizobium sp. 01T437 (assembly GCF_056398505.1). NCBI lineage: Bacteria > Pseudomonadati > Pseudomonadota > Alphaproteobacteria > Hyphomicrobiales > Rhizobiaceae > Rhizobium > Rhizobium sp. 01T437. Next base: position 62,724 of record NZ_JBFTPM010000007.1, read on the forward strand.
GACCTCATTCGAGGCCGATTACAAGCAGGCGCACGTCCAACCTTCGCCGAACCATGGCGAACGCGCTGACGGACGCAAGCCTGATATGATCCTGCTGCATTATACTGGCATGCCGAGCCCAGAAGGAGCACTCGAGTGGCTCTGTCGGGACGAAAGCCAGGTCTCCAGCCATTATTTCGTGCACCCGGACGGCGAGGTCGTGCAACTCGTGCCTGAGAACCGCCGCGCATGGCATGCGGGCAAGAGTTTCTGGCACGGCGAGACGGATATCAACTCACTGTCGATCGGCATCGAGATCGCCAATGCCGGCCATCCGGGCGGGCTTCCGGATTATCCGAAAGAGCAGATTGCGGCGGTGATCGAATTATGTCGCGATTGCGGCGATCGCTGGTCAATCGCGCCTGAAAGGGTGCTCGGCCACTCCGACGTCGCCCCTGTGCGCAAGGTCGATCCGGGCGAAAAATTCCCATGGGGCGAGATGTATCAGGCCGGTGTCGGCCATTGGGTGGAACCGGYCGCTATTACCGGCGGGCGCTTCTTCCAGCGCGGTGATCGCGGGCAGCCGATCGAGGCGCTGCAGTCCATGCTGTCGCTCTATGGTTACGGCACTGAGATCACAGGCGAATTCAGCGACAAGACGGCCGGCGACGTGGAAGCTTTCCAACGGCATTTCCGCCCCGAACGGGTGGACGGGATCGCCGATTTCTCGACGATTGATACGCTGCATCGCCTGCTTTCGGCGCTGCCGCGATATTCCTGACCTTTCGTCATTTCTGACATTACCGATTTTCCATGTTCAGACGCGAAATTCGGGCTGCCACATCATTTCCCTATTATCTCCTCATTGCGATGGTCTAAGAGCTCTCGTCAAACGGCGCCGATGGTTGTTCCCAAGCTAAATCGAAGGCGTCATGTGAAACGATAAGAATTGCTGCGAAACCTGACCAGTTCTTGGCCAGGTATTCTCCATAATGGCGAGGCGCGCAGCCCGGCAATTCTTTGGGTCGGAGTGATCAAGACTACATGAGAAAATTTATTGTTGTTGCTGCAGCATGCGTTGGCATGGTGCTGGCGGGAAATAGCTTTGCCTTTGCGAATGACTGGGGCGTAAGAGCCGATGCGCCCGTGAAGAAAGTGGAGCGTCCGCAGAAGACAGCGGAGCGCGTGCATAAGAAAGAACGCCTGCAGAGGACGGCGCAGCGTGTACAGAAGAAAACAGAGCGTCCGCTGAAGACGGTCGAGCGCCAGAGCGGCTATCCCGTAGCCGATGTTTCCGGCAATTCCTATTCCGCATTGATCAGCAAATATGCCAATCAATATGATGTGCCGGTGGCTCTTGCGACCGCTGTCATCCGTGTTGAAAGCAATTTCAATCCGATGGCGCGCGGCAGCCATGGCGAAATCGGCCTGATGCAGATCAAGCCGGCGACGGCCCGCATGATGGGTTATTCCGGCGGTGCCAAGGGTCTGTTCGATCCGGAAACCAACATCAAATACGGCATGAAGTACCTGGCGGCCGCCCACGATCTCGGTGGCGGGCAGACCTGCAATACCATCCTCAAGTACAATGCCGGTCACGGCGCGACGCGCATGAACCCGGTCTCCAAGTCCTATTGCGGCAAGGTTCTTGCGATGCTCTGAACCGGAAGCGCTTGTCTCTGACAAGGGCCGGATGATTCAGAACGATTGCCATGTTATCGCTAGCCTTTAACGAGGTGAGATATGGCAGTCGATTATAAATTCATCGTCATCGGCCGCGGCATGATGGGTGCCGCGGCCGCAAAATATCTGGCACGCCAAACGGACGGCGTTGCCGTCATCGGCCCGGACGAGCCTGAAGACCGTAAGGCGCACGACGGCGTCTTCGCCAGCCATTATGATGAAGGACGCATCACCCGCACCATCGATCCGGATCGCGACTGGGCCCTGCTCGCCAATCGCTCCATCGCCCGCTATGGCGAGATCGCGAAAGAGAGCGGCATCGATTTCTATGCGGAAGCAGGCTGCGTCGTCGTGGCGCCTTCCGATAGCGATTATCTCAACGATACAAGGCGGGCAGCGAGCTCACTCGGTGCCGAGACCACCTCCCTCGACGAGGTTGGCCTGAAGAGACAGTTTCCCTATTTCGCCTTTCCCTCCGGCAGTACCGGCATTTTCGAAGCGAAGGGAGCGGGGCATATCAGCCCGCGCAAGCTTGTAAGGGCGCAGTCGCTGCTTGCCGAGAAGGCAGGTGCGGCGGTGATCCGTGATCATGTCATCTCGATCCGGGAGGAGGGCGGTGCGGCTGTCGTCACAACGGCGGTCGGCGAGGTCTATCGCGCCGAGAAAGTGCTGCTTGCGGCCGGCGGTTTTTCCATTTCGCAGAATCTCTTGCCGCAATCCGTTGATATGACGGTTTACGGGCGCACCGTGGCCCTTTTCGAAGTGGCGGAAGAGGATGCGCATCGCTTTGCCGGCATGCCGTCGCTGATCCTCGATGCACCCGGCATCGACATCTATCTATTGCCGCCGATCCGCTATCCCGACGGCGGGCTTTATCTGAAGATCGGCGGTGATCCGGACAATCTGGTGCTGAACAATGATAAAGACATGCGTGCCTGGTTCCGCACCGACGGGCGCGAAGTTGCACGCGAACACTTCAAGGGCATCGTTGCACGCATCGTGCCAGAACTCGAGGCGCGGTCCATTTCGAGTGCATCCTGCGCGGTCTCCTATACCAAGAGCCGCTATCCGATGATTGGCTATACCGCTTCGCCGCATATTGCCGTTCTGACCGGCTGCTCGGGAACGTCTGCCAAGAGCTCCGACGAGATCGGCAGGCTGGGCGCTGAACTGCTTCTGGCAGGCAGAATCAAGGATCAGGGCTACGCCACGGATTTCACACCTTATTTCCGTTAAGCCTGCCACCCCATATTTCGTTGGCATTTGCGGGCTTCCTCGTTTAAGGGAGCCCCTGCCAGTTGGCCGGGCAGCCGCGCTTTACCAATGCCGAAAGGCGGTAGGGTGAGGAAAGTCCGGGCTCCACGGAAACACGGTGCCGGATAACGTCCGGCGAGGGCGACCTCAGGGAAAGTGCCACAGAAAGCAAACCGCCTGTCTTGACAGGTAAGGGTGAAAGGGTGGGGTAAGAGCCCACCGCATCTCCGGCAACGGATATGGCACGGTAAACCCCACCGGGAGCAAAACCGAATAGGGATGACGCGGTTGGCGAAAGCCTTCCGGCCTGTTTCTGGGTCAGTCATCCGGGTGGGTTGCGTGAGGCAGCGTGCAAGCGCTGTCCCAGATGAATGGCTGCCACGTTCCGGTTCGCCGGAGCCATACAGAACCCGGCTTACAGGCCAACTGGCGATTACCTTTTCCGGCGTCCGCTTTGCCGCAAAATCCGATTTCCTTCCTATCAAGCCATTGAAATGTCTGAAATAGAGGCGAGGTCTCACGGATCTTGCCTGGCCGGATTTCCCGTTCGCCCGGGGTGCTTCGCGTGGCGTTTGAGAATCGCTTTCCTAACCCTTTGTTAAACTTAACAGCTTATAAATGTTTGATACTGCGCCCGCCTCAAAATGGGCTCATCCCATTGACGCCCATATGGTCCCATGCTATCCCAAATGCGCACTGCATCAGGGCAATCATCTGCCCATCAATCGCAAAGCAAAGGCGCCTTCCGGACCGGAAGCGTCGGGAGGACCTTGGTTCTTTCGGCTTGCGAAGCTGTGCCTGACTTTGAGGGTTTCGGGCGGCCAATGGCATTCCGGGCTCTTTCGGAAACGGATGTTTCGTGTCATGAGCCGCTTCCTTTCGAATGCGACCAACAGGATCGATACCAAGGGCCGGGTTTCCGTGCCGGCGGCGTTTCGTTCCGTGCTGGCGCAACGCAATATTCAGGAGGTTTACTGCTTCCAGGATTTTGTGTTTCCGGCGATCAGCGTCGGCGGTTCGGATCTTCTGGAAAGATTCGAGCGGCAGATTGCGGCGGAGGATCCGTTTTCGCCGGATGCAAACGAGATGTCGCTTCTCATTCATGGGGGCGGGGTCTTCATGAAGCTCGACGCCGAGGGGCGGTTGATGGTCACGGATTTCATTCGCGACTTCACCGGCATTTCGGACGAGGTGACCTTTGTCGGTCGGGCGGATCACTTTCAGCTCTGGCAGCCGCAAGCATTCGCGGCCGCACAGGCGCAGGCACGAGGGGAGCGCAAGCTGGCGGGCAAGCGTTCCTGAACGAACGAGGGAACGGAATGGCGGCGAATCCTGGCGGAGGTTCAACTGAAGCCGGTGGCGGACCGGTTCGCCACATTCCGGTTCTTCTCAAGGAAGTGCTTGCGGCGCTGGAGCCTTTTTCCGGCAAGGTCATTCTCGATGGCACCTTTGGCGCGGGCGGCTATAGCTCGGCCATTCTTGCTGAAGGCGCCGATGTGATCGCGCTCGATCGCGATCCGACGGCGATTGCCGCCGGCCAGGCACTTGTTGCGGCGCATGGCGGTCATCTCAAGCTCATCCATTCGCAGTTTTCGCAACTTGCCGATCATGCGCCCGACGGCGGGCTTGATGGCGTGGTGCTCGATATCGGCGTTTCCTCCATGCAGATCGATGAGGCCGAGCGCGGCTTCTCGTTCCAGAAGAGCGGCCCGCTCGACATGCGCATGTCGGCTGCGGGCGTTTCTGCCGCCGATGTCGTCAACCGCGCCAAGGTCGCCGATCTCATTCGGATCTTCCACTATCTCGGCGAAGAGAGCCAGGCGCCGCGCATTGCGCATGCTATCGAAAAGCGCCGCGTCGAAAAGCCCTTTGAGACGACGCGCGATCTCGCCGGCCTGATCGAGCTGGTGACGCCGCGCAAGATGAAGGACAAGATCCATCCGGCAACGCGGGTCTTCCAGGCGCTGCGCATCTTCGTCAATGACGAGCTCGGCGAGCTGGCGCAGGCGCTGTTTGCCGCCGAGCGGTCGCTGAAGCCCGGCGGTCGCCTCGTCGTCGTTACCTTCCATTCGCTGGAAGACCGTATCGTCAAGAAGTTCTTCTCCGACCGTGGCGGCAAGGCTTCTGGCTCCCGCCACCTGCCGATTGCACATGAGCGCGCCGCGACCTTCGAGCCAGTTGGCAAGTCGATGGTTTCTGCCAGCGAAGAAGAGGCTCAGGCCAATCCGCGCGCCCGTTCCGCCAAGCTGCGCGCCGGCCAGCGCACCACTGCCGCCGTTGAATCCGAAGACATGTCACTCTTCGGATTCCCAAATCTTGCCAGCCTCGGAAAGCTTGGAGGTTGATATGCTGAGAACGTTCGATCTTGTGCTCATCGGCATCATGACGGCGACAGCCGCCGTGACCTACACAATCAAGCACCGCGCCGAGCTGAAGCTCGAGGAGGTTCGCCGCCTCGAAGCGGAGATCAAGCTGGAAAAGGACACGATCGATCTCCTGAAGGCCGACTGGGCGCTGCAATCGCAGCCGAACCGGCTGGAGCGGCTGGTCAATGCCTATAACCGCGAACTGCAGCTGCAGCCGACGGATTCGACCTCACTTGCCCATGCGCGCGAGCTGCCGATGCTGAAGTCGCAGGTTCCTCCGCCTGATATCACCGAAGCCAAGGCGGGCGCCAAGCCAGGTGCTGCCGCCAAGGCTCAGCCGATTCCGATGCCAGCGCCCCGCGAAGCCGAAGACGCGGACCAGATCGAAACGGGAGCGCTGGAATAATGTCCTTCCTTTCCCGCATCATGGTGCTGAAGAGCCAGGCGCATTTTTCCGCCGGCGTCTACGACCGTTTCGGCGCCCCCTCGGGTATGGCGATCGAAGGCTCGCGCAAGCGCAAGGCCGGGCAGGCCAAGAGCCGCGTCGGCCTGCTGATCGTCGGCTTTACCGCCCTCTATGCGGTCATCGGCGCCCGTATGGTTGAATATGCGATGAAGGAGCCGGAATCGGTCTCGTCCATCCTGCCGCCCGACCGGCTGATGGCGTCGCGCCCCGATATTGTTGACCGCAACGGCGAAGTGCTGGCGACCGATATCCGCACCGTTTCGCTGTTTGCCGAGCCGAACAAGATCGTCGATACCGACGAGGCCGTAGAGAAGCTGCAGACGGTGCTTTCCGACCTCGACGTCAAGGACACCTACAAGAAGCTCTCGAGCCGCACCTCGCATTTCGCCTGGCTGCGCCGCCAGCTGACGCCGAAGCAGCAGAGCCAGATCCTGGCGCTTGGCATTCCCGGCATCGGTTTCCGTCCGGAAAAGCGCCGCTTCTATCCGGGCGGYGCGACCGCCGCGCATATCCTCGGCTATGTCAACATCGACAACCGCGGCGTGGCCGGCATGGAGAAATATATAGACGATCAGGGGCTTGCCGATCTCGCCTCGGTCGGCATGACGAGCAATCAGCCGTTGGAGCCGGTGCGCCTTTCGATCGATGTGCGCGTGCAGGCGATCGTGCGCGATGTCGTGGCCAGTGCCGTAGTCAATTACAAGGCGAAGGGTGCGGGTGCCGTCGTGCTGGATGCCCATACCGGCGAAGTGCTCGCCATGGCGTCTGCGCCGGATTTCGATCCGAACAATCCGCAGGAAGGCTCCAAGGACGGCTGGCTGAACCGCATGTCGAACGGCACGTTCGAGATGGGCTCGACCTTCAAGACTTTCTCGACCGCCATGGCGATCGACAGCGGCAAGGTATCACTGAAAGACAGTTTCGACGCGACCAACCCGATCCGCATCGGCGGCTTCACCATTCACGACTTCCACGGCCAGCGCCGCTGGCTGACCGTTCCGGAAATCTTCGAATATTCCTCCAACATCGGCACGGCGAGAATGATCGATATCGTCGGGATGGAGATGCAGAAGGACTATCTGACGCGCTTCGGCCTGCTGACCAAGATGCAGACCGAGCTGCCGGAGGTGAAGATGCCAAGCCAGCCGCGCGTCTGGAAAAAGATCAATTCCATCACGATCTCCTTCGGCCATGGTGTGGCGACGACGCCCCTGCAGACGGCTGTCGCCGGTGCAGCGCTAATCAATGGCGGCAAGCTGATCGAGCCGACTTTCCTGCCGCGCACCCGTGACCAGGCCGATGAAGTGGCCGAGATGGTCGTCAAGAAGGGGACGAGCGACGACATCCGCTATCTCTTCAAGCTGAATGGCCAGAAGGGCTCCGGCCGCAACGCCGACGTGCCGGGCTTCAATGTCGGCGGCAAGACCGGTACAGCCGACAAGGTCGTCAACGGCCGCTACGCCAGCAACCTCAATTTCAACGCCTTTCTGGCGGCTTTCCCGATCGACAATCCAAGATATGTGGTGCTGACCTTCTGCGACGAGCCGCTTGATGGCGAGCAGCATCAGCGCATCGCCGCCTATACGGCGGCGCCCATGGTCAAGAACATCGTACGCCGTGCAGCGCCCATCCTCGGCGTCGAGCCGGAATTTGGCGAAGACGGTTCGGCCTTGTTGGTGTCTTATTGAGTGTGAATCAATGTCGGTGTCGATTCGTAAGGGGCGGTCGACCTGAACCAGAAAAGTGCATTCGATGAAATTGCGGGACCTCGCCGGAAATGCGTTTCCGGAACTCAAAGCTGAACTTGAAGGACCGGCCGGGGCGCTGGATATATCAGGATTGTCTTCCGACAGCCGGAAGATCCTACCCGGAATGGCTTTCGTGGCGATTGCCGGCTCCAAGGCAGATGGTGCGGGTTTCATCGCCGATGCTGTTGCCAAGGGTGCTGCCGCCGTCATCGCATCGCATGCGGCTGAGACCCCCGTACCGGTTCTTGTCGTTTCCGAGCCGCGCCGTTTCCTTTCCGTTGCCGCTTCGCATTTCTACGGCCGCCAGCCGGCAACGATGGTTGCGGTGACGGGCACGGCCGGCAAGACCTCGGTTGCTTCCTTCACCCGGCAGATCTGGGCGCATGCCGGCCATGCGGCGGCGATGATCGGCACGACAGGCGTCATCTCGCCGACACGCAATGAATATGGATCGCTGACGACGCCTGATACTGTATCGCTGCACGAGTTGCTCGCCGAACTTGCCGATGAAGGCGTCACGCATGCCTCGATGGAAGCTTCCAGCCACGGCCTCGACCAATATCGCCTCGACGGCGTGAAGCTCGCGGCCGCCGCCTTCACCAATCTCGGCCGCGACCATATGGATTACCATCCGACGGTCGAAGACTATATGGCGGCCAAGATGCACCTCTTCGATCGGGTGCTGCCGAAGGGATCGCCCGCCGTCATCTTCGCCGATGATCCGTGGTCGGAGCAGGCGATCAAGGCGGCGACGGCTGCCGGCCATGATGTGCGAACGGTTGGCCGCAAGGGTGCCTATCTGACGTTGAAGCGTGTCGAGCATTTTCGTCACAAGCAGGTTGCGGAAGTCCATGCCGAAGGTGAGATTTTCGAAGTCGATATTCCGCTTGCCGGGGATTTCCAGATCGCCAATGCGCTGGTTGCTGCGGCGCTTGCCATGTCGACCGGCGTTCCGGCAAAGGTCGCGATGGCTGCACTCGAAAAGCTGCAGGGCGCTTCCGGCCGTCTTGAGCTGGTCGGTCATACCAAGGACGGCGCGCTCGCCTATGTCGATTACGCTCATAAGCCGGACGCGCTGGAAAATGTGCTAAACTCGGTGCGTCCGTTCACGACGGGCCGCGTCATCGTCGTGTTCGGCTGTGGTGGCGACCGCGACCGCGGCAAACGGCCGATCATGGGCGAGATTGCCTGCCGGCTTGCCGATGTCGTGATCGTCACCGATGATAATCCGCGCTCGGAGGAGCCGGCTGCGATCCGCGCCGAGATCATGGCCGCGGCCAAGTGCGCTTCCGAGATCGGCGACCGCGCCCAGGCGATCCGTGACGCGGTACTGCAGCTGAAATCCGGCGATACGCTGATCGTCGCCGGCAAGGGACATGAAGAGGGGCAGACGGTCGGTAGCGTCACGCTGCCGTTTTCCGATCATGCCGAAGTGCGCAAGGCTTTGGAGGAGCGGGTACCATGAACTGGCTCTGGACCACCGAAGACATGATCGCCGCGATGGCGGGCCGTCCGTTCGGTTCGCTGCCGCAGGGTATTACCGGCATTTCCATCGACAGCCGTTCGATTGCGCCCGGTGAGGCCTTCTTCGCGATCAAAGGTGACCGCGTGGATGGGCACGATTATGCTTCGATGGCGATGGCAAATGGCGCGTCGCTGCTGGTCGTCAGCGAGGCCCGCCTGCCGGCCATGGGCCGCCTGACGGTGCCGATGATCGTGGTCGAGGATGTGCTCGCCGCACTTGGCCGTCTGGGGCTTGCGTCGCGCGAGCGTTCGCGGGCGAAGATCATTGCCGTCACCGGATCGGTTGGCAAGACGACGACCAAGGAGATGCTGCGCCATGTGCTGTCTCCCTCCGGTAAGGTGCATGCGTCCGTTGCTTCCTTCAACAATCACTGGGGCGTGCCGCTGACCTTGGCGCGCATGCCGATCGACACCTATTTCGGCGTGTTCGAGGTCGGCATGAACCATCCGGACGAGATCCGGCCGCTTGTGAAGATGATCCGACCGCATGTCGCTGTCGTCACGACGATCGCGCCGGCTCATCTCGGCAATTTCCAGAACGTTCAGGAAATCGCCGCCGCCAAGGCGGAAATCTTCGAGGGGCTGGAGCCCGGCGGCGACGTCGTTCTCAACCGCGACAACGATCAGTTCAATTTCCTGGAGCAGGCCGCCCAGGCGCTCGGTATCACGAGGATCCATTCCTTCGGCCAGCACGCCAAGGCGGAGTTCCGTCTCGCTGAATTCAACGGCTCGGACGAAAGCTCGACGCTCTGGATGACTGTTGCAGGCGATACCAAGGAAGTGCGCATCGGCGCACCGGGTCGCCACATCGCTGAGAATGCGCTGGCTGCATTGGGCGTCGTGACGATTGTCGGCGCCAGCCTCGACAAGGCCATCGAAGCGCTTGCGACGCTGAAGCCGGAAAAGGGCAGGGGCAAACGCTACAGGCTTCCAATCGGCAATGGCAGCTTCACGCTGATCGACGAGAGCTATAACGCCAATCCGGCCTCCATGCGCGCAGCGATCGCGCTGCTTGCGACAGCCGAACCGACTGGCCGGGGGCGCCGCATCGCCGTGCTCGGCGACATGCTGGAAATGGGCGAATTTGCTGAGCAGGTGCATGCAGATCTTGCCGGCCCGCTGCTGGCCGCCGGTCTCGAACATGTCTGGCTCGCAGGGCCCGAGATGGTGGCGCTGAAAGAATCGCTTCCCGACAGCGTCGCGGTCGAGCATCGCGAGAAGACGGAAGAATTGTTGGAATTTGTATCGAACTCGGTCGCACCTGGCGACGTGTTGATGGTGAAGTCGTCTCTGGGGATCGGTTTCGGCAAGATTGTCGCCGCGCTCCTTGACAAGTACCCGCCAGTTTCAGACACGCAACGCGAACTATGATCGGGTAAAAGGGGCCTTGAATGCTGATTTGGCTAGTCGAACTGTCGGAATATTTCAAATTTCTGAATTTGTTCAGGTATATCACCTTCCGGACCGGTGCCGCTCTTTTCACCTCCGCCCTTATCGTCTTCCTCTTCGGGCCGACCATCATCAACTCGCTGCGCATCCGGCAGGGCAAGGGCCAGCCGATCCGTGCCGATGGGCCGCAGACGCATTTCAAGAAGGCCGGCACGCCGACCATGGGCGGCCTGATGATCCTTGCCGGCATCGTCGGCGCGTCGCTGCTCTGGGCCGACCTTTCCAACGTCTACGTCGTGGCGACGCTGCTCGTGACGCTCGGCTTCGGCGCCATCGGCTTCTATGACGATTATCTCAAGGTCACCAAGCAGAGCCACAAGGGCTTTTCGGGCAAGGCGCGTCTCGGCATCGAGTTCATCATTGCCGGCATCGCGGTGTATTTCATGATGCGCACGGCGCTCGTCTCGGGTCCGGCAGGCTCCACCTTCGGCTCCTCGATCGCATTCCCCTTCTTCAAGGACTTCCTGATCAATATCGGCATCATGTTCGTCGTCTTCGGCGGTTTCGTCATCGTCGGCGCCGGCAATGCCGTCAACCTGACCGACGGCCTCGACGGTCTTGCTATCGTCCCGGTCATGATCGCCGCCGCCTCCTTCGGCGTCATTGCCTATCTTGCCGGTAATGTGGTCTTTGCGAACTATCTGCAGATCAATTTCGTGCCCGGCACCGGCGAGCTTGCCGTGGTGCTCGGCGCCGTCATCGGTGCTGGTCTCGGCTTCCTCTGGTTCAATGCCCCGCCGGCGGCTATCTTCATGGGTGATACCGGGTCTCTGGCGCTCGGCGGCACGATCGGCACGGTTGCCGTCGCCACCAAGCATGAGATCGTCATGGCGATCGTCGGCGGCCTGTTCGTCATGGAAACGCTGTCGGTCATCATTCAGGTCGGCTTCTTCAAGATGACCGGACGGCGCGTCTTCTTGATGGCGCCGATCCACCATCACTTCGAAAAGAAGGGCTGGACGGAAAGCCAGGTTGTGATCCGCTTCTGGATCATTGCCGTCGGCCTTGCCTTGCTTGGCTTGTCCACTCTGAAGCTGCGGTGAGGCGGTCATGATCCCGGTCACGACGCTTGCAGGAAAGAAAGTCGCTCTCTTCGGTCTTGGCGGCTCCGGCTCGGCGACCGCCAAGGCCTTGATCGCTGGCGGTGCCGATGTCACGGCCTGGGACGACAATCCTGACAGTGTTGCCAAGGCCGCATCGGAAGGCATTACTATTGCCGACCTGCACACGATCGACTGGAGCGCGCAGGCGCTCTTCGTGCTTTCTCCCGGCGTGCCGCTCACCCATCCGAAGCCGCACTGGACCGTTGATCTCGCGCGTGCGGCTGGCGTCGATATTGTCGGCGATGTCGAGCTCTTCGTGCGGGAGCGCCGCGCGCATGCTCCCGATTGCCCTTTCATCGCCATCACCGGAACGAACGGAAAATCGACCACGACGGCGCTGATTGCCCATATCCTGAAATCGAGCGGTCGTGACACGCAGCTCGGCGGCAATATCGGCACGGCCGTGCTGACGCTCGATCCGCCGAAGAGCGAGCGCTATTTCGTCGTCGAATGCTCCTCCTACCAGATCGATCTTGCGCCGACGCTCAATCCGTCCGCCGGCATCCTGCTCAACCTGACGCCCGATCACCTCGATCGGCACGGCACGATGCAGCACTATGCCGACATCAAGGAACGGCTGGTCGCCGGCAGTGATGTCGCTGTTGTCGGCGTCGATGACAGCCATTCGGCGCTGATTGCCGACCGCATCGAGCGGGCAGGGGTGAAGGTGGTCAGGATCTCCCGCCGCAATGTGCTGGCCAACGGCATTTATGCCGAAGGCACGAAGCTCATCCAGGCAGCGGGTGGCGCCATGCTGCCCTTCGTCGATCTCGACGGCATCCAGACGCTGCGCGGCAGCCACAATGCGCAGAACGCTGCTGCCGCGGTTGCCGCCTGCCTCGCGGTGGGTGTCTCCGCCGAGGACATCCGTGCGGGTCTTGCATCCTTCCCCGGCCTCAAGCATCGCATGCAGCCAGTCGGCCGGCGCGGCAATGTCGTCTTCGTCAACGATTCCAAGGCGACGAATGCGGATGCTGCGGCTCCGGCACTTTCGAGCTATAACAGGATCTACTGGATTGCCGGCGGATTGCCGAAGGCGGGCGGTATTACGACGCTTGCGCCCTATTTCCCGCGCATCGCCAAGGCCTATCTGATCGGTGAGGCGGCGGCGGAATTTGCCGCGACGCTCGGCGAGGCGGCACCCTACGAAATATCAGGCACGCTGGAACGGGCAGTGGCGCGTGCCGCAGCTGACGCCGAAAATGATGAAACCGGTCCCGTGGCCGTGATGTTATCCCCGGCTTGCGCAAGCTTCGACCAGTACAAGAATTTCGAAGTCAGGGGCGATGCCTTTGTCGGCCATGTGGCCGCTCTTGACGGCGTGACGATGCTGATCAATTCGGCAACAGGAGGCAAATGACATGGTGAGCCGCGCGGAACGTGGAGCATTGGCCGATTGGTTCTGGACCATCGACCGCTTTTTCCTGGCCTTGTTCCTCTTCCTGATGGGCATCGGCTTCATGCTCTCCTTTGCGGCTTCGCCGGCGGTTGCCGAGCGCATCGGCCTGGAACCCTTCCACTTCGTCAAGCGCCACGCAGCCTTCATGATCCCGTCGATTGCGGTGATGCTTGGCCTCTCGTTCCTGACGCCGCGCCAGGTTCGGCGCACCGCGATCATCCTGCTGATCGTGGCACTCGCCATGATGCTGCTGGTGCTGTTCTTCGGCCAGGAGGTCAAGGGCGGCAGGCGCTGGATCTGGATCGCCGGCCTTTCCATCCAGCCGTCGGAATTCATGAAGCCGGCCTTCGTTGTGGTCTGCGCCTGGCTCTTTGCCGAACATGCGCGTCAGCCGGAGATACCGGGCAATCTCTTCGCCATCATCCTGTTTGGTATCGTCGTCGCCCTGCTCGTGGCGCAGCCTGACCTTGGTCAGACGATCCTGACGACGGCCGTCTGGGGCGGCATGTTCTTCATGGCGGGCATGCCGTGGCTCTGGATCATCGTGCTGGGTGCCGGCGGTGCGGGTGGTCTGGTAACCGCCTATTATGTCTTCCCGCATGTGGCGGGCCGAATAGACAAGTTCCTTACCGGCGAAGGCGACACGTTCCAGATCGATACCGCCCGCGAGGCAATCATCCGAGGCGACTGGTTCGGGCAGGGGCCGGGCGAAGGCATCGTCAAGCGCATCATTCCGGATGCGCATACCGACTTCATCTTCTCGGTCGCGGCCGAGGAATTCGGCATCGTCTTCTGCATCGCGCTCGTCGTCATCTTCACCGTGCTGGTGCTGCGCGGCCTGTCGCATGCCTATCGCGAACGCAACGACTTCAACCGCTTTGCCGTCGCCGGCCTTGTGCTGCAGATGGGCATCCAGTCGATCATCAATATCGGCGTCAATCTCGAATTGCTGCCGGCCAAGGGCATGACGCTGCCGCTGATTTCCTACGGTGGTTCGTCGATGGTGGCGATTTGCGTGACGGCCGGCTTCATTCTGGCGCTGACGCGCCATCGCCCGGAAAAACGTGCGCAGGACCGGAGCCTCTTCCGCGTGCCGCACGGCATGCCGGCGGAGTAGGATATTATGAGCAAGGGCATCGTCCTTCTTGCCGCCGGGGGAACCGGCGGCCACGTCTTTCCGGCAGAGGCGCTGGCCTTCAAGCTGAAGGAGCGCGGCTATTCCGTGCATCTCGTCACCGACAGTCGTGCCGAGCGTTATGCCGGCAAGTTTCCGGCTGACGAGATCCATGTCGTGCCGTCGGCGACGATCGGTTCCAAGAACCCCGTGGCCGTTGCCCGTTCTCTGTGGAAGCTCTGGACCGGAATGCGCGCCGCAAAGCGGCTGATCCAGCGGCTGAAGCCCGTGATCGTCGTCGGCTTCGGCGGTTATCCGACCGTGCCGCCGCTGCTTGCCGCCAGCCGCCTCGGTGTACCTTCCATGCTGCACGAGCAGAATGCCGTCATGGGGCGTGCCAACAAGGCGCTTGCGCCGCGCGTCAGGGCGATTGCCGGCGGCTTCCTGCCCGAGAGCGGCGGCACGTTTTCCGACAAGACGATTGCGACCGGCAATCCTGTGCGGCCGGCGATCCTTGCCGCGGCCGAACAGCCTTACATACCGTCGCATCCGGGCGAGGATTTCAATCTCGTGGTCTTCGGCGGCAGCCAGGGCGCACAATATTTCTCCAAGGCGATGCCGACGGCGATCAGCCTGCTCGACGATGCGCTGCGCGCGCGGCTCCGGGTAACCCAACAGGTTCGCCCGGAGGATATGGAGACGGTGCGCGGGTGCGTAGTGCAGCTGCAGATGGCTGCGGATATTGCGCCGTTTTTCAATGACATGGCGGAGCGTCTTGCCAAGGCGCATCTGGTCATCTGCCGCTCCGGCGCCTCGACGGTTTCGGAGATCTCGGTCATCGGCCGTCCGGCCGTGCTGGTGCCTTATCCGCATGCGCTGGACCATGATCAGGCGGCCAATGCCGCAGCGCTGGCGGCGACCGGCGGAGCCAAGGTGATCGCCCAATCCGAGCTTTCGCCCGAGCGTATCGCCTCTATCCTGACGCATGTCATGAACGATCCGGAAAAGCTTGCGACCATGGCGGCTGCCGCCAAGCTTGCAGGAAAACCGGATGCAGCGAACTTGCTTGCCGACATGGTTGAGGCTATTGCCGCCGGTAAGACAGTTGCAGAATTCAAGGGGGCACGCGCATGAAGCTGCCAAAGGCGATCGGCCTTGTCCATTTCATCGGCATTGGCGGTATCGGCATGAGCGGTATCGCCGAGGTGCTGCATAACCTCGGCCACAGGGTGCAGGGATCGGATCAGTCCGACAGTGCCAACGTTCAGCGCCTGCGCGATAAAGGCATCGAAGTCTTTGTCGGCCATAAGGCGGAAAACCTCGGCGATGCCGAAGTCGTTGTCGTGTCGACCGCGATCAAGAAGAGCAATCCGGAACTGATTGCCGCACGCGAGAAGCTGCTGCCGGTCGTGCGCCGCGCTGAAATGCTGGCCGAGCTGATGCGCTTCCGCAATGCGATCGCCATTGGCGGCACGCATGGCAAGACGACCACCACGTCGCTCGTTGCCACGCTGCTCGAAGCCGGCGGGCTGGACCCGACCGTCATCAATGGCGGCATCATCAATGCCTACGGCACGAATGCGCGCATGGGCGAGGGTGAGTGGATGGTGGTCGAGGCGGATGAGTCCGACGGCACTTTCCTGAAGCTGCCAGCCGATGTGGCCGTCGTTACCAATATCGATCCTGAGCATCTGGATCATTACGGCAATTTCGATGCGGTTCGCGCCGCCTTCCGGCAGTTCGTCGAAAATGTCCCCTTCTACGGCTTCGGCGTCATGTGCCTCGATCATCCCGAGGTTCAGGCACTGGTCAGCCGGATCGAAGACCGCAAGGTCATCACTTACGGCGAAAACCCGCAGGCCGATGTGCGCTTCATGAATGTGCGCATCGACGGCACGCGCTCGATCTTCGACGTTGAAATCCGCCGCCGCCGCACCGGCGAGGTCATCAGACTTGACGATCTCGTCATGCCGATGCCCGGCCGTCACAACATCTCGAATGCCACTGCGGCCATCGCCGTCGCCAACCGCCTCGGTATGTCCCGCGAGGATATAGCCAAGGGGCTTGCCTCTTTCGGCGGCGTGAAGCGGCGCTTCACGCTCACCGGCGAATGGAACGGCGTGCAGATCTTCGACGACTACGGCCATCACCCGGTCGAGATCAAGGCGGTGCTGCGCGCCGCCCGCGAGGCCTGCAAGGGCCGTATCATCGCCGTGCACCAGCCTCACCGCTATACCCGCCTGTCGAGCCTGTTCGAGGAATTTGCCGCCTGCTTCAATGATGCGGACAGTATTTTCATCGCGCCTGTTTATGCAGCAGGTGAGGAGGCCATCGAGGGCGCGGATTCGGAATCGCTGGTTTCCCGCATCAAATCGGGTGGTCATCGCGATGCGCGCTTCCTTCCTTCGGCGGAAGCTCTACCGCAGATGGTAGCAGAGATTGCAAAACCCGGGGACTTTGTAGTTCTGTTGGGTGCTGGTAGCATTACATATTGGGCAGCGGCGCTGCCGAAGCAGTTGCAAGACCTTTCAGGAAAATCCGCATGAAACAGGTTAACGGGGAAAAACTTCTTGCCTCTCTCGGAGAAGGCGTAAAGGACATTCGCGGCCGACTGACGCCGGATGCCCCCATGGACCGCGTCACCTGGTTCCACGCCGGCGGTCTGGCCGAGCTGATGTTCCAGCCGCATGACGAGGACGATCTTATCGCCTTCCTGAAGATCCTGCCGGATGAGGTGCCGCTGACGGTGGTCGGCGTCGGCTCAAACATCCTGGTGCGCGATGGCGGAATTCCAGGCGTCGTGCTGCGCCTTTCGGCCAAGGGCTTCGGCTTTGTCGAACTTGCCGGCGAAAACCGCATTCTCGCCGGCGCGATCTGCCCAGATAAGCACGTTGCCGCCATGGCGATGGATAATGGCATCGGTGGCTTCGCCTTCTATTACGGGATTCCTGGCGGTATCGGCGGCGCTGCCTGCATGAATGCCGGCGCCAACGGCTCCGAGACGAAGGATCGTGTGATCGAGGTCCGAGCGATCGACCGCAAGGGCAACAAGCATGTGCTGTCGAATGCCGAGATGGGCTATTCCTATCGCCACTCTGACGCTGCTGATGATCTGATCTTCACTTCGGTGCTGTTCGAGGGCTATCCCGACGACCGCGCCAAGATCCGCGCCGAGATGGATGCCGTGCGCAACCATCGCGAGACGGTGCAGCCGATTCGCGAAAAGACCGGTGGTTCGACTTTCAAGAATCCCGAGGGTCATTCGGCCTGGAAGCTGATCGACGAGGCGGACTGCCGCGGTCTCGTCATCGGCAGCGCGCAGATGTCCTCGCTTCACTGCAACTTCATGATCAACATGGGGCAGGCGACGGGCTACGATCTCGAATATCTCGGCGAGGAAGTGCGCCGCAAGGTTTTCGAGACGGCGGGCATCAAGCTCGAATGGGAAATCAAGCGTCTCGGGCTCTTCATGCCCGGCCGCGAGGTTCGCCCCTTCCAGGGCGTCACGACAGAGTAAGCGCTATTTTACCGCAAGTCTTAAACCTTCGCGCGACGTGATGACGGGCGACCAGCCCAGCACGTCGCGCGCGCGGGATATATCGACCTGCAGAGAGCCGCAGAGGCGCTGATAGACGGCTTCCTTTCCTGTGATTCTGGCTACCATGTGCATCAGGGACGGCGGGAAAGGGAGGAGCATCGGTTTGACGCCGAGGCCCGCGGCGATGCCCTCGATCAATCCCGGCGTCGACAGGTCCTCACCATCTCCTGCAAGGAATGTTTCGCCAGCTGCCGCCGGATGCTGCATGCAGGTGATGATCAGGTCGGCGAGGTTTTGTACCGCGACCAGCGTGCGGCGGTTTTTCAGTGACGCGAAGGGCAGGGGCAGCCTCTTGCGGACAAGGCCGACGAGCAGGGCGAAGTTACCGCGCGCGCCGGGGCCATAAACCAGCGGCGGGCGGACGATGACGACGTCCATGCCGGTGCGGGCGGCGATCTGCCGAAGGCCGATTTCGCTTTCCATTTTCGAAATGCCGTAGGGATCGATCGGCTTCGGTTGGTCGTCGTGCCGGAACGGCCGGTCGTTCTCTTCGCCGTTGACCTTGATGGTGCTGATGAAGACGAAACGCTTCACGCCGGCGCGAGCAGCCTGTTCGGCAAGATTGAGCGTGGAGGCGGTGTTGACCCGGCGGAAATCCGCCAGCGGATCGGCCGAACGATCGTTCATGATGTGAACGCGGGCAGCAAGATGGACGATGACATCGACGCCTTCGAGCGCTGCAGTCCAATCGGTCTTCTCGGTGATATCGATTGGGAAATGCCTGATATCCGGCGGGAAGGCTGATGTCGGGGATCGTGTCGTGACCGCTACGTCGCAAATCTGCTCCCTGTACAGCCGTTCGACAAGAGGAGCGCCGACGAAGCCGGCTGCGCCGGTGACGAGGCATCGCATGATCTTCTCCCTGTTGCGCCCGTGGAGGCCTTCGCTAGCCGGAACTGCCGATCGCATCAATAAAAAAAGCCGCGACGGTGAGCGTCGCGGCTTCTTGTTCAGGAAGTATGAGGTTCAAATTTCTTCGCGGCCCGACAGCCGGATGCAGATCAGCGAGATCGCAGCCGAGACGGCGAGGTAGTAGCCGACATAGTTGAGACTATAGTTGGTTGCGAGCCAGGTGGCGATATAGGGGGCGAGCGAAGCCCCGAAGATGCCGCCGAGGTTGAAGGTCATCGAGGCGCCGGTGTAGCGCACCATGGTCGGGAAGGGGGCTGCCAGTGCAGCGCCGATCGGACCATAGGTGAAGCCCATCAGGCCGAGGCCGATGATCGAGCACAGGAAGGCGCCAGTCAGGCCCGCCGTCAGCAGGCTTGCATAGAAGAAGCCGAAGATCGCAATGGCGATCGTGGTCAGGGTCAGGATCAGACGACGCGAGTAGCGGTCCGACAGCCAGCCGGAGAGCGGGATCGTCAGGCCGAAGAAGACGACGCCGACGAGCTGGACGACCAGGAACTGCTCACGCGAATAGCCAAGCCCGCCCTTTTCCAGAGGTGTGGTGCCCCAGGACAGCGTGAAGACCGTCATCAGGTAGAAGAGCACGAAGGTGGCAACGGCGATGAAGGTGCCGAGAATCAGGCTGCGCAGGTGGCCGCGGAAGACGGTCGCGACCGGAACGGCGACGCGCTCGTGCTTTTCGACAGCCTTCTGGAATTCCGGCGTCTCGGCGATCTTCAGGCGGACATAGAGACCGACGGCGACGAGCGCCAGGCTGGCGATGAAGGGAATGCGCCAGCCATAGGCGAGGAAGTCCTCGTTGCTCATGGTTTCCGCGAGAATCAGGAAGAAGCCGGAGGAGAGGATGAAGCCGATCGGCGCGCCGAGCTGTGGGAACATGGCGTACCAGCTGCGCTTGCCGGGAGGTGCGTTTTCGGTGGCGAGCAGCACGGCGCCGCCCCATTCGCCGCCGAGGCCAAGGCCCTGGCCGAAGCGGCACAGCGCAAGCAGCAGCGGCGCGGCGATGCCGATCGCATCGTAACCCGGCAGAATGCCGATCACCACGGTCGACAGGCCCATGGTCATCAGGGCTGCCACCAGCGTCGCCTTGCGGCCGACCTTGTCGCCGAAATGGCCGAAGACCACGGCGCCGAAGGGGCGGGCGAAGAAGGCGATCGAGAAAGTCACCAGCGACTGCAGCAGTGCGGAGGTCGGATCGCTCGACGGGAAGAAGAGGTGCGGGAAGACGAGGACGGCTGCCGTCGCGTAAACGTAGAAGTCGAAGAATTCGATCGTGGTGCCGATGAGGCTGGCGATCAGGACGCGTGCGGGGGAATTGACTTGCGTGCTGCTCGAAGGGCTCGGCGATACGGAGATCGCTTCTGTCATGTTCATTCCAATCAGTAACTTTATCGATTTGCTTGGGAGGTGTCGCTCTTAACGCAATTTTAAGGCTGAGAAAATGCCCGGACACGCAAGAATATGACGCAAGCGACATTGTCATCTGGTGTGACTGGGCTGCACCGATATGGCTATCCGTCTCCCCAGGCTCAGCGGTTTCTCAACCTTGCGCCAGGCTTGCCGGGAGGTAGCCCCGAACTTGACCGGAATCAAATTGCAATTGATTGATAAAGTGTTCTCTGGTTGAGAGAATGGAGGGGCATACATGCAAAAAAGTCTTGCTGCCGAGTTTCTCGGCACGTTCTGGTTGGTCTTCGGCGGATGCGGCAGTGCCGTGCTCGCGGCCGCCTATCCCGAACTTGGAATCGGTTTTGCCGGCGTGGCGCTGGCGTTCGGTTTGACCGTCGTCACCATGGCCTATGCCGTGGGCGGTATTTCCGGCGGCCATTTCAATCCAGCCGTCTCTCTCGGCCTTGTTGTTGCGGGACGTTTTCCTGCGGCGCGTCTCATTCCCTATATCGCCGCACAGGTGATCGGTGCCATTGTTGCTGCCGCAGCGCTCTATCTTATCGCCAGCGGCAAGGCAGGGTTCGAGCTCGGCGGGTTTGCCGCCAACGGATATGGCGAACATTCTCCGGGCGGTTACTCGCTGCTTTCGGCGCTGCTGATCGAAGTTCTGCTGACCATGTTCTTCCTGATCATCATCCTCGGATCGACAAGCAGCAGGGTGCCCGCCGGCTTTGCGCCGCTTGCGATCGGCCTGGGGCTGACGCTGATTCACCTTGTCGCGATCCCCGTAACGAACACCTCCGTCAATCCGGCGCGTTCGACCGGGCAGGCGCTTTTCGTCGGCGGTTGGGCGCTGCAGCAACTCTGGCTGTTCTGGATCGCGCCGCTTGCAGGGGGTGCGATTGGCGGCCTCGTCTGGAAGTTCTTCGGCGATAAGGACTGACTGCAGAACATCTGTGCATGCCATTGAACCCGCGTGGTTTTTCCGCGCGGGTTTTTCTTTTTCCATCGTGCTTGCGGCTTATTCGCCGCGATATTCGAGCGATCGTAACCGCAGAAAAATGAAGCGTACGGCAAGGCGGAGTTAACGAAAGTAAACGATTCGTTAACCATAATGATGCTCTAATGCACCCAAGTCAGACAAAGGACACGAACCGCGCAGACCAGCTCCGCGCAAGCCTCGGTTCGGCAGAGTGTAGGTTATTTTTTTGGGGGTGTTGATGAGTCGCGAGCACGTAGCTGTCCTGATGGGCGGATTTTCTTCGGAGAGGCCTGTCAGCCTTTCTTCGGGGAAGGCGTGTGCCGATGCTCTCGAAAGTGAAGGCTTCAAGGTGACGCGCATCGATGTCGAGCGCGACATTTCCGAGAAGCTCTCCGCCCTGAAGCCCGATGTTGTCTTCAATGCCTTGCATGGGCCTTTCGGCGAGGACGGCACCATCCAGGGCATTCTTGAGTATCTGCAGATCCCCTATACGCATTCGGGCGTGCTTGCTTCTGCGCTTGCCATGGATAAGGCTCGGGCGAAGCGTGTGGCTGCCGCTGCCGGTGTTCCGGTTGCCGAATCGCAGGTGCTGAATCGCTCCTCGTTTCCATCGGAGCATCCGATGAAGGCGCCCTATGTGGTCAAGCCGGTGCGCGAAGGCTCCAGCTTCGGCGTCGTCATCGTCGGTGAGGATCAGGCGCACCCGCCGCAGGTCATCGGCTCGGCCGAGTGGCGTTATGGCGAGGAAGTCATCGTCGAGCGCTACATCCATGGTCGCGAACTGACCTGCGGTGTGATGGGTGATCAACCCATGGATGTCATCGAGGTGGTGCCTCAGGGCCACAATTTCTATGATTACGACTCCAAGTATGCGTCGGGTGGCTCAAAACATGTCTTGCCGGCTAAAATTTCACCGAAAATTTACCAAAAAATACAAACATTGGCATTAAGGGCGCATCAAGCAATCGGTTGCCGCGGCGTCAGTCGGTCCGACTTTCGTTACGACGATCGTTTCTCCGAAGACGGCGAGATCATCTGGCTGGAGGTTAATACCCAGCCGGGCATGACTCCAACCTCCCTTGTGCCCGAAATGGCCGGCCATGCCGGATATTCCTTTGGTGCATTTCTCCGGTGGATGGTGGAGGACGCGTCTTGTTTGCGTTGACGGTCAAAAGGATAGGGCGCCCCAGCCGTTATGCCGAGCTTCCCGTTTCGGAAGCCGACGAACGCCGCGTGCTGCCGCGTCCGCTGCGCCGCGTCGTACGCTTCCTCGTCAGCCTCGGTAGCGGCCGCATCCATATCCCGGCCCACACGGGCACGGTTTCCGCGCTTGGCTTCCTCGCTGCGACCGGCCTCTACGGCATGTCGCTCGGCGGTCATACGGAAGCCGTCGCGCAGGCAACGACCAGCGCTGTCGGCTTTGCCATCGAGGACGTGAAGGTTTCCGGCAACAATCAGACCTCCGAAATCGAAATTCTGCAGCTTCTCGGACTCGATGGTGCGACATCGCTCGTCGCCCTCGATGTCGATGCTGCGCGCCAGAAGATCGCGCGCCTTCCCTGGGTCGAAAATGTCGAAGTCCGCAAGGTCTATCCAAAGACGATCGAGGTGAAGCTCTCTGAGCGCGCCGCCTATGCCATCTGGCAGCACGGCCAGGAGCTTTCGCTGATCGAGAAGAGTGGCAGCGTGATCGCGCCGCTTCGCGATAACAAGTTTTCGGCTCTGCCGCTGGTCGTCGGCCGTGACGCCGAAACGGCTGCGGCCTCCATCGAGGATGCCTTCGCCAAGTGGCCTGATGTGAAGGCTCGCGTGAAGGCTTACGTCTGGGTTTCCGGCCGTCGCTGGGACCTGCATATGGACAATGGCGTCGTCGTCAAGCTGCCGGAAGATGATCTCGACCAGGCGCTGGCGACGCTTTCGAAATTTGACAAGGAACAGCAGCTTCTGGAGCGCGATATCGCTGCAGTCGATCTCAGGCTGCCGGATCGCACGACGATCCAGCTAACGCCCGAGGCGGCAGCACGCCGTCAGGCGGCGGTTACGGCGCGCACCAAGGATTTGAAGAAGGCGGGGCAAAATATATGAGCTTGTTCGGTTCATCCCATTTCGGATTGCCGCGCCTGAAGCCGCTTTCGTCGAAGCGGTCGCATATCGTTTCGGTGCTGGATATCGGCTCGACCAAGGTCGTCTGCATGATCGGTCGGCTGACGCCGCGCGAGGAAAGCCAGATCCTGCCGGGCCGCACGCACAATATCGAGATCATCGGCATCGGCCATCAGCGTTCGCGCGGGATCAAGACCGGCGTCATCGCCGATCTCGACGCGCTGGAAAGCGTCATCCGTCTCGCCGTCGATGCGGCTGAGCGCATGGCGGGCCTCACCGTCGAGAGCCTGATCGTCAATCTCACGGCCGGCCGGCTTGGCAGCGACATCTATACCGCGACCATCGATCTCGGCGGCCAGGAAGTCGAGCTGAACGACCTGAAGAAGGTGCTTTCGGCCGCCTGCCAGCAGTCGCTGCGCCAGGACCGCGCCGTGCTGCATTCGCTGGCAACCGGCTTCTCTCTCGACGGTGAACGCGGCATCCGCGATCCGCTGGCGATGTATGGCGATGCGCTCGGCGTCGATATGCATGTGGTGACCGCGGAACGTTCGGCGCTCAAAAATCTCGAGCTCAGCGTCAACAGAGCGCATCTTTCGGTGGAAGGAATCGTTGCAACACCGTATGCATCCGGTCTTGCCGCACTCGTCGACGATGAAGTCGAACTTGGCTGTGCGGCCATCGACATGGGCGGCGGTACGACGACGATTTCGGTTTTTGCCGAAGGCAAGCTTGTCCATACCGATGCTGTCGGCCTCGGTGGTCATCATGTGACGACCGACCTCGCACGCGGCCTTTCCACCCGGATCGAGGATGCTGAACGTTTGAAGGTGGTCCACGCTTCGGCGCTGACCAACTCTTCCGACGAGCGTGAACTGATCTCCATTCCGCCGATCGGCGAGGATGATCGTGATCAGCCGACGCAGGTGCCGCGGGCTCTGGTGTCGCGCATCGTTTCGGCGCGCATCGAAGAGACGATGGAACTCATCCGCGACCGGATCCAGCGCTCGGGCTTCAGCCCGATCGTCGGAAAGCGTGTCGTGCTGACGGGCGGCGCCAGCCAGCTCACCGGCCTTGCCGAAGTGGCGCGCCGCATCCTGGCCCGCAACGTCCGTATCGGCCGTCCGATGGGTGTGTCGGGTCTGCCGACGGCGGCCAAGGGCCCGGCCTTTTCGACGGCCGTCGGTCTGATGATCTATCCGCAGGTCGCGGACATGGAAACACATGCGTCACAGAGCAGCCTGCTCCTGTCGCTTGGGGGTAATAACAGCCGCATCGCCCGCATGGGCCAGTGGCTGAAGGAAAGCTTTTGAAATTGAGTGAATTGGCCGGCGTGGCGATGCGGCCAGAGAGAGAAGGAACTGGTACCATGACTATCAAGCTGCAAAAGCCTGACATCACCGAACTGAAGCCGCGCATCACCGTGTTCGGCGTCGGCGGCGGCGGCGGCAATGCCGTCAATAACATGATTTCCGCAGGCCTCCAGGGCGTCGACTTCGTCGTTGCCAACACGGATGCCCAGGCGCTGACGATGACGAAGGCCGAACGGATCATCCAGCTCGGCGCCAGTGTCACCGAAGGCCTCGGCGCCGGCTCGCAGCCGGAAGTCGGTCGTGCGGCCGCCGAAGAATGCATCGACGAGATCGTCGATCACCTGAACGGCACGCATATGTGCTTCGTCACCGCCGGCATGGGCGGCGGCACCGGTACGGGTGCTGCTCCGGTCGTCGCACAGGCGGCCCGCAACAAGGGCATCCTGACGGTCGGCGTGGTCACCAAGCCATTCCACTTCGAAGGCGGTCGCCGTATGCGTCTGGCTGAGATGGGTATTCAGGAACTGCAGAAGTCTGTCGATACGCTCATCGTCATTCCGAACCAGAACCTCTTCCGGATCGCCAACGACAAGACGACCTTCGCCGACGCTTTCGCCATGGCCGACCAGGTTCTCTATTCGGGCGTTGCCTGCATCACCGACCTGATGGTGAAGGAAGGTCTCATCAACCTCGACTTCGCCGACGTCCGCTCGGTCATGCGTGAGATGGGCCGCGCAATGATGGGTACCGGCGAAGCTTCCGGTTCGGGCCGCGCCATGCAGGCCGCCGAAGCGGCGATCGCCAACCCGCTGCTCGACGAAACCTCGATGAAGGGCGCGCAGGGCCTGCTGATCTCCATCACCGGCGGTCGCGACCTCACGCTCTTCGAAGTCGACGAAGCTGCAACCCGCATCCGCGAAGAAGTCGATCCGGACGCCAACATCATCCTCGGCGCAACCTTCGACGAATCGCTCGAAGGCATCATCCGCGTCTCGGTTGTCGCCACCGGCATCGACCGCGCGATGCGCGAAGGTACCGACCGCACCTTCCAGCCGGCCGCAAAGCCCATTATCCGTCCCTCCGCGGCCGTAGCTCCGGCTCCGGCCGCAGTTCAGCCTGCCCCGATCATGCAGGCACCGAAGGCCGACCAGATCGCCCAGGCGATCCGCCAGGCTGAAGTCGAGATGGAACGCGAACTCGAAATCCCGGCCCAGCGCGCCGCTGCTCCGATCCAGCAGCAGCCCGTCATGCAGGAGACCTTCCGTCCGCAGAGCAAGATTTTTGCTTCTGCGCCTGAAGCAGCCCCGGTCATGCGCCAGGCTCCGGTACAGTCGGCTCCCGTCATGCAGCAGCCGGCTCCGCAGCCGGTCGTGCAGCAGCAGCCGGTCCGTCATGAGCCGGTGATCCGCCAGGCTCCCGAGCAGGTCCGCATGCCGAAGGTCGAGGACTTCCCGCCGGTGGTCCAGGCTGAGATCGACCATCGCTCGCAGCCTGCTGCTTCGCACGTCCAGGAAGAGCGCGGCCCGATGGGCCTGCTCAAGCGAATCACCAATTCGCTCGGCCGCCGCGAAGAGGAGGTCGCTCCGGAAATGACCTCCGCACCGGCCGCATCCTCGCAGCAGCGCCGTCCGCTGTCGCCGGAAGCAAGCCTCTATGCACCGCGTCGCGGTAACCTCGACGACCAGGGCCGTGCCGTTCCGCAGGCCCGCATGATGCAGGAAGACGACCAGCTGGAAATCCCGGCCTTCCTGCGCCGCCAGTCGAACTGAGAAGAGCACTTCTCCACAGAAAACGCCCGGGACTGTAATCCCGGGCGTTTGCATTTCTACCTGATTGAATTCTAAATGCTTTTCGCTCTGCGGATTTCGTAACAAATCGAAACGAACAGTGATTTGGATTGCAGCGCGCGTCCACGTAAGTATGAGGCAAGCGAACTGCCCTTAGAGTCCGCTTCGAGCGGTTCGGGCAGTATAGAAGAAAGATCCGGCCGGCTGGTAACAACGGGTACGGAAGAATAAAGGCAGATTTTATGGGACTTGGCTTGCTGGGCTTTCAGACGACGGTATCGCGTCCGGTGACTCTTTCGGGCATCGGCGTTCATTCTGGTGCCGACGTTTCGATCACCTTCAATCCGGCCGAAGCCGGCACCGGCGTGATTTTCCAGCGCATCCATGACAATGGCGACGTCACCGAACTGAAGGCTGTTTCCTCGCAGGTCGGCAATACCGATCTCTGCACTGTTCTCGGCTTCTCGCCGGCCCATTCCGTCGCGACGATCGAACACGTGATGGCAGCCGTTTACGCTCTCGGCCTCGACAATGTCGTCATCGAAGTCAGCGGCGCCGAAATGCCGATCATGGATGGCAGCTCGGTTCCCTTCGTCGAAGCCATCGAACAGGTCGGCCTCGTTTCCCTCGGCGTCAAGCGCCGTTACATCCGCATCACCAAGCCGGTTCGTATCGAGCATGGCGGTTCCTGGAGCGAGTTCCGCCCCTATGACGGCACGCGCTTCGAAGTCGAGATCGATTTCGAATGCCCGCTGATCGGCCGCCAGAAGTGGGAAGGCGATCTCACCGCTACTGTCTTCAAGACCGAGCTGTCGCGTGCGCGCACCTTCGGTTTCATGCGTGATGTCGAGCGTCTCTGGGCTTCGGGCCATGCTCTCGGCTCCTCGCTTGAAAACTCGGTCGTCATCTCCGACGACAATACCGTCATCAATGTCGAAGGCCTGCGCTATGCCAAGGACGAGTTCGTGCGTCACAAGACGCTCGATGCCGTCGGCGATCTGGCGCTCGCCGGCGCACAGTTCATCGGCTGCTACCGTTCCTATCGCGGCGGCCACAAGATGAACGCCAACGCTCTCAAGGCACTGCTCAGCGATGCCTCGGCCTATGAAGTGGTCGAGACTTCGACGCCGCGCCAGCGCGTTGCCGTTCGCGAATTCATTGCAGTCAGCGCTCCGGAATTCGCCCCCTGGTCGGCATGACCTCCAGTATACCAATTAAGGCCAGGGCCGCCTCCTAACGGGGGCGGTTTTTTTATGGGGAAGGGGTGCATAAGCGCGTCGATAGATGTTTTGCGGCATGTATTTAGCCGCTGCCGCTTCGAATGCCGGTGAAAAGCCCGACATTCTCGGCGGTGCTGCCACAAAAATGCGTTAATGCGTGATCATTGCGTTGCTCTTGACAGGTATTTGTGGCTAGAAACGCCAGCTAGGCGTGGCTGCCGTGGAGTGGACGGCGGCGGTGGGATTCTTTCGAATGGCTTATGCAAGGTCTGACATGATGATGAAGACAGCGCGCGCTTTGCTCGCATCCGTGATGGTGCTGAGCGCAGGTGCCTTGATTTCCGGCTGCCAGTCGGACCCTGATATCGATATCACCAAGCTCGGCCTCGAAACCGATCCGCCAGATGTGCTCTACACCCAGGGCCTCGCCAACATGAAGGCCGGCAATATGGCCGAAGCGGCGCGCAAGTTCGACGCAATCGATGCGCAGAACCCCTTCTCGGAATGGGCGCGCAAGGCGCTCGTCATGAGCACCTTCGTCAAATACCGCCAGGGCCGCTTCGACGACGCGCTTGCATCGGGCAACCGTTACATGGCGCAATATCCGAAGTCCAAGGATGCCGCTTACGTGCAGTATCTTGTGGGCCTGACCTATTCCAAGCAGATCGTCGACGTGACGCAGGACCAGCGCGCCTCGCAGAAGACGATCGAGGCGATGCAGGCAGTCGTCGACAACTATCCTGACTCCGAATATGTGGATGACGCGCAGGCCAAGATGCGCTTTGCGCGCGACCAGCTTGCCGGCAAGGAGATGCAGGTCGGCCGCTATTACATGGAGCGCAAGGAATATCTTGCCGCGATCTCGCGCTTCCGCATCGTCGTCGAGAAATATCCGAACACGAATCAGGTCGAGGAGGCGCTCGCCCGTCTCGTCGAAGCCTATTATGCGATGGGCGTCGTCGAGGAGGCGCAGACAGCCGCTGCCGTTCTCGGTCATAATTATCCCGACAGCCAGTGGTATGCTGATTCTTACAAGCTGCTGCAGTCGGGCGGCGCGGAACCGCGTGAAAACAAGGGTTCGTGGATCGCTGCAGCGGGCAAGAAACTCCTTCTCGGTTCCTGAGGCCAATGCTGATCCAGCTTTCGATCCGCGATATCGTTCTGATCGAGCGGCTGGATCTTGCCTTCGAGACCGGCCTCTCCGTGCTGACGGGTGAGACGGGTGCGGGCAAATCCATCCTGCTCGACAGTCTGTCGCTGGCCCTTGGCGGGCGCGGCGATGGCGGTCTCGTGCGCCATGGCGAGGACAAGGGCCAGGTGACCGCCGTCTTCGATGTCGGCTTGGATCATGGTGCCCGCAAGCTCTTGCGCGAAAACGGCATCGATGACGAAGGCGACCTGATCTTTCGCCGCCAGCAATCCTCCGACGGGCGCACCAAGGCCTATGTGAACGATCAGCCTATCAGCGTTCAGCTGATGCGTCAGGCCGGCCAGATGCTGGTCGAGATCCACGGCCAGCACGACGACCGCGCGCTTGTCGATACCAATGCCCATAGAACGCTGCTCGACGCCTTCGCGGGTATCAGCGAGGATGTGCAGGGTGTGGCCACGCTTTACCGCCAGTGGCGCGATAGCGAGCGCACGCTGAAGAAACACAGCGAGAAGGTCGAGGTAGCTGCCCGTGAGGCGGATTATCTGCGCTCCTCCGTCGAAGAGCTCGAAAAGCTCTCGCCACGCGATGGCGAAGAGGATGAGCTTGCCGACCGCCGCCAGAAGATGATGAAGGCGGAGCGTATTGCCGGCGATATCGCCGAGGCCTCCGAATTCCTCAACGGCAATGCCTCTCCCGTGCCGCATATCGCCTCGCTGGTGCGCCGTCTCGAGCGCAAGAGTCATGAGGCGCCCGGCCTGCTGGAAGACACCGTAGCCCTGCTTGACGCCGCGCTGGACCAGCTTTCGAATGCGCAGATGGAAGTCGAGGCGGCACTGCGCAAGACGGAATATGATCCGAAGGAACTGGAGCGCGTCGAAGAGCGGCTGTTTGCGTTGCGCGCTGCCTCCCGTAAATATTCCGTTCCCGTCACCGAGCTTCCGGCGCTCGCCGTGCGCATGATCAACGATCTTGCCGATCTGGATGCCGGCGAGGAGCGTCTCTCCAAGCTCGAGGCGGAAGTCGGGGTCGCCAAGGCGAATTACGATGCGGCCGCCCGCTCGCTTTCCGAGAAGCGTCACCACGCCGGCGATGCGCTGGCGCAGGCCGTTATGGCCGAGTTGCCGGCGCTGAAGCTCGAGCGCGCCCGCTTCATGGTAGAGATCACCACCGATGCGGAGGAGGCGACCGCCGAGGGCATCGATGTCGTGGAATTCCACGTCCAGACCAATCCGGGCACGCGTCCCGGCTCGATCATGAAGGTCGCCTCGGGCGGCGAACTCTCACGCTTCCTGCTGGCGCTTAAGGTGGCGCTTGCCGACCGCGGCTCGGCGCCGACGCTCGTCTTCGACGAAATCGACACTGGTGTCGGCGGGGCGGTGGCGGATGCGATCGGCCAGCGGCTGAAGCGGCTTTCCGAGCGCGTGCAGGTTCTCTCCGTCACCCATGCGCCGCAGGTGGCGGCCCGCGCTGCTACGCATCTCCTGATCTCCAAGGGACCGTCCGGCGAGGGCTCCGACAAGATCGCGACGCGCGTTGCCACGATGGCCCAGAAGGACCGCACGGAAGAGATTGCCCGCATGCTCGCGGGCGCCTCCGTGACGGAAGAGGCGAGGGCGGCTGCCGCGAGGCTGCTGGCCGGGAACGGCTAGTCATAAGCTGCCGGTGACAAGCCGGAGGCGCTGCGCTATCTGACGTCACTCACCGGTCAGGTCCATGCATGCGGCTTTTCCATTTCAGCGATGATCCCACTATTACGGCCTTTGAGCCGCGCCCGGTGCGCATTGCCTCCGATCGCCCGCCGGGCCGGGAATGGCTGAACGAGCCGCTCGTCTGGGCGATCGATGACATCCACGACTTCATGTATCTCTTTCCGCGCGATTGTCCGCGTATTCTGATCTGGGCGAGGCCCGAGACATCAGACGAAGATCGCCGCTTGCTCGGCGACTGGCGGGGTGCTGCCTATAGAGAGCGTGGATGGCTGGCGCGGCTGCAGGCCGAAAGCATCCACCGCTACGAGATGCCGTCCGATGGTTTCGAGGACCTGCAGGACGCGGGAATGTGGGTGTCGCGCAGGACGGTTCTGCCGCTCGCACTCACATCAATGTCCGGTCTCGATCGCGAATTTGCGCGGCGCGGCATCGAGCTCCGTGTCGTTGACAGCCTCATGCCGCTGAAGGCCCTGCGGGACCGCACGCTACATGTCAGCGCCATCAGACTGCGCAACGCGCAGCCATAATTCAAAACATTGGTGCTATTTCAATCGCGGAATTTTGCTCTAAAACCATTGCAGATTCTCTGGAGTGAAGCTGCATGTCGACCGAATCCGTCGCTGTTGAGGACCTGACCCTTGAAGACGCTGCCATCGAACTGGAACGGCTGGCCAAGGAGGTTGCGCGTAACGACGCGCTCTATCATGGCAAGGACCAGCCGGAGATTTCCGATGCGGATTATGACGCGCTGAAGCGTCGCAACGATGCGATCGAGGCGCGCTTCCCAGAGCTCATCCGTGAGGACAGCCCGTCGCGCCGGGTCGGTGCAGCCCCTTCCGCCACCTTCCAGCCGGTCGTCCATTCCCGGCCGATGCTGTCGCTCGACAATACTTTCTCGCAGGAAGATGTGCGCGACTTTGTTGCCAGCGTCTATCGCTTCCTTGGCCGCCTGCCGGACAATTCCATTGCCTTTACCGCCGAGCCGAAAATTGACGGGCTTTCCATGTCAATCCGCTATGAGAACGGCAAGCTGGTGACGGGTGCGACCCGCGGCGACGGTACGACGGGCGAAAACGTCACCGCGAATATCCGAACCATCAAGGAAATCCCGAACGAGCTGCCGAAGGGCGTTCCATCCGTCGTGGAAGTGCGCGGCGAGGTCTACATGGCCAAGAGCGACTTCATGGCGCTGAACGCTCAGATGGAGGCCGAAGGCAAGCAGACCTATGTCAATCCGCGCAATACTGCCGCGGGGTCGCTGCGCCAGCTCGATGCGAAAGTGACGGCGAGCCGCAAGCTGAGATTCTTCGCTTATGCCTGGGGCGAGATGTCGGACATGCCCGCCGATACGCAGATGGGCATGGTGGAGGTCTTCAAGAGCTGGGGTTTCCCGGTCAATCCGCTGATGAAGCGGCTGAACTCGGTTGACGATATCCTTGCCCATTACAGCGAGATCGGCCTCGAACGGCCGGACCTCGATTACGATATCGATGGCGTCGTCTACAAGGTCGACAGCCTCGAGCTGCAGCAGCGTCTCGGCTTCCGCTCGCGCAGCCCGCGCTGGGCGACGGCGCACAAGTTCCCGGCCGAACAGGCTTTCACTATCGTCGAGAATATCGACATCCAGGTCGGTCGCACCGGCGCGCTGACGCCGGTGGCGCGGCTGACGCCGATCACCGTCGGCGGCGTCGTCGTCACCAATGCGACCCTGCACAATGAGGACTACATCAAGGGCATCGGCAATAATGGCGAGCGCATCCGTGAGGAGGAGCACGATATCCGCATCGGCGACACCGTCATCGTGCAGCGTGCCGGTGACGTGATCCCGCAGGTGCTCGATGTCGTCATGGAAAAGCGTCCTGCTGAGGCGCAGCCCTATCAGTTTCCGAAAGTATGCCCGGTCTGCGGTTCGCATGCGGTGCGTGAGCGGCATGAGAAGACCGGCAAGCTCGATTCCGTCACCCGCTGCACCGGCGGCTTCATCTGCCGCGCGCAGGCGACGGAAGAGCTGAAGCACTTCGTTTCGCGCAATGCCTTTGATATCGAGGGACTTGGCTCCAAGCAGATCGACTTCTTCTTCGAGAGCGAGGATCCTGCGCTGCAGATCCGCACGGCGCCCGATATCTTCACGCTGGAGAAGCGTCAGCAACAGTCGATCACCAAGCTGGAGAATATCGACGGTTTCGGCAAGGTCAGCGTCGGCAAGCTTTATGCTGCAATCAATGAGCGGCGCAGCATCGCCCTTCACCGCTTCATCTACGCGCTCGGCATCCGCCACGTGGGCGAGACGACGGCGAAGCTCCTGTCGCGCTCCTATAATACCTACGAGGCCTTTGCGGCGGCGATGAAGGAGGCGGCAACGCTTTCGGGTGATGCCTGGAACGACCTCAACGCCATCGAAGGCATTGGTGAGGTCGTGGCGCGTGCCATCGTGGAATTCTACAAGGAGCCGCGCAATATCGAGGTGATCGGCCGCCTGCTCGACGAGGTGACGCCGCAGGAGGCCGAACAGCCGGTGACAGTGGGCAGCCCGGTCGCCGGCAAGACCGTCGTCTTCACCGGTTCGCTGGAGAAGTTTACCCGCGAAGAGGCGAAGGCGAGGGCAGAAGGCCTTGGGGCAAAGGTGGCAGGCTCCGTCTCCAAGAAGACCGATATCGTCGTTGCCGGCCCTGGTGCCGGCTCCAAGCTCGACAAGGCCCGCGAACTCGGCGTTCAGACCATGGACGAAGACGAGTGGCTGGCGCTGATTGAGGGGTAACGGAGGGAGGGCCGGCGACAACGCCGGCCTCTTTGTTTCAGGCCCTCAGCCGCGCCATCGTATAGGCATCGACATATTGCCCGTCGCGATAGCCGAATGATCGGAGGAGCCCTTCCTTTTCGAAGCCGAATTTTTCGTAAAGGCGGATGGCTGCCGCGTTGTCGGTATAGACAGTCAGCTCCATCCGCTTGATATCCTGCCAATTGTCGGCGGTATCGACAAACGCGGCCATCAGGGCGGTTCCGACGCCGCGACCGGTGAAATCGTCGTGCACACCCATGCCGAGGCTCGCGGCGTGCTGGCGCCGTCCTTCGAAGCGGTTCATGCCGCCATTGGCGACGATCCTGCCGTCGAGTTCGACAACGAGGTTGAGGGCGTTGGGTGAGGGGGATTCCATGCGCTTGCGCACCGCATCGATGCTTTCAAAAGGCGGGCGCAGCGTGCCGGCGCGATAGCCTGGCAGGTTCATCAGCTCGGTCACGGCTTCGACGTCGCTCAAGCGTATGGCGCGAACGCTCAGGCCTTGCAGAGAGGGCTTCTTGGGTGGGGTATCCTTGTTAGTTAACATCGTGCTCTCCTTGGGTTTCCAAAAGAGGAGAGCGGAGTTTCAGAAAACCCTGCTCGCCTCGGCAGGGTTTTCGGGGATGATCGGCTGCTAGTGGCGCACCATCTCTCCCGCGTACCCTGCATGGGTCGTGGTGATAAGATGAAGGGTGTGGACCACAGAGTTGATCATGCACGGAAGTTTCGCCATTCGCGTGCAGATGTCAACAGGTCAGAATTTGCCTTCGGATACGGCTAAGATTATTCCGGATGAGCAGACGATTCGGATATTTGCCCGTGAAGACTATCGCCATCGATTTCGAGACAGCCAACGAACAGCGCGGCAGCGCCTGCTCGGTCGGCCTTGCCTGGATTGAGGACGGGCAGGTGACGCGGGTCGAGGAGCGGCTGATCCGTCCACGCGACATGCGCTTTTCCGGCATGAATATCGCGATCCACGGCATTCGGCCTGAACATGTCGAGGATGCACCTGAATTTCCTGAAGTCATGGACGAGTTCCTTGAGGATTTCCGGGGCGCGACGATGATCGCCCACAATGCCGCCTTCGATTTCAGCGTCTGGCGGGCGAGCCTTGATCTTTACCGGCAGTCCTATCCGGAGCTCACCTATCTCTGCAGCCTGAAGATGGCGCAGCGCATCTGGCCGCATTTTCTGTCGTACCGGCTGAACCTGATTGCCGAGCATCTCGGCCTGCGTTTCGTCCACCATAATGCGGCTGAGGATGCTGCCGTCTGTGCGGCAGCGGCAATCGAGATGGCGAGGGCAGTCAAGGCTGCCACGGTTGCTGCCATTCCCGCCGTCATCGGCATGAAGCCCGGCAGGCTGACGGCCGCCGGCTACGAGCCCTGCACCTGCCGTAAGGCGTGACTTTCGCTTTCTTGCAAAGGGTTGGGCGCTTTCTTGCAAAGGGGTCGGCCATTCTTATCTTAACTTCCGGATCAACACGGGAGTTGTCATGTCCGCTTTGCGCAATCTTTTCTTTGGCTCAGTCTTCCTCGCCGCTTCCGCAGGCGCGACATCGGCCGAGGTCGTCGGCAAGGTCGGGGTCGACTGGATCGGCAATGACATCATCATCGAGGCGGTTTCCGACCCAGAAGTGAAGGGCGTAACCTGCCATGTCACCTATTTCGACCGCAGCCTGATCGACCGTTTCAAGAACGGCAACTGGTTCGAAGACCCCTCGAATAATTCCATCTCCTGCCGCCAGACGGGGCCGATCGAGATCGGCAATATCGATATGTCCAAGGATGGCAGCGAGGTGTTCCGGCAGGGCATGTCGCTGATCTGGAAGACCCTTGCCGTCAACAGGATCTACGACAAGAGCAACAATACGCTGATCTATCTCGCCCATTCGCGGCAGGTGACGGATGGTTCGGCGAAGATGTCGATTTCGACGATCCCGCTCTATGGACAGGATGTCGTTTGGAAGAACGGCAAGCCACAATGAAAAAGGCCCGGACGAGCCGGGCCTTCGAATTCGGAATAGTCAGATAGATCAGGCAGCTTCGCGCGACAGCTCGTCGGCGATGACGGTGTCGAGATTGAGGAAGCAGACCATGGTCTTTTCGAGCGCGACGATGCCGCGGCAGAAGGCGCGCTGGGCTTCCGGGATGATTTCCGGCGGCGGCTGAAGGTCTTCGCTCTTGATGGTCATCATGTCGGAGACCTGTTCGACCAGCAGGCCGACCAGCTTGCCGGCGATATCGGTGACGATGATGGCGGAACGCTCCGATGGTTCCGTCATCTTCATGCCGAGGCGGCAGGCCATGTCGATCACCGGGATCACGGCACCGCGCAGGTTGATGAGGCCGAGGACGTAGGGGGGGGTGTGCGGCATCGGGGTGACCGGCGCCCAGCCGCGGATTTCGCGGATCGCCATGATATCGATGCAGAACTCCTGGTCGCCCAGGTGGAACGAGACGATTTCGAGGTAGGCGCCCGACTGCTTGATGGCATTGTTGTTCATGGTCAGAATTCTTCCCAGTTGTCTCCGGCCGGAGAGGCGAGTGTCCTGGCGGCGCCGCCGCCCGTGAAGGCTCCCGCGACCTTGCCAATGAGGCGCCGTGCGGGTGAAGGTTTCGGATGCGAGGCTGCGGGGGCTTCTCGCGGCGTTTGACGGGCGTTCATGCCCTCGCCGATATTGAACTGCCGTACCAGCTGCGTCAGGTTTTCCGCATCACTTGCGAGAGTGTGGCTGGCGGCGTTCGTTTCCTCCACCATGGCCGCATTCTTCTGCGTCACCTGATCCATCTGGCTGATGGCTGTATTGATCTCGTTCAGTCCAACTGATTGTTCGCGCGCAGAGGTTACGATTGATTTAACATGACCGTCGATACGCAGAACATCTTCGCCGATCTGGCGCAAAGCCTCGCCGGCGGCCGTCACTAATTCGCCGCCGATTTTAACTTCGGCGCCGGATTTTCCGATCAAGGTCTTGATATCCTTGGCTGCTCCGGCTGCGCGGCCGGCAAGTTCGCGAACTTCCTGTGCAACGACCGCAAAGCCCTTGCCGGCTTCGCCCGCACGCGCGGCCTCGACGCCGGCGTTGAGTGCCAGCAGATTCGTCTGGAAAGCGATCTCGTCGATGACGTTGATGATGGTGCCGATCTCGCGGGAGGCGCCTTCGATTCGCTCCATTGCGGCCATCGCGTCGCCGACAATGGCATCGGATTTCTCGGTATTCTGGCGAGTATGAGCGACCATGTTGCCGACTTCCTCGGCGCGGCTGGTGGCGTTGCGGACGGTGGCGGTGATCTCGTCCAGCGCCGCCGAGGTCTCTTCCAGGGAGGCGGCCTGCTGCTCTGTGCGCTTGGCGAGGTCGTCGGCGGCGGCGCGCATCTGGTGGCCGTTGGCCTGAATCGAGCCGCTGTTCTGGGCAATGTCGCTCATCGCCCTGCGCAGGCGCATGGCGGTCTGGTTGAAATCCTGACGCAGCCTTTCCAGCTCGTCGCGGAAGGGCTGGTCGATGCTCGCGGTCAGATCGCCGTTGGCAAGGCGGGTGAGGCCCTGGGCGAGCGCTGTGACGGCGGCGTTCAGCGCTTCCGTATCGGCAAGCTTGGCAGATTCGCGCTCGCGGCGCTCGGCATCGCTGCGCTGACGGTCGGTCTCGGTGCGGGCTTCCAGATCGATC
This sequence comes from Rhizobium sp. 01T437, assembly GCF_056398505.1. Classification (NCBI taxonomy): domain Bacteria; kingdom Pseudomonadati; phylum Pseudomonadota; class Alphaproteobacteria; order Hyphomicrobiales; family Rhizobiaceae; genus Rhizobium; species Rhizobium sp. 01T437. Next base: position 99,421 of record NZ_JBFTPM010000007.1, read on the forward strand.
TTTTCGATGGCTGCAAGGCGGAAGCTTTCGGCGGCACGGGCCATTTCGCCGATCTCGTCGCCGCGTTCCTTGCCGGCGACGTTGCTTGTCAGGTCGCCGTTCAAGATGCGCAGCATGCTTTCACGCACGGTGACGATGCCGCGGCGAATGGAGCCGCCATGGATATATTGCAGCGCGGCCATGGTGAGGATGGCGATGACGCCAAGCGCGATCTGGATGACCAGCGAGCTGCGGGAGGTCTCGTTGGCGCTTTCGATACGCTTGCGGGCAACGACGGTGCCGTCACTGGCGAACTTGTCGAGGGTGGCGGCGAGCTTTTCGCCGTCAGCGTCGATACGATCGTCGATCTTGTCGAATTCGGCATCGGACGCGCCCTGTTCGACGAGCGCCTTGAGATCCACCTGGATGGCCTGGCGAAGCGCGCCGACATCGGAATCGTAGCTTTTCAGCAGGTCGCCGGCCTTCAGCTCCTCGGCGATCATGCTTATTTCCTTCGAGCCGCTGGAGAGAGTTGCTAGCGAATCGGCAACGATCTTCAGGCGGTCGGGCTGGATGATCTTCTCTTCCCGGTCGACGATCGAGTCCATGGCGGCGAGAACCAGCGTCAGATTGGCGACTCGCATGTCGTTGATGCTGTCGATGCTCTGCTGGATCTCGTCAGCGCGGCGCAGGCCGGTATCGACCTGCATGTTCTCGTACCAGCCGATGCCGAGCATCGAGCCGAAGCCGATGAGAGCAGCCCCGCCGAGCGTCCAGAGCCGCTGGCCGACCGAAAGGTTTCTGCGAACCGTCGAATTTGTCATAAAGCCACCCTCCGCCCCAGGCGGTTTTTAGTTCCCTCGATTTTTATGCTGATCCGGTTCATGCTCCGGCCGACATCATGTCGGAACAGCGCCGAAGCACTGTGTGCATTACTAAATATAGATATCCGCAATTAAGCCTTTCCTAACGATGTATTTCTTGGGGTTGCTTCGAGACGCTCGCGGCAAGCCGTTAGAAAGGTGCGATAATTCGTCTTTGTACGACTTTTCGCAGGACGTTTGCCCGCATCTGGCATTCATCAAGGTGGGGCAATTAATCACGGGTGAGAAAACGCATTCTTGAATTGCGCGCTTGCGATCGCGACTATAATCACACGGGCGAGACGGATGGGGGCATCCGCGCATCAAGGAAAGTACCATGAAGAATTTCCGTATCGCCGTCTGGATTGCAGTGCTGCTGCTTGCCGGCGTGCTCGGCTGGTTCACGCTGGACCAGAGCCGGACGAGGGAAGTGGTGGCCGAGGGGCCATTCGGCGTGCCGTTCACGCTGGTATCGCAGAGTGGCCAGCCGATCACGGAGCAGGCCCTGCGTGGCAAGCCGACGGCCTTGTTCTTCGGGTTTACGCATTGCCCCGAAGTCTGCCCGACGACGCTCTTCGAGCTCAACGGCTGGATGGAGAAGGTCGATCCCCGGGGCAACAAGCTGCAGGCCTATTTCGTGACCGTCGATCCCGAGCGCGATACGCCCGAGATCATGAACGAGTACGTCTCCAACGTTTCCAAGCGCATTACCGGCATTTCCGGCCCGCCGGACAAGATCGCCGACGTCATCAAGGGCTTCCGCGTCTATGCCAAGAAGGTGCCTGTGGACGAGAACAATCCTGATGGAGATTACACGATGGACCATACGGCCTCGGTCTTCCTGCTCGATTCGGCCGGGCGTTTTGCAGGAACGATCTCCTATGGCGAAAACCCCGATACGGCGATAAAGAAGCTTGAGAATCTCGTCGCCAAGGGATGACCGGCAGCTGAAAGCATCGCAACCGGTAGCGGGCGACGCAACCGGAAAGATTGCCTATCGTGAGTGAAATCCGCCTTTACGTGTCGACGACTGAAAAGCAGGCCGAGGAAATCCTCGACCTTCTGAGCGAGGTCTTCGGCGAAGAAGATTTTGCCATCGGCACGACCGAGATCGACGAGAAGAAAGATGTCTGGGAAGCCTCCGTCTACATGATGGCGGAGGAAGAGGCGGATGTGCGCACTCGTATCGAGGCGGCGCTGAAGGACGCTTTCCCGGATGCCGCGCTGTCGCGCGAGGTCATTCCGGATGTGGACTGGGTGGTCAAATCGCTTGAAGGGCTGAAGCCCGTCAGGGCAGGGCGCTTCCTCGTTCATGGCTCGCATGATCGCGACAAGGTGCGCACGGGCGACATCGCCATCGAGATCGATGCCGGCCAGGCTTTCGGTACCGGCCATCACGGCACGACGGCCGGCTGCCTGGAGGTGATCGACCGAGTGGTCCGGGCACGCAAGGTTCGCAATGCACTCGATCTCGGCACTGGAAGTGGCGTGCTGGCAATTGCGGTGCGCAAGCTGCGCAACATTCCCGTGCTGGCAACCGATATCGATCCGGTCGCCATTCGCGTCGCGGCCGAGAATGTACGCCGCAATGGCATTGCCAGCGGTATCAGCACGGTGACCGCACCCGGCTTCCATTCGACCGCCTTTTCCGAGCATGGGCCGTTCGACCTCATCATCGCCAATATTCTGGCGCGGCCGCTGATCAGAATGGCGCCGCAGCTCGTCACCAATCTGGCGCCGGGCGGATCGGTGATCCTGTCCGGCATCCTTGCCGGCCAGCGCTGGAAGGTGATTGCCGCCTATAATGGCGCGAAGCTTCGCCACGTGCGCACGATCTGGCGCAATGGCTGGGTGACGATCCATCTCGATCGTCCGTAATCTCAGGGAATTCCGAACAAGAAAAAAGGCGGTGCCAGAGACACCGCCTTGGACCGGCATTTAAATCCGGTCTTGCCCGCGAGCTCGAAGGAGGAGGATGCTCGAGCGGGCACTACTGCATTCCGATAGGCCTGTCCGGTGGAGGGAGGAGGATCGGAAGGGCTTTAAGCTCAGAATGCGTAGCTCGGTGCGCCTTTGTGGCGCGTGGAACGCTGGCCTGCTGCGAGCACCTTGAGGCTATCCTCATTCTGCGGGCGGCGGGCACCGATGACGTGACGCACAGTCTGGCGTTCGCCAGCCTGTACCGGGCTGCTGTAAGCGAAGCGCGAGAGAGAGGCGGTCATTTCAAAAAATCCTTTGTTGATGGTTCGTCGTGAACCGTTCGATGCGCTGTATATAGCTATTCCGTCATGCGGCGGCAGAGGGTTTGTTTCATTGCAGCCATGCGCGTAATGCATGAAGCGTGCCAGTTTCCCACATCGAGACACATTTCTGCCAAATTATTGGGCGGCCAGGCCTTCCCAGGTGCTTCGCGTCGCTTTTTCTCCCCAATGACTGAAAATTCGCTAACATGGCGACTATCCCATTAACCGGATTCGTTTCATTCATTCGGGTTTCCAGCATGTTCCAGTCTTTCGAAGTCACCTCCACGCCGCAGTTCGGCAGGGAACGGGTTTCCGCACTGCGCGCCAGTTTCGATGCGCTCGGCATCGATGCTTTCCTCGTGCCGCGCGCCGATGAATATAACGGCGAGTACGTGCCTGCCTGCGCGGAGCGGCTCTCCTGGCTGACGGGCTTCACCGGCTCTGCGGGCATTGCGCTGATCACCCGGACGGAAGCGATCGTCTATGTCGACGGGCGCTATGTGACGCAGCTTGCCGAGCAGGTGGATGGGTCGGTCTTTACCGGCGGCGATCTGGTCAACGAGCCGCCGCATGTCTGGCTGCCTGCGCATGGCAAGAAAGGGCTGAAGCTCGGCATCGATCCGTGGCTGCATTCGGGTGCCGAAGTGCGCAAGCTCGAAAAGGCGCTGTCGGAGATCGGTGGCGCACTGGTTTTTCTGCCGCACAATCCGCTCGACAAGCTCTGGGCTGACCGGCCGGCGGAACCGCTTGGGCCTGTCGTCATCCAGAACGTGGCGCAGGCCGGAATTCTCGCCAAGGACAAGATCGCGACCATCGCGGATGATCTCGCCAAGAAGAACCTGAAGGCAGTGCTCATCGCCGATCCGTCTTCCATCGCCTGGATCTTCAACATCCGCGGCGCCGACGTGCCGCACACGCCGCATCCGCTGGCGCGCGCCATCATCCATGCCGATGGCAAGGCGGAGATCTTTCTCGACAAGCGCAAGACCGGCATCGAGCCGGAAGCCTATCTCGCGCAGATCGCCACCCAGCTCGCGCCCTCGCTGCTGGATGAGAAGCTCGCTGCAGTCGCCAAGGATGGCGGCCGCATTCTCATCGATCCCGATATCGCCTCCTATGCGCTCGCCGAGATCATCCGCAAGGCTGGCGGCGAAGTCGTGGAAGGTGTCGATCCGGCAAAGCTGCCGCGGGCTGTGAAGAACAGCGTCGAGATCAACGGTTCGGCTGCCGCCCATCTGCAGGATGGTGCAGCCATGGTGGAATTCCTCTACTGGCTATCGCAGAGCAAACCCGGCACGATCACCGAAATTGGCGCCGCCGAACGGCTGGAAGCGGCTCGCGCAAAGCTGGGTCAGAGCATGCAGAACCCGCTGAAGGATATTTCCTTCGACACGATCTCGGGTGCCGGCGAACATGCGGCCATCATGCACTACCGGGTGACGACGGCGACCGACCGGCATATCCAGCCGGGCGAACTCTTCCTGATCGATTCCGGCGCGCAATATATCAACGGCACGACCGATATCACCCGCACTGTCGGCATCGGTGCTGTCAGCGAAGAGCACAAGCGCTTCTTCACACTGGTGCTGAAGGGCATGATCCAGATCAGCACGGCGCGTTTCCCGAAGGGCACGCGCGGCTGCGATCTCGATCCACTGGCGCGCATCGCGCTATGGCGGGCAGGGGCCGATTTCGCGCATGGCACCGGCCATGGTGTGGGCTCCTATCTCTCGGTTCACGAGGGGCCGCAGCGCATTTCGCGGCTGTCGACGCAGGAGCTGTTGCCGGGCATGATCCTTTCCAACGAGCCGGGTTATTACCGGCCGGGCCATTTCGGCATCCGCATCGAGAACCTGATCTATGTGCGGGAGGCTGAAGCCGTCGATGGCGGCGACATGCCGATGCTCGGCTTCGAGACGCTGACCTTCTGCCCGATCGATCGCAGCATCGTCATCCCGGAATTGCTGACGCATGACGAGCTGCACTGGTTCAACGAATACCACCGCCAAACGCGCGAGGCGCTGATGCCGCTGATCCACGACCATGACGTCAAGGCATGGCTGGAGAATGCGACTTTGCCGCTGGAATACTGAGCGGCGGGATATCCGGCCTTCGGTTTAGAGGCCGATCGTGTGTCGCCAGGTCATCACGATGATCCAGGCGGCCACGAGCATCCAGGTGTGCGAGAAGCGCAGGCCGATGACGAGGGCGACTGCGAGCGCCAGTTTCGAATCCCAACCACCGATGAAGAAGGCGGGCGCGACAAGCGTCGTCAGCACCGCGGCCGGCACGGCATTGAGTGCTGCTTCCATGCGCGGGGGAATGCGCTTCATCTTGGTGATCATGATATAGCCGCCGATGCGGGTCGCGAAGGTCGCGGCTGCGGCGGCCAGGATCACGAGAGCCATGTGGAGATCGAATTCCATCTCAGACCTCGTGGTTTTCGGTGTTGAGAGCGTCGGCTTCAAGATCCGGCTCCTCGGCGGGCAGGGGCATCAGAGCGGCAAGGATGATGCCTGCCACAGCGCCTAGGCTCACATGCCAGGGGGAGCCGACGAAATGATAGGCGATGACCGAGGCAACGGCGCTCGTCAGCGCCACAGCCAGGAAGTTGTCACGCTTGCGGAAGCCGAGCACGATGCCGAGGAAATAGGCCGGCAGCAGGATATCGAGGCCGATCGTCTTCGGATCGCCAATGAGGGACCCGAGCATGCCGCCGATAAGGCTGATGATGACCCACGGAATATAAATGATGATGCCGAAGCCGAGATACCAGGTGAAGGTAACGGGCTGACCTGCCTCACCGCGCCTGACGGTCTCGGCAAATTGCGGATCGACCAGCAGGAAGAAGGTGAAGAACTTCTGGATCGCCGTGAAATGCCTGATGTAGCGGGCAATCGCCGCAGAATAGAGCACGTGGCGGAAGTTAACCGCGAGGATCGATAGAACGATCACCCAGGCCTGCACATTGTGGCCGAAAAGCTCGATGCCGACCAGCTGACTTGCGCCCGCATAGACGGTGGCGCTCATGAAGGTAAGTTCGGAGAGCGACATGCCCTGCTCGGCGGCAAGGGCGCCGAACAGTGCTCCGAAGGGGGCAGAAGCGAGCGCCACGGGAAAGCCGCCCCGCAAACCTTCGACAAAGTCGGCGCGATTCATGGGATATGATCCTGTTGGAATTGGAATTTCCCTCTATGGTGTCTCACCTGCTGCGGCAATTGAATTTCCTTGATTCACCAATCGATTTTGCTGAAGCGTTACCAGGCTGCGTCACCGGGAAGTCGAGGAGCTAATGAAGAAGATCGAATTTTCGAAGGAAGAAAAGGCGGACATCGTTTCGCGTATCCGGCAATATTTCGACCGTGAGCTAGACCCGATCGGCGTGCTGCCGGCCGAATTCCTGCTCGACTTCTTCTCCGAGAATATCGGCGCCTATTACTACAATCAGGGCCTGCGCGACGCCCATGCCGCCTTCTTGAAGAAGATGGAGGATTTCGGGGAGGAGCTCTATCTCCTGGAACGGGAAAGCGGAAAGACGGACTGATTATTCGGCGAGAATATCCGCGCTGTTGATAATGTCGATGCCGCGTCCGCGCATCTCGCCGATGGCGGCAGCGACACCTTCCGGCGTGAGGCCGCGGCTCGCATCCTCGATGAAGCGGACCTTGACGCCGGGCATCATTTCCAGCGCATCGATCGCGGATAATATCACGCAATAATCGGTCGCCAGCCCGCAGACGTCGAGCTGGGTGACGCCCTGATCGTTGAGGAAATCGGCAAGGCCGGTCACGGCGTGCCTCTCATTGTCGCGAAAGGCGGAATAGCTGTCGACGTTGCGATCTTCGCCCTTCTGCTGGATGAGGTCGATCTGCGCCGAACGGAGATCCGGATGCAGTTCGGCGTCACGCGTGTACTGCACACAATGATCCGGCCACAACATCTGCGGTTTACCCGAGAGTTCGCCCATTTCGAAGGGCTGCTTGCCGGGATGGGAAGAGGCGAAGCTGCCGTGGCCGGGCGGATGCCAATCCTGCGAGGCGACGACGAGATCATATTTGCCGCTATCGATCAGGCTGTTTGCCACGGGAACGATCTTGTCACCATCGGGAACCGGCAGGTTACCTCCGGGACAGAATCCGTTCTGAATATCGACCAGCAGCAACGCCTTCATCAAGCTATCCCTTACGCATATCGCATCGCAAAATGCCAATCGCATTCGGCGCAATCAACTAGTGGATTTCCGGGGGGCTGGGCGCAAGTGCTATTTCTAGTATGAAGAGTGGCAAATGGCAGCATCAACGTATTTTTCTGCTGCCGTTCGCGTTATACGCGAAAGCGGCAAGTATCTCGCGTTTTATATTAGGATTTATGCATGCGGCTATGGAGCCGGATGCCTGAAGACCAGATCGTCGGTATCGCCTTCCTGGCGCGCCGCCGTTATATCCGGCACGGCGCCCAGCCGCTCGGCGAGCCGGATCGACCTCACATTGGGAGGAGCGATATAGCTCACCAGCGTCTTCAGGCCACGCACCGTAAAGGCCCAGTCGCGCAAGGCAACGGCTGCCTCATAGGCATAACCTTTGCCCTCGGCTTGCGGATAGACGAGCCAGCCCAGTTCCTTCTCAGGAAACAGCGGACCGTGATTGATGCCGACCTGGCCGAGGCATTGTCCCGTGGCGCGATCCTCCATCATCAGGGCGCCGTGGCCCATCAGCTCCCATAGGGCGACGTCATGGCAGAACATGCCCCAGGCGGCCTTGGTCGAATGCGGACCGCCCATATAGAGCGCGCGATCGGAGATCATCAGCGCATGATAATCCGGCCAGTCTTCCATCACGGGAGGCCGCAGGATCAGGCGCTCGGTTTGAAGTGTTGGTATAACCGTCATCGGATGTCTCGCCGGAAAATCGGGTTGAAGCCTGAGGTGAATGCCTGCGGTTGCAGATCATTTACAGGGTATCCACACGGTCGAAAAGGCCGATAAGAAAGCTTGGTGCCCTGAGGGGCGTGCCGCGGGTCAGAACGGATAATGCCGGCGGCGAAGTTTGCTTGCAGCCTGTTCAGCGAGGCTCCCCCGGCGGAGCCTCATTGCATCAGGCCGTCTGGTCGCTATCGCTGGTGGCGACGGGCGAGGCGCCATAGGTCGTCTGGTATGCGCGAAGTGCAGTCTGCATGTCGGTGAGGACCTTGGCCATCAGGCCGCTGTTATCATCATCACTGCCGGCGGCGGCAATCTTCTGCGGATCGGCGGCAAGAATTTCCGACGTGGTGAGCTTGCCATCGCCATTCGTATCAAGGGCAGAGAGTGCGCCCTTGGAGCCATCACCCTTGGCATCGGTGCCGGACTGGCTGTCGCTGTCATCGGTCTTCTGGAGCGAGAGCATGAGCGCCAGAATATCAGCTGCGATCTTCTGGACGACATCGGAGCCGGAGGAATCGTCATCGCCGGCGGACGAGGTGCTGGCGGTCGAGGCGCTGGCTGTTGAGGACTGGGAAGCGGCGGCGAGCTCGTCTGCCGAGACGACGCCGTCACCGTTCTTGTCGAGTGGGTTGAGGGGGGCTTGATACTGGGTCAGCGTGCTGCCCAGGGCTGAAACACTGGTCACTTGAACCTCCTTTGAAGGTCTTGTGAAGCCTGCCTTTCATGGGCGGGCAATGACCGGGCTAGGCTGATTTGCGAGTCGGGTCAAAGCGGCGTTTTGTCATCTGGAGAAGTGCGTGCGGCTGGGCCTGTGATTCCTGGCGAAGCGCCAAGGCAGTGGAGCGGTCAGGCCCGCTCCACAAACCCGTCGAGCACACGCTTCTGGCCGGCGCGGTCGAAGTCGATCGTCAGCTTGTTGCCTTCGATGCCTGATATGGAGCCGTTGCCGAATTTGATGTGGAAGACGCGGTCGCCGAGTGCGAAGCGCGAGGGTTCGGTGGCGGTGGATTTCGCCACCAGCTCGCCCTCTATGGTGCGGCCGCGCGGGCCGCTTTCACCGTAGCCGATGCGCTCCACGGCATGGCCGGAGCGGCTGCCCCAGTTGTCGCGGGTGGCGTCGGTCTTGTTGGCCTGGGCGCGTTTCCAGCCGGGTGTGGAATAGGAATTGGAAAAGGGATCGGCCTTGTCGAATCGCGACTGGCCATAACCGCCGCCGCGGCCGTAGCCGCCGTAATTCTGCTCCATCTCGGCGACTTCCACATGGGTCTCCGGTAGTTCGTCGAGGAAGCGCGAGGGGATGGTCGATTGCCACAGGCCGTGGATGCGGCGGTTGGAGACGAACCAGATGTGGCAGCGGTGCTTGGCGCGGGTGATGCCGACATAGGCGAGGCGACGCTCTTCCTCGAGGCCGGCGCGGCCGGACTCATCGAGCGAGCGCTGATGCGGGAAAAGGCCTTCCTCCCAGCCCGGCAGGAAGACGGTGTCGAATTCCAGGCCCTTGGCCGAATGCAGCGTCATGATGGAGACGGCATCGAGATTTTCATTGGTCTCGGCATCCATGACGAGGGAGACGTGCTCCAGGAATCCACGCAAGGATTCGAAGCTGTCCATGGAGCGGATAAGTTCCTTGAGGTTTTCAAGGCGACCCGGCGCTTCGGCGCTCTTGTCGTTCTTCCACATATCGGTATAGCCGGACTCTTCGAGTATCTGTTCGGCAAGCTCGGTATGTGATGTGTTTTCAAGCAGTTCCTGCCAGCGGCGGAAAGATTGAATCACATCGAAGAGGGCCTTGCGGGCCTTCGGCTTAAGTTCGTCCGTCTCGATCATGTCGGCGGCGGCGGCCAACATCGGGATGTCGCGGGCGCGTGCATAATCGTGGAGGGCGCGCACCGTGGTGTCGCCGAGGCCGCGCTTCGGCGTGTTGATGATGCGCTCGAAGGCGAGATCGTCGGCCGGCTGGGCGACGAGACGGAAATAGGCCATGGCATCGCGGATTTCGAGGCGCTCGTAGAAGCGCGGGCCGCCGATGACGCGGTAGTTCAGGCCGAGGGTGACAAAGCGGTCTTCGAATTCGCGCATCTGGAAGGAGGCGCGCACGAGGATCGCCATGTCGTTCAGCAGATGCTTCTTGCCGTCGGCATCGCCGCGTTGCAGGCGCTCGATTTCCTCGCCGATGGCACGTGCCTCTTCCTCCGAATCCCAGGAAGCGTGAACCTGCACCTTGGCGTCGTCAGGGTCGGAGCGATCGGTGAAGAGCGTCTTTCCGAGGCGGCCTTCATTGTGGGTGATGAGATGGGCGGCAGCACCGAGAATATGGGCCGTCGAGCGATAGTTCCGCTCCAGCTTGATGACCTTGGCGCCCGGGAAATCCTTTTCGAAGCGCAGGATATTGTCCACTTCCGCGCCACGCCAGCCATAGATCGACTGGTCGTCGTCGCCGACGCAGCAGACATTCTGCGGCTCGCCCTTGGGCCGCTGGGCGAGAAGCCGCAGCCACATATATTGGGCGGTGTTGGTATCCTGATACTCGTCGACGAGGATGTAGCGGAACTTCTGGTGATATTCCTTGAGCAGATCCGGCTGCTTGCGGAAGATCGCGATCGGATGCATCAGCAGGTCGCCGAAATCGCAGGCATTCAGCGTCGAAAGGCGGTTCTGATAGGCGAAATAGAGATCGCGGCCGCGGCCATTGGCAAAAGCGCGGGCGTCTCCCTCAGGAATATCGGCAGGGCCGAGGCCCTTGTTCTTCCAGGTATCGATCATGCCGGCGAATTGCTTGGCCGGCCAGCGCTTGTCATCAAGGCCTTCGGCCTGGATGATCTGCTTGATGAGGCGGATCACATCGTCGGTATCGAGGATGGTGAAATCGGAACGCAGGCCGACGAGTTCGGCGTGACGGCGCAGAAGCTTGACGCCGATCGAGTGGAAGGTGCCGAGCCAGGGCATGCCTTCGACGGCGCCGCCGACGAGAAGCGCTATACGCTCCTTCATCTCGCGGGCGGCCTTGTTGGTGAAGGTCACGGCAAGGATCTGCGAGGGGAAGGCGCGGCCTGTCTGAAGGATATGGGCAATGCGGGTGGTGAGCACGCGCGTCTTGCCGGTGCCGGCGCCCGCGAGCACGAGGACGGGGCCTTCGAGTGTCTCGACAGCTTCGCGCTGTTCCGGGTTGAGGCCGGTGAGATAATCGGGGCGGCCGCCATCGCGGGCCGCCATGGCGCGGGCAGCAATGCCGCCGCCGGCAGTGGGCGCCCTTGCGGGAGCAGCGGGCTGTTGCGGCTTGCGCGGCGCATCGCCCGGTTCTTCGTCGAAGAAGGGCATATCGTCGAAACTATTGCTCATGGCGCGTAATGTAGTGATTCGGGAAGGAAAGACCAGAAAGTTGTTCTGCTTTCATTCCCGGACGCTCAGCTATCCTCAGGCGGTTTGCTTGGCTTGATCTGAAGCCATCCCCGGAGTTGTGGTCACCCCGCGCCTCAACTATGGTTTCGCTCCAGCCATCGGGAGAGCCATATGCATATCATCGCCATTCTTGCCAACCTGATCCTCTTGATCATCGTCGCGACGTTGATCGCAGGGAATGGCTTGCCGGATGGTGCGGGCTTCGGAATCTTCGTCGCTGCCATTGCGGCTCCCGCATTGAGCACGATCGCCTTGGTGCGACGCAATGGGTCAATCTCCGAACTCATTTCCCTTGAGATACAAGCGCGAAAGATCACGCTGCGGCAACGTATTGCCGAGGCGGAGGCAAAGGCGGCCGGCAACGGCATCGGCCGCTAAGGGCTGCTCTTAAGCGGCCTGCGGGCCGGCAAAAGCCAAGCAGACCGAGACCAGCGCAAAGAGCGGCGGCAGGGCCAAGCACCAGACGCCAATGGTCGCAAAGAGCAGGGCGGCAAGGCCGCAGCCGAGGGCGAAGGCGAAAACCGCGACCGTCATGTGCGACAGGCGGCTCTTTACGGGCTTTGCCTGATCGCCGGCGCTGCCATGGGCGAGGTCGGCGAGGTCGATCATGATCTGCGTCGTGGTGCCGGTCATCAGCGTGCTCGGCGGTGAGGCGCCGAGATGGATGCGGTGGGCGGCGTTCTGGATCGCCATGGCGATGACGAGCAGCATGCCGGTCGCGACCAGCGGCAGGCCATCCGGATTGGTAAAGGGCGCAAGCCAGATGGCGCAGGCGCCGCCGGCAATCAGGAAGAGAAGCTTGATCACGAGCAGGATGCGCAAGCCCTTCTCATCGCCTGGCGGCACATTGTGGGTGACGTAGCGCAGCAGAAGGATCGTCAGGCAGAAGACCGGCAGCGCCAGCAATTTGGCGATGATGCCAGACGTGCCGTGAGTGAGCGCTGCGCCAAGCGTCACGAAGTTGCCAGTGACGTGGGCGGGGAAGAGGCCGCCAAGCGCCAGGAAGCCGGCTGTATCAACATAACCGCCGGTCAGGCTCAGGAGCACGGGCAGGGCTGGGCGCATTGTTTTTTCCTCTATGAATTCGTTTGCCTAGTGTGCCGCGACGGTGTGGATTTCGGCAATATAGCCGCCCGGGAATTCCACCATGGCGGCGCGGCGATCGCCGGACTGGTAGGGTTCGACGAGAATTTCAGCGCCGCTCTCCTTAGCCTTCGCAAGAGTGGCGTCAAGATCGGCGGTCTCATAGCCGGTCATTTCGCGACCATAGGGGAAAGGCAGCTGGCCATCGGTGACGAGCACGGTCATGCGGCCGAAGACGGATTCGATGCGCAGGCGGTGAAAGGCCTTGTCCGGCAGGCCAATCTCGGTGCCGGGCGCCTTCTCGTCGTCGGAGACGACCTTGCCATGCGAGAAGGCGAGAAAGGCATGGGTGAAGGCGGCCACGCGGTCGGCGGACACGTAGACGCGGTTTTCCGGGATGGTCGTGAAGGCCGGATAGTTTGGCGTGGTCGTGTGCCAATAGAGCTGCATGTTGACACCGCCCGGCCACTGGATGACGGCATCGCGGCCGATCGGATCCGGGAAGGCGGAGACGATGACATCGGCGCCGGCAGCCTTTGCGGCTGCTATGGCCTTGTCAAGATCGGTGACGAGATAGCCTGATCGTTCGGCGCCGAAGGGATACGGGATCGGCGTCTTGAAGCCGAAGAGCGAGACGGTACCAACCGGCGTCTGCAGAAGCTGCGACGTTGTGCTGCTCGGCGTCGGCGTAACGGTTGCCGTTACCTGCTTGGTGCTGGTGCCGCCGAAGGTGGCGAGGAAGCTTTTGGCGAAGGCGTCCACGTCGCCAGGAGCGACGTAGACATGGGTCGTATCGTATTGCGCGCCGACGCCGAATTGCGGCGAGGCGGCATAGGCCGGGGCACCGGCCAGGCCGAGAAGGGCAACAAGGGCTAACGACAGACGAAGCATTGCGTGATCTCCTTCGGCCTGGCCGGCCGCTACTCCCGGTTTACGCCTTGATGAAGGCGAGAACGTCGGCGTTGAACTTGTCTGCTTCGGTCTGGGCGAGGCCATGCGGAGCGCCCGGATAGACCTTCAGCGTGCCGTTCTTCAGAAGCTTGATGCCCTTTTCGGCAGCAGCCTGGATCGGCACGATCTGGTCGGCATCGCCATGGATGAGGAGCGCCGGAACGTCGATCTTCTTGAGGTCGTCGCTGTAATCGACCTCGGAGAATTCGCGGATGCAATCGTAATGGCCCTTGATGCCGCCGGCCATGCCCATCAGCCAGAAGGTTTCGCGCAGACCCTCATTGACCTTGGCGCCATCGCGGTTGAAGCCGTAGAAGGGCATGGTGAGGTCGCGGTAGAACTGCGAGCGGTCGCCGGCCGTGCCTTTGCGGATGCCGTCGAAGACTTCGATCGGCAGACCTTCGGGATTGGCAGGGGTTTTCAGCATCAGCGGCGGAACGGCGCCGACGAGCACGACCTTGGCGACGCGGCTGGTGCCATGGCGGCCGATATAGTGGGCGACTTCGCCGCCGCCGGTAGAATGGCCGATCATGATGAGGTTCTTCAGATCGAGCTTCTCGATGAGCTCGGCGAGGTCATCGGCATATTGATCCATATTGTTGCCGTTCCACGGCTGCGAGGACTTGCCGTGGCCGCGGCGGTCGTGGGCGATGACGCGGTAGCCCTGCTGGGCGAAATAGAGCATCTGCACTTCCCATGCGTCGCCCGAGAGCGGCCAACCGTGGGAGAAGAGGATCGGCTGGCCGTTGCCCCAATCCTGATAGTAAATCGTCGTTCCGTCTTTGGTGGTGATCGTCGGCATTGAACTTGTCCTATGCTGAGGTTGGCAGGATCTACGCCCTGGGGGCGGATGGTTTGCACAGCGGTGCTGACACGGTCAGGAAACATTTTTGCAATGGTCAGCGGAAGTGATGCTTAGGTGCAGGTTGCTCTATGCCTTTTGCCTGAGATCGAGCCAGGCGACGAGCAGGAAGCCGCCGACGAGGCCCAGATGTTCGAAGAAGGAATTGGCGGCCATGAAGCGCTCCATTCCATCAGGCAATTCCCAGAAACGCAGGGCGAGGAAGGTGGCCATCAGTGTGAAGCCACCAAGGGCGATTGCGCCCAGCCAACGGAAAAAGCCGGTCAGAATCATGAGTGAGGCGGCAAGCTCCAGGAGGATGACGAGCACGGCAAAGAGCGGGGCAGGCGAGAGGCCGAAATGCGTCATCTCGCCGATCGCGGCCGGAAAGTCCGTGAGCTTGTTGAGGCCGCCCTGCAGATAGGCGGCGCAGAGGCCGAGATAGGCGATGAAGCGCATGAAGTCGGCGCCGAAAAGAGGGCGGGCGAGGGACGCAAGTCGAATTTCAAGGGCATGCATGGCATCGATCCTCAGACGGCCCAGCAGGCGCAGCCGAGCGCACCCCAGAAGCTCTTGAGATCGGAGACCGGGGCCTTCGAACCCCAGGCACTGGCGTGGGCATGACCGTGGACATTGCAATCATTGGCGCAGCCGCAGGCGGAAAGCAGGCGGCGATGCAACGAGTTCTTGCCGGCTCCTTCAGGCTCACCCCAGGCGGCATATCCACCGAAGGCGCGTACCGGCGACCAGTCGGGCATGGCGGGCGGCACCGGGTTATCATCGAGCTCGGCGAAGTGGCCCGCGCCATAGACGATCTTGCCGCCGACCATGGTCAGTTCTGATGTAAGGAAGGAGATTTCCTCTTCGGCGCAGGCAAAGAAATCCTTGTCCGGCACGATGAGATCGGCGAACTGGCCTTTCTCGATGCGGCCCTTCTTGCCTTCCTCATTGGAGAACCAGGTGACGTTTTCGGTCCACATGCGCAGCGCCGTTTCGCGATCCAGGCAGTTTCGGCGCGGATAGATCGCTATGCCGCCGACGGTGCGGCCCGTAATCATCCAGGAGAGCGACACCCAGGGATTATAGGAGGCAACGCGGGTGGCATCGGTGCCGGCGGAAACCTTGACGCCCTTTTCCAGCATGCGGGCGACGGGCGGGGTGGCTTCGGCCGCACCGATGCCATAACGTTCGACGAAATATTCGCCCTGATAGGCCATGCGGTGCTGCACGGCGATGCCGCCGCCGAGAGCGGCGATGCGGTCGATCGACTGTTCGGAAATCGTTTCGGCGTGGTCGAAGAACCAGTTGAGGCCTTCGAGCGGGATATCCTGATTGACCTTTTCGAAGACATCGAGCGCACGGCTGATCGTCTCGTCATAGGTGGCGTGCAGGCGCCAGGGCCAGCGGTTTTCCGCAAGTACGCGCACGACCTCTTCCAGTTCGCCTTCCATTTCCGGCGGCATGTCCGGTCGCGGCTGGCGGAAATCCTCGAAATCGGCGGCGGAAAAGACCAGCATTTCGCCGGCGCCATTATGGCGGAAGTAATCTGTGCCCTGCTTGTACTTCACCGAGGACGTCCAGTTCAGGAAGTCTTCCTTCTCCTGCTTTGGCTTCTGGGTGAAGAGATTATAGGCGAGGCGAACGGTCATCTGGCCGTCATCGGCAAGCTTCTGGATGACGGCATAATCATCGGGATAGTTCTGGAAGCCGCCGCCGGCATCGATGACGCCTGTTACGCCGAGGCGGTTTAGCTCGCGCATGAAGTGGCGGGTGGAATTGACCTGATAGTCGAAGGGCAGTTTCGGACCCTTGGCGAGCGTCGAATAGAGAATGCCGGCATTCGGTTTGGCAAGCAGCAGGCCGGTCGGGTTGCCGTTCGCATCGCGGGTGATCTCGCCGCCGGGCGGGTTTGGCGTGTCCTTGGTATAGCCGACGGCGCGAAGAGCTGCGCCATTCAGCAGGGCACGGTCATAGAGATGCAGGATGAAGACCGGAGTGTCGGGCGCGATCGCGTTGATCTCGTCGATGGTCGGCAGGCGCTTCTCGGTGAACTGATGCTCGGTGAAACCGCCGACGATTCGCACCCATTGCGGTGCAGGTGTAATCGCCACCTGGCGCTTCAGCATGTTCATCGCGTCGGCGAGCGAGCGCACACCATCCCAGCGCAGCTCCATGTTGAAGTTCAGACCGCCGCGGACGACGTGCGTGTGGTTATCGATGAGGCCCGGAAGAACACGTTTGCCCTTGAGATCGACCACCTTGGTGTCCGGCCCCTTGAGCGCCATGATCTCGGCATCGTGGCCGACAGCGAAGAACCTGCCATCCTTGACGGCGACGGCGCTGGCGGTCGGGTTGGAGCGGTCGAGCGTGGTGATCAGCCCGTGATGCAGGATCAGGTCGGCGGTTGCGTTTTCCATAATCTTCGTCCTCGAGCGAGAGCAGGTATCAGACCTTGTCGGAGGGCCTGGTGTCGGCGGGATTTGTGCCCTTGGGCAAATGGCCGAACATGTGTGGCTTGATCTGATGCAGCCACGAGACCGCGGCCGGCTCCTTGTTAATAATCGTTTTGGCGAAGGGAATGATCTGTTCGCCGACAAGGATGCCGAGCAGGCCGACAAGCGCGATCACCGGAGGAGCCGGCGAACGGACGTTCAGGAGGCTGTAGACAATGCCGACGAGCAGGCCGGCGCCGAGGGAGAGGAGATAGATTTTCATTTGGGGCCTCGATTCATTTCGGCATGCAGCAACGGGGAAGCGGCGATGAAGCCGCTCCCTCTGGAGAATTCACTTGGCCGGGTTCGGGCCAATGCGCTTGCCATGCGTGACGCGCTCGGCCGCCTTGTGGACATGGGTATAGGCGTAATCGACGCCCATGCCGTAAGCGCCGGAATGTTCCTTCACGATGGTGGTGACGGCCTCATAGGTTTCGCGGCGGGCCCAGTCGCGCTGCCATTCCAGCAGCACCTGCTGCCAGGTGACGGGAACGCAGCCAGCCTGGACCATGCGGTCCATGGCATATTTGTGGGCATCGGCGGAGGTGCCGCCCGAGGCATCGGCGACCATGTAGATCTCGTAATCGGTGTCGTGCATGCAGGAGAGCGCAAAGGTGGTGTTGCAGACTTCGGTCCAGAGGCCTGACACGACGACCTTCTTGCGGCCGTTGGCGGCGTTCTTCGCCAGCGCGTCGCGAACGTTCTGATCGTCCCAGGAATTCATCGAGGAGCGTTCGAGAATGGTGTTTTCGGGGAAGACAGCGAGCAGTTCCGGATAGGTGTGGCCCGAGAAGGCTTCGGTCTCGACCGTGGTGATGGTGGTCGGCACCTTGAAGGTTTTGGCTGCTTTGGCGAGGCCGACGACGTTGTTCTTCAGCGTCTGGCGGTCGATGGACTGGACACCGAAGGCCATCTGCGGCTGCTGGTCGATGAAGATGATCTGGCTGTTCTGCGGCGTGAGGACTTCAAGATATCTGGACATTGGTCGTTCTCCCTAGTCATGAGGCCTTAAAGGCAAGAAACGTGTTGCCGACTTGCGTTCCGAGGGGCGTCGGTCGGCATCGCTTCCCCGCAAGTGCGAGGCCGCGTATTGCCGCGAACCTACTTGGCAAAAACCAATTCCGATTGTTTGTTCTCACCCTCTTTTGTCGAAAATTGCCCTGACCTGCAGGGCCGTGTTGAGGCTTCGGAAAACCGAAAAACGGGAGGCCGAAAAAGAAGGCCGGTAAAATTCTCGTACTCCGCTGTCGGGACGGGCACGGCTCACACGTCTTAGCCATGAACGGAGACCAACAGACCAAAGGAGGACGTTTCATGGTCAAGGTCATTTCACATCTCTGGTTTGCAGAAAGCGCTCGCGAGGCGGTCGAATTCTATGTCTCGCTGGTGCCCAATTCCGCTATCGGCGAAATCACCGCCGTGCCGGCGGAAACGCCGAGCGGCCCTCCGGGCAGCGTCGAGATCGTGCAGTTCACGCTCGGCGGCCAGAATTTCGTCGCCATGCGGGCCGGGCCGTTCGAACCGTTCAACCATGCCTACTCCGTGCAGGTCATCTGCGAAGATCAGGCGGAGGTCGATCGCATCTGGGATGGCTTCCTTGCCAACGGAGGCACGGCAGAACAATGCGGCTGGCTCCGGGATCGCTGGGGTCTTTCCTGGCAGATCGTGCCCAAGGCGCTGATCGAGATGATGGGCGGCGCGCGCAAGGGGAATGCCAGGAAGATGACCGAGGCGATGCTGCAGATGGTCAAGATCGACATCGCAACGCTTGAAAAGGCGTTTCAGGAAGCCGCCTGATCTTTCGGGAAAGGGTATGACGGACGGCAGTCTCGGGAAGGGGCTGCCGTTTCGATTCCGTCAGTGGTTTTTGAGGGGAAATCATGTAATTGTGATGGCGGGGGGCAATTCGAAAACGGGGGTGATTGAATTGGCGTCTCGGCCAAAGATTTCATTGCTTCAAGCCGGTGCGGTCTCGATCGTGCGCATGCGCAGCAATAGCGCCGACCATGACGAAAGCGGGCCGATTCCCCAGGCGGAGGCTTTCAGCGTCATCGCCCAGTTGAAACCTTTCGACAATCATCGCCTCTGGCGCAGCGGCAAGCTCGTCCATGACGGCGGCCATCCGGCAGGCGCGCTGGCGATCACCGATCTTGGGGAAGAATGGCGCTGCCATCATCGCTCCTCCTTCGACAATATGCGCTTCAATATATCCCGGCAGGGGCTTTCCGATTTCAGCTATGAGGCAGGACGTTCGGGTTTTGACGGGCTCGATTGCGGGCAGGGGCAGCTCGATCCTGTTGTACAGGGGCTTGCCATGGCGCTGCTGCCGGCGCTCAGCCAGCCGGCACATGCGAGCGCGCTCTTCATCGATCACATTCTCCTGGCGCTGCAGGCGCACCTAGTGACGCGTTACGGCAAGGTCAATCTGCCTGCAGAGCGTAGCGGCGGACTTTCAGGGCGCCAGCTCAATATGGCGACGGCGTTCCTCGCCTCGCTGACGGCGCGGGAGGCGACGATATCAGATGTCGCGGCGCAATGCGGGCTTTCGACCAGCTACTTCATCCGCGCCTTCAAGAAATCGACCGGCCGCACGCCGCATCGCTGGCTCATGGAATACCGGGCGGAGAAGGCGCGGCAGATGCTGCTCGGCACGGCTCCATCGCAGAGATCGCGGTTGCATGCGGTTTTGCCGACCAGAGCCACCTGACGCGTATCTTCACGGCGCTCAATGGAGTTTCGCCCGGAACATGGCGGCGGGAGCGGCGTATTTAGCTTCGCTCAAGTAAAAGTGACCGGACGGGTTATTTTCAAAATTTGCTGACATTACAAATCCGTAATGACGGGTGGTTACGCTTGCTGCCGGCCGGGGGAAGGTGCGATATTGTCGCACCAGGCGGGACTTGTCATCCCGCACGCCTCTTTCGACCGACCCTGGACCTAACCTCGAGTCCCTCCGGAGACGTGAATGCCCTTTTGGAAGCAATTTGCACTTTGCATCGTCGTCATTTTGGCCGGTTTTGCCGCGTGGGTTTACTTTGTGCCCGGCGCCGGCGAGACGATGCGCAATGCTGGTATTCCTGACAATATCGTCTCCATGATCGCACCCAAAGGCGAGGAAGCAGCCGATGCCGGCGTGCAGGCGCAGGGTGCTCAGGGGCAAGGGCAGGGCCGTCGGAATGGCGGTGGCAGCGGCGGCGGACGCAATGCTGCCGTGCTCGTCGTCACCCAGGCCGTGGTACAGGGCGTCGTCAACGACCGGCTGAATGCGATCGGCACGGGTGATGCGATCCGCTCCGTTGCAGTCACGCCGCAGGCGACGGGCACGATCCGCGAAATCCTCATCAAATCAGGCGATATGGTCAAGCAGGGCCAGGTTCTCGCCAAGCTCGACAGCGAAGAGCAGGTGATTGCCCAGGGGCAGGCACAGGTGGCGCTGAACAGCGCGCTTGAGAAGTCCAACCTCTACCACAGCATCAAGTCCAGCGTTTCGCGCATGGACGTCTTCGATTCCGAGATCGCCGAGCAGAATGCGCGGCTGCAGCTGCAGGCCGCCGAGCTCAATCTTACGCGCCGCAACATCGTGGCGCCGATCGACGGCATCGTCGGCATCGTGCCCGTCAATATCGGCGACAACGTCACGACCTCGACGTCGATCGTGACACTGGACGATCGCACTGAAATCCTCGTCGATTACTGGGTGCCGGAGCGTTTCGCCAATACTGTTTCTGTCGGCCAGGTGGTCGAGGCAACGTCTGTGGCGCGGCCGGGCAAGGTCTTCTCCGGCGTTCTGGAAGCGGTCGACAACCGCATCGACCCGGCAAGCCGCACGCTGCGCTTGCGGGGTCGGATCGACAACGGCTCCGACGAACTGCGCGCCGGCATGTCCTTTTCGGTCAGCATGAAGTTTGCTGGCGATAAGTATCCGGCCGTCAACCCGCTCTCCGTGCAATGGGATGCTCAAGGCTCCTTCGTCTGGCAGGTGACCGACGACAAGTCGCACAAGGTGCGGGTCACGGTCGTGCAGCGCAATCCGGATTACGTGCTTGTTAAGGCCGACCTGAAGGACGGCGATCAGATTGTCACCCAGGGCCTGCAGCGCGTGCGCGAGAACGGCGCGGTGCGCGTGGCAACTGATGTCGCCTCGAACGACAAGGTCGCTGCCCAATGAGCGTGACCGAGATCCACCACGGCAAACCGGAATCCAACAAGGCGACCTTCACCGCGCTTTTTGTGCGGCGGCCGATCCTGGCGCTGGTCTTCAATACGCTGATGGTGGTGGCGGGCCTTGCGGCCTATGTCGGCGTCGAAGTGCGCGAGCTGCCCGATGTCGACCGGCCGGTCGTGACCGTGCGCACGACTTTCGACGGCGCTTCGCCGCAGACGATCGACCAGGAACTGACCAAGGTCATCGAAGGTGCGGTCGCGCGTGTCAGCGGCCTCAAGTCCATCTCCTCCAGTTCCCAGTTCGGCCAGAGCCGCGTGACGCTGGAATTTTCCGATTCCATCGATCTGGCCGTTGCCGCCAGCGACGTGCGCGACGCGATCGGCCGTATCGCCCAGAACCTGCCCGATGAGGCGGATGCGCCGCAGATCGTCAAGGCGGATTCGGATTCTTCGGCGATCATGCGCCTTGCGGTGACGTCGGATACGCTCAACATGGACGACCTGACGTTGCTCGTCGAAAACGAGGTGGTCGACCGTCTGGCCTCCGTCGACGGCGTGGCCGATGTCGAAGAATACGGCGATCAGGAAAAGGTCTTCCGCGTCGACGTCGATCAGGGCGCGCTTGCAAGCCGCGGGCTGACCATCGGCGATCTCACAAAGGCGCTCGACAATGCCGCGCTCGACGTGCCGGCCGGTTCGCTGAAGAGCCCAATGCAGGATATCGTGGTGCGCGCTACCGCCAGCCTGCAGACGCCCGAGGACTTCCAGAACGTCATCCTGCAACACAATGTGCGCCTCGGCGATGTTGCGACCGTGACACTCGGGCCGCGCGACGGCGAGACGGCGCTGCGTTCCAACGGCAAGCCGGGCATCGGTCTCGGCATCATCCGCCAGGCGCAGTCGAATACGCTGAATATTTCCACCGGCATTCACGCTGCTGTCGAGCAGCTTTCGAAGACGCTGCCGAAGGGCACGACGATCGCGATCACCAGCGATGACGCCGTGTTTATCGAGGGCGCGATCCATGAAGTGGTGCTGGCGCTGCTTTTGTCGGCCGTCATCGTCACCGTCGTCATCTATCTCTTCCTGCGCGACTGGCGCGCGACGCTGATCCCGTCCGTTTCGATGCCGGTGGCGCTGATCGGCACGCTGGCGGCGATCTATATGGTCGGCTTCTCGATCAACATCCTGACGCTGCTGGCGATCGTTCTTGCGACCGGTCTTGTGGTCGACGATGCCATCGTCGTTCTTGAAAACATCGTGCGCCGCCGCTCCGAGGGCATGGGACCGCGCGCGGCTGCCGTGCTCGGCACACGCGAGGTGTTCTTCGCCGTCATCGCGACGACGGCGACACTTGCTGCCGTCTTCATTCCGCTATCCTTCCTGCCGGGGCAGGTGGGCGGCCTGTTCCRCGAGTTCGGTTTCGTGCTGGCCTTCTCGGTCGGCCTATCGTCGATCGTGGCGCTAACGCTGTGTCCGATGCTCGCCTCGCGCATGCTGACCAAGCCGATGATCGAGGATCACGGGTTGCTCGGCCGTTTCGGCGAGGCCTTCGCCCGCGTCTATAAATGGGCACTGCATGCCTGCCTGAACGCGCCTGTTGTCGTCATCGTCTTCTCGCTCATCTTCGGCGCTGCAGCCGTTGTCGCTTTCGGCACGGTCAAAAGCGAGCTGACGCCGGAAGAAGACCGCGCCATGGTGCAGATGCGGCTGACGACACCACAGGGCTCCAGCCTCGAATATACGCGCGACAAGATGCAGCTGGTGGAGGAATACCTCCAGCCGCTCGTCGACAGCGGCGACATCAGGAACATCTTCTCGATTTCCGGCCAGGGCGGCTCATCCAATAGCGGCTTCATGGTTCTGACCTTGGCGCCCTGGGGCGAGCGCCATCGCACGCAGGCCGACATCGTCCGCGACATCAACCAGGCGGCCTTCAAGGTGCCGGCGCTGCGCGGCAATGCGATCTCGTCGAACAGCCTGCGTATCCGCGGCGCCGGCAGCGGGTTGCAGATGGCGCTGATCGGCAATGATCACGAGGCGCTGACGGCGGCTGCCGCCAAGCTGGTGCAGCAGCTCGACGCGAGCGGCCATTATGATACGCCGCGCCTGACCAACGAACCCTCGCAGGCCCAGGTTTCCGTCGCGATCGACCGCGAACGGGCTTCCGATCTCGGTATCGACATTACCGGGCTTTCGACCGCCATCCAGTCGCTGCTCGAAGGTCGCTCCGTTGTCGACGTCTTCGTCAACGGCGAATCCTATCCGGTGCTTCTGACCTCGACGATGCGGCCGATCGACGATCCGACCGATCTCGAAAATGTCTTCCTGAAGACCGGCGATGGCAAGATCGTGCCGATGTCGGTCATCGCTTCGTTGAAGGAAGGCTCAGTCGCCCCGCAGCTCAACCGTGAACAGCAGCTCGCCTCCGTGGCGATCACCGCCGGCCTGAAGGATGGCATGTCGCTCGGCGACGCTGTGAAGAACGTCACACAAATGGCAGCACCGCTCCTGCCGCCTGGCGCGCGCCTGCTGCCACTCGCCGAAGCTGCGACACTGGAAGAGAATTCCAGCGGCATGGCGCTGACCTTCGGCTTTGCGATCGTCATCATTTTCCTGGTGCTGGCGGCACAGTTCGAAAGCGTGCTGTCGTCGCTGATCATCATGTCGACGGTGCCGCTCGGCCTTGCCTGCGCCGTCTTTGCGCTCATCATCACCGGCTCCAGCCTCAATATCTACAGCCAGATCGGCCTCGTGCTGCTTGTCGGCGTGATGGCGAAGAACGGCATCCTGATCGTGGAATTCGCCAACCAGCTGCGTGACCGCGGCGAGGATGTGCGCTCTTCCATCGAGAAGGCCTGCGCGCTTCGCCTGCGCCCGGTGATGATGACGATGATCGCGACCATTCTTGGGGGTGTTCCCTTGGTCTTTGCGCATGGCGCCGGTGCGGAAGCGCGCGTGGCACTCGGCTGGGTCATCGTCGGCGGCCTTGGCTTCGCGACGCTGGTGACGCTGTTCATAACGCCTGTCGCCTATCTCCTGATTGCCCGCTTCGCGAAGCCGCATGCCCATGAGGAAGCGCGCCTGCACGAGGAAATGACGCATGCGACGCGTCCGAAGCCGAGCGCGGAAGAACAGCTTCAGGCTGCTGAGTAAGAGCGCGAACAAGCCTTTTTTAATACTTTCGGAAGCGCCCGCCGGATCTCTCCGGCGGGTGTTTTTATGGTGTATGAAGTCTTGTGAAATAAGATAAATTACTTCTGAACTTTAGCCGTTTTTTAAGCATAACCGGCAATGATTGCCATCAGTAACCGGTCGGTCTTCCTCGTTTTTCGAAGGCCATTGCGCTGATTTTCCAGCGACGGCGGACATGAATGTCCGCGTGATTTCGGTACATCCTGATCTGTTGCGTTCTGTTTGTGTTTTGGAGTTCGTACCGTGAGTATTTATCAGCGCACCTCCGTGGATGCGGCGCTTCATGTGCTGCGTGATATCAATCGAAATATGACGGTGACGCAGAACCATATCACGACGGGTCTGCGTGTCGAAAAATCCAGAGATAATGCCGCCTATTGGTCGGTCGCGACGACAGCGCGCCATGACAACAAGGCACTTTCCGCCGTTCAGGATGCTCTCGGCATGGCGGCTGCCACCATGGGAACGGCATCTGCCGGCGTCGACAGCGTCATCGACGTCGTCACCGAGATCAAGGCAAAGCTTGTCGCCGCAACCGAGCAGGGCGTCGACAAGACCAAGGTCGGTGAAGAACTCGAGCAGTTGAAGGCGCAGCTGCGCAGCGTTTCCGAGGGCGCAGGCTTCAACAACGACAACTGGATCATTCTCGACAATACCACGACGCCGACGCAGCCGCGCCAGATCCCGGCCTCCTTCATCCGTAATTCTGACGGTACGGTATCGGTCGGCATGCTGAGCTACCATATCGATATCCCGCCGAGCGGCGCGACCTCCTCCAAGGATGCACGCTACGTGATCGACGACCGGGCAGGCGGCGCCGGCGAGTATGGCGTGCTGACCTCCGCCTTTTTCGCCACCGAACTGGGTACCGCGCAGACCTGGGTGCTGACGAAGAGCAAGAACGGCAACACGACCGGCCAGGTGGAAATCGGCCTGACGGCGAATACCAGCAAACAGGACCTGAACGAGATGATCAGCGTCGTCGATGCCGCGCTTGGACAGTTGACGACCGTCGGTTCGGCTTTCGGCGCACTGGAAAAGCGCATCAGCATCCAGGACGAATTCGCCAAGAACCTGTCCGACAACCTCACTTCAGGCATCGGCCGCCTCGTTGATGCTGATATGGAGGCGGAATCGAGCAAGCTCAGAGCACTGCAGACCCAGCAGCAGCTCGGCCTGCAATCGCTGAATATCGCAAACGCGTCCTACGACACGGTACGTCAGCTCTTCCAGAACTTCTAAGTCTGAATTCAAGAACATGACCGCGCGGCAAGCCATGCTCGCCGCGCGGTTTTCTTTTTGCGGAGCTCAGGCTTCGGCGGCCTTGGCGGCCATCGTTGCCTTGGCCCACCAGACCAGTTCGTCGAGGGCGGTCTTTGCCGTGGGCAGCAGGCTCGTCTCGATTTCCTCGATCGGCTTGTTGCCGAAAGCCGGATGAACAGCCATGAAATCGCCGCCGCCAATATGGACGGCAGCATGTGTGGACACCATCTGCAGTTCCACGCCGATTCCCCTGAGGTGTTCGACCGCACGCGTGGCGCCCGTGCCACCATAGCCGATGGCGGTGAATGGCTTGCGGTTCCATTCCTTATAGGCCTGATCGAGCGCATTCTTCAGAGTCGCTGTTATCGAATGGTTGTATTCGGCGACCACGAAGATATAGCCGTCGAAACGGCCGACGGTTTCCTGCCAGCGGACCGCTTCGGGATTCTGGCTCGGCATCCACAGGTTTGACGCCATCTCGTCGAAGAAGGGGAGAGGATGATCGCGAAGGTCGATCAGTTCCACGTCGAAGTCATCACGTGCCTGAGCTTGTTTCAATATCCATTGTGCCGGGGCGTCGGCGAAACGGGTGGGGCGAGTGGAGCCGATAATAACGGCGATACGGGGCTTAGAATTCAAAGTAACCTCCTGTATGCTGGTTTCTTACGGTAACCAGATTACGAATGGTTTGCGTAGCCGCACAAGGAGGCACTTTGTTGAAACCAGATAACCATCAGGAAACCGCGCCCTGCGAGGAAGTCGATGGCTGCCAGCAAGTCCGCGCCTGTGATCACATCAGTCGCATGCTGGCGCGCATCAGCGACAAGTGGAGCCTGCTGGTGGTGCGCGTGCTGGGTCACGGGCCGCTGCGTTTCAACGCCTTGCGCCGCGAAGTCGGCGAGATCAGCCAGAAGGTCCTCGCATCGACATTGCGGGAGCTGGAGGAGAACGGCTTCGTTTCCCGGACCGTGACGCCCACCACGCCGCCGCAGGTCGAATATGCGCTGACGGATCTCGGTCGGGAGTTCCTGGATCCGGTTCGGGGGCTTGCCGAGTGGGTCGTCGCAAACTCCGCACGCATGGACGAGGCGCGGGCGGCCTATGCCAAACGCCGCGGGCTCGACTGAGGCAAGCGCTGCGGTTTGCCAAGAAAGCTGGTGATATCGGGGCACGGCTGCAACAGGCCGATGTTTTCCATGGGAAATTTAGCTTATCAGATTGGCATCTTCATCTTGTTGCCGCATTCCCTAATATCTGCTCGCACCAGCTTCGAACGGAGAACCTCCTGTCCATGATCAAGAAATTCATCCTTCTGGCCGTTGCGGCGAGTTACCTCTCAGCTTGCACGACGACCGACCCCTATACTGGTGAGCAGAAGGTATCCAATACCGCTGGCGGTGCTGCCCTTGGCGCGCTCGGCGGTGCCCTCGTCGGTGTCGCCGTCGGCGGCGGCGGCCATGGTAAGCGCAATGCGGCGCTGATCGGCGCCGGCATCGGCGCGCTCGCCGGCGGTGCGATCGGCAATTACATGGACCAGCAGGAAGCCGAGTTGCGCGCCCAGCTCGAAGGCACCGGCATCTCCGTTACCCGCCAGGGCGATAACATCATCCTCAACATGCCGTCGAACATCACCTTCGATATCGACCAGGATGCTGTGAAGCCTGGCTTCTATCCGACGCTGAATTCTGTCGCGATCGTGTTGCGCAAGTTCAACCGCACGCTCATCGACATCAACGGCCATACGGATTCCACCGGCAGCCTGCAGCATAACCAGGACCTGTCGCAGCGCCGCGCGTTTTCGGTTGCCGATTATCTCGGCGGCCAGGGCATCGACCAGCGCCGCGTTTCGGCCGTCGGCTACGGTCCGTCGCAGCCGGTTGCTTCCAATGCGACCGAAGCCGGTCGCGCCCAGAACCGCCGCGTCGAAATCCAGATTGCACCGATCACCCAGGGCTGATCTGGGAGGGCTGATCGGGCAAAGCCCGAGTAAGGCCTGTCTGAGCAGATTTTACCGTCCTCCGCAGCGATGCGGGGGACGTTTTCGTTTCCGGTGTCGAACGCGCGGAGAACCGTTTGGCTGGGGGCAAAGCTTCATGCTACAGCTTGCTCATGCGCATGATGATGACCAGCAAATGCACGACGAAAACGACCGTCCTTTCGGGGCGCTCCTCGGTGCATGCGCGGTCAATGGCATAGCGCAAACCACCCGAAGGCCCCACCGGAGACGGACGGGGCCGACAACAGAGACAGGTCCCGTTCTCCCATCCCAGATGTGAGAGACATATGCTGACCAATCTCGAAGATACTGCCTCAACCATTTCCCGCCGGTTCCGTACGTCAACGCCCGCTGTTGCCATTGTTGGCRCCACAGGTGCTGTGGGTGCTGAACTGCTTCAATGCCTGGAGCGGCGGAACTTCCCGCTCAGCCGCCTGCGGCTGCTTGCTTCCGCGCGTTCTGCCGGCAGGACGCTGCCCTTCGCCGGACAAGAGATTGCCGTGGAGGAGCTGACCGAAGTGAGTTTCGACGGGATCGACCTCGCGCTCTTTTCCGCCGGCAGCGGTATTTCCAAGCACTATGCCGATGCTGCCGTTCGGGCCGGCGCTATCGTCGTCGACAATTCCTCGGCCTTCCGCATGCATCCTGGTGTGCCGCTGGTCGTGCCCGAGGTGAATGGCGCAGCACTCGCCTCCCATCGCGGCATCATCGCCAATCCGAATTGCGTGGCGGCGATTGCGACCGTGGCGCTGGCGCCGCTCCACAGGGCGCATCCGATCCGCCGCCTCAATATCGCGACCTATCAGGCGGCATCCGGGGCAGGGGCCGCGGCGATGGAGGAGCTCAGGGAATCGACGGCGGCCTATCTCAAGGGTGAGGCTTATGAGCCGCGTGTGCTGCCGCATCCCTATGCGTTCAACCTCTTCAGTCACAATGCCGATATGGACATTGAGAGCGGCTATAATGGCGAGGAGCTGAAGGTGATTGCCGAGGTTAGGCGCATCCTCTGCGCAGACGAACTTCCTGTTGGTATCACCTGTATCCGCGTGCCGGTGCTGCGGGCGCATGGCATGGCGATGACCGTCACCTTCGATGAGGCTGTCACGCCGGAAGAGGTGCGCCGCCTTTATGCCGATGCTCCGGGCCTACGGCTGGTGGATGACCGTGCGGCCAATCATTTTCCGATGCCATCGGAGGCTTCCGGTCAGGACGACGTGCTGGTCGGCCGCATACGCAAGGATTTCGGCGATGCCACGGGGCGCAGCATCGCGCTCTTCGTCGTCGGGGACCAGTTGCTGAAGGGGGCTGCCCTGAACGCGGTGCAGATCGCCGAACAGCTACTGGCCCGCTGAAACGGGAACGGCCGGGATGACCCGGCCGTTTGCCTCAATGCTGCATCGTCGCGCCCTTGGTGATCTTGTCGACGATCTTCTTGTCGGCGCGCAGAGCAATGCCGACAACCTTGGCATCATCGGGGGCGTATTCGGCGAAGACGGCGCGATTGGCCGCATCATGGCCGGTTGCAAACATCTCCTCGATGAAGATGGAGGAGGTCACGTCGCGCTCCAGCGCGCGGCGGTGGATGGTCGATATCGTCACTTCGTCGGCCGACAAGACGATGATCGGCTGGATGGATAGCGGGTTGTAGAGATTGCCGGCACGATCCTTGTAGGGCTGGCCGATGATTTCAGGATATTGCCCGGCGATACCTGTCGAAAGGAAGGCCGTGACATTCAGCTTCTGCCAGCCGGCAAGATTGTTTCGCAGGACGATCGCAATTTTGGTATCAAACATTCCAGTCTCTTTCATCAGGGTATCGGAAACGCATTGAGCCAGGATCTAACGCCGCAGGTCTTCGAGGGTCTTGAACGTTTGTGCGAGCCGCAGGGAGGCAGCGGCATACTGGCCGCGCCTGCCGGTGGCGGCATCCTGACTGCGCCGGCCTTTCCGGGCATCGAGCGTATCGAAGCGCAATTCTCAGGCAATGTCTTCGAGCCGCACCGGCACGATACCTATGCGCTCGGCGTGACGCTGCATGGCGTGCAGACCTTCACCTATCGCGGCGAGCGGCGCTTCAGCATGCCGGGGCAGGTAATCGTCCTGCATCCCGACGAGGAACATGACGGCGGAGCGGCGACGGAGGCGGGCTTGCATTACCGCATGCTCTACATGGAGCCGGCGCTCTTGATGGAATGCCTGGAGGCGGAAAAGATCGGGCTTCCCTTCGTCGATCAGCCCGTCATTGCCGACGGAGCGCTGGCGCAGGTGCTGCTCGCAGCACTCCGCGAACTCGACCGGGAGCTGGACGAACTTTTCGTCGACGATTTCGTCAGCCGCGTGGCGGGCGGCCTGTCGCGTCATTCGCAGGTACGCCGCCGGGCTCTCGGCGCCGTTGCCTGGAGGCAGGTGCGGGCGGCGCGCGATTATCTGGAGGCGCATGCTCTGAGGCCAGTGCGCTCCGGCGAGCTGGAGAGCATTACCGGCCTCGACCGTTTCACGCTGTCACGGCATTTCCGCACGGCCTTCGCCACCAGCCCGCACCGCTACATGCTGATGCGGCGGCTGCAGCAGGCAAAGGCACTGATGGGCGAGGGCGAAGGTTTCGCCGATGTGGCGGCCGCCACGGGCTTTGCCGATCAGGCGCATTTCATCCGGCACTTCAAGAAGGCCTATGGAGTGACGCCTGGACGATGGGTGGGGCTTCAGCGGACGGCGCAGGTCAGCAATGGCGGCGTATCATAGCGCTTGGCGCGAACGGGAAAGTTCGGCTTCACGCCATTGCAGCCATTGCTGTCTCAATTTGCCTCTAGACAGGCCGATAGTTTCTTCGAGAACCTTGAGATCGAGAATGCGTTCGGTACGAAAATGGCGAAAGGCCTGTTTCGATTCGCACCACGCAATCAAAAGACAGCGCGCATCCTCATAGCCTAGGAGCACCGGCCACACGATACGGCTGGTTACCGCGCCATTCGCGGCGCGATATTCAAGCTCAATCTTTCGCCCCTCCCTGATCGCCCGCCGGACTGGACGGCTGTCGAGCGTCAGGCTGTCCATAACCTCGTTAGGTTTCAGGCTGACCGAAGGTTCGGCAATGAACGGAAGAAGGTCGTCCGGTACGGTTGATGCAATCTTTGCGATGACATCTCTGGCCGCAGCGTTGATGGCCGGGTCACCCAGCTTTGCCACCATCTGAACGCCCAGCAGAACAGCCTCGATTTCCTCTGCAGTCAGCATCAGCGGCGGCATATCGTATCGTGGGTCGAGGACGTAGCCAAAGCCAGCTTCCCCTTCGATGGGAACGCGCTGGCCAATCAGGTGGGCAATGTCACGATAGACGGTTCGTCGCGCGACCTCGAGTTCGTCCGCAAGCTGCGCCGAGGTGACCGGACGGTTTGACCTTCGAAGAATCTGAATGATCTGAAAAAGCCGTTCCGCTTTTCGCATGGCTGGTGACTCCTGCTGCCACAACGCTGGCAGGACGACTATGTCACAAGAGCAGGCAAAGACATCGTTACGCGTGAAGGAGAAAATGATGAAACTCGCATCCACCCGTCTCATCGCTTCGGATATCGAAAGCATGGTGGCCTTCTATGAGCTCGTGACGGGCTATCGCGCGGACTGGCTTGCTCCCGTCTTTGCCGAGATCGTCACACCCGGTGCCGTGGTGGCAATAGGGAGCGCGGAAACGGTCGCGCTCTTCAAGGAGGGCAGTGCGGAGCCACGCGCCAATAAAACCGCCGTTCTTGAATTCATGGTATCGGACGTCGATGCTGAATTCGCTCGGCTCAAGGATCATGTCGAAGTGGTGCATGAACCCAAGGATTTGCCGTGGGGAAATCGCACGGTTCAGTTCTCCGACCCRGAGGGCACCCGCGTGGCGCTTTATACACCCGTTACCGAGGCTGCGAGACAACGCTTCAGCGGTCGTTAACTCGCCTGCGGGCCGCGTGGCAGCGGCAACCGGCTTTGCCAATCAGGCGCATTTCAACAATATAGGGTCACACTAGGGCGCTGGCGGCTTGAGCGGCTTTCTGCGGCAACGGTCAGCAAATGGTGGTCACAGTCCTTTTTCATGGAGCAGACCTGAAAAACAAGGGCGTGACTCGATGGCCTGACGTGATCTCATCTCCTGCCTGGATTTTGAAATCCTGCACGGCCAGCGGCTGATACAGGCACGGCCAGCCACGGTATTTATCCATAAAATGGCATTATCATATGCATTGCGCATGCCTACAGCAAGAAAGCTTGATGAGATAGCTTGCCTCCGGGTCCGAGATCGGCATCAGCCGAATGCTCTCCAGTATGACGCTTGGCTAGCGCAGTCGGCAGCCAGCAACAGGGAAAAGGTTCAAGGCGCAACTATGTCTTCGAATGATAAGCCACTTATCGCAATTGTCGGTGCAACCAGCAAACAGGGTCGTAGCGTCGCGGCGACGCTCCTTCGCAGCGAACGTTTCCGCGTACGCGCCCTTACCCGAAAAAAGGATTCACCCGAGGCTTTAAGTCTGGAGAGACTTGGAGCTGAAATTGTAACCGTCCCTCTCCAGCTTGGTTTCCAGAAGGACCTCGTTGCTGCCTTCGAAGGTGCGGACGGGGCATTTCTGATGACGCCGCCCGTCATGCCACCGGAGACAATAGAGGCTCCTATCGGCCGCCAACTGGCGGATGCAGCGGTTGAGGCAGGCGTCGGACATATTGTTTTCAGCACGCTCGAGAATGTCGACGCCATCTCCGGCGGGACGAAGTATGCTCCGCACTTCACCGACAAAGCGCGCGTTGCAGACTATATTCGCGGTCTGCCGATCTCTCATTCCTTCGTCATCCTGGCATTCTTCTACACGAATCTTCTCGAATATTATCCGCCGCGCATGGAAGGTGACACGCTCCTGCTGCCGATTTATCTTCCTGAAGATTTTCGAGCGCCTTTTGTCGATCCGCTCACGGCAACCGGGCCGGCTGTGCTGGAAATTTTCGCAAATCCCGAGCGCTACAACGGGAAAACGCTGCCTATCGTCGGCGATATCATCTCTCCGCGCGAGATGGTCGAAACTTTCCGAGAGGTAACCGGTCTCAAGGCAGAATATCGAGATGCATTCACCAGGGATGGCCTGCTGCAGCATTTTCCGGAGTTTGCCGCCAACGAGTTTCTCGTGCGAGAGCTTCTGGGGATGGTCGAGTATGCTGTCGAATATGGTTATTTCGGCAGGGAGCATGATCTGGAATGGAGCCGTCGCCTGAATCCCGACACGCTCGACTGGGAACAGTATCTTCGGACTACGGGCTGGCGCGGCGACAAGCGATCTTTCGGGCTCTGAGTCACGATGGCCGGATTCCCGGCAGTTTGGAAATCTCGGCGACAAGAAAATCGGTGAGAAGGCGAACGCGAGCAATAGCGGAACGCTCGGGCACGATGAGCAGGCTTAGCGGGACCGGCGACGGACGATAGTCTTCGAGCACGACCTCGAGTTGACCGCTGTCCAAGAGATCGTGGACCAGCCAAAGGTGGGTGGGACCAATGCCGCGTCCTGCGGCCAAGGCTTCGCGTGCCGCGAGCCCGTGATCAACGCGCAGCTTCCCATTGACTGGAACCGTCACATCCGCGCCATGGCGGGAGGAGAGAGTGACCTGATCGCTCCCGGCTATATTGGACATGATGACGGTTTCGTATCGCGAGAGATCGTCCGGGCGCTCCGGCCGCCCGTGGGCGGAGAAATAAGCCGGAGCGCCGACCATCAGCCGATGGCTTTTTCCAAGCGCATGAAGCTTCATGGAGCTGTCGGTGAGAGGCCCAAGCCGGAGTGCCACGTCAACGCCTTCGCGAACCAGGTCGATGCGCTCGTCGGTCAGGTTGAGATCGACGCTGATGTCCGGATGCTGGTCCTGAAATTGGAAGATGAGGCGGGTGATGTGCATCACGCCAAGCGCTGCAGTACACGAGAGCCTGACAGCGCCTGCGGCCGTGCGACGGGCATTTCTGGCTTCCTCGGTAGCCTGCTCGACCAGGCGTAATACCTGAAGGCAGTTGGCATAATAGCGGCTGCCTTCGTCGGTAAGGGTGACGCGACGCGTGGTCCGGCTGAGGAGAGGTACGCCGACTGCGTCCTCGAGCTCATTGAGGTGCCGCGTCACGGTTGATTGACCGACGCCGAGTTCCTTTGCCACCGTAGACAGGTTGCCCCGCTCTGCAACGCGAACAAAGGTGCGCATCCTGTCGAGAGACAGTCCCGTGTTATCCATTTTTCAGCACAGTGATGGTCATTCAACCAATGTAGGGAATAACCGGGCCTGCGACTAGTTAAGCATAGGCAGAACAGTTCGCTTTCGACGGCTTCACATGCCGACGATTTCCCGACCTCAAGCGGCATTTTCCGCAAGATCGGAGCGGCGGGCGATGAAGCGGGCGAGCGCCGGGCCGATCAACAGGATCATCATGAAGCGGCCGGTCTGCATGGCCATGACGAAGGGCACGTCGACATCGCTGGACGCGGCAATGATGGCGACGGAATCGGCACCGCCGGGGCTGGTCGCGAGATAGGCGGTGAGCGGGTCGATGCCGGCAAATTTGTGGAGTGCCGCCGCCATGCAGCCGCAGAGCGCCATCAGGATGATGATGGAGGCGGACACGCGCGGCAGAGCGCGGGCGGCGTGTTTGATGATCGAGCGGGTAAAGCGCAGGCCGATGCTCCAGCCGATCAGTGCGTAGCTGAGCGCCAGGATCCAGGTGGGTAGCTCGATCTTCAACAGGCCAAAGCCCTGCAGAAGAGCGCCGCCGATCAGCGGGATAACGATATTGCCGCCCTGGATGCGGAAGCGGAAGACGGCGTAGCAGCAGAGGGCAGCGAAGGCGACAGTCAGGGCGAAGGCCGGCCAATCGACCGGCGGGAAGAAGATGACCGGCGGCGGCTCTTCGCCATCGGCGGCGACCCAGAGGCGGGAGATGACGGAAGCGCCGACGGCGACGAAGACGACACGCAGATATTGCATGAAGGCGACGAGGCGGGCATCGGCGCCATAGGCTTCCGACATGATGACCATGGCCGAGGCGCCGCCGGGCGTGGAGCCCCAGACCGCGGTTGTGCCCGGCAAGACCTGCCAGCGCGTGAGCAGCCAGCCGAGACCGGCGGCAATGGCGATTACCGAGACGATGAAGACGAAGAAGAGTGGTGCGTCCTTCGCCATGGTGCCGAGGATATCGGGCGTGATATTGCGCGCCATCAAGAGGCCGACCAGCACTTGGCCGAACTGCAGCGGCCAGTAGGGGATGCGCAGCTGCCCCGTGCTGACGGTGAGCGCCAGCACGATGGCCGCGACCATCGGGCCGATCAGCAGCGAGGCGGGCAGGGCGAAGAGTTCGAGGAAAAGGACTGATATGGCCGACAAAGCGAGCAGCAATGCCCATTTGGGCAGGCTCGCTTTCTGATGGAAGCTGCTTGCGTCCAAAATTGTGATCCCCGAACTTTTCGACCGGAGCGAGCCCGAAGGCGGAGGTGGGAGGAGGCCCCGGCAGTATGAAGAGGCCGGCTGCGAGGGCCGGCAGGTGCAGACCGGATATAGGCGCGGGGTGGCCAAGGGGTCAATTGCGGAATCTGACCTTTGCGCTTCTAAAGGCGGATGTGTTTCGCGAGGAAATCAAGCAGGGCGCGAACGCGTGCGGGAAGAGGGCCGCCCTGGCCGATATAGACGGCATAGAACTCCTCGACATCGCCGGGATTGAGTTTTTCCAACACGGGAACGAGCCGACCGACGGCGATATCGGTGCGCACGGTGAATTCTGTCATGCGGGCAAGGCCGGCGCCCGAGAGCGCGAGATATCGCATAGCCTCGCCATCGCCGACCTGAAGGCCGGGGGTGAGGGGAATGGTGATCGTCTCGCCGGCATCGATGACCGGCCAGCCTTCCAGTGCGCGGGCATAGGAAAAGCCGATGCGGCGGTGATTGTGCAGTTCGGCGGCCGAGCGCGGTTTGCCGTGTCGCTCAAGATAGTCGGGCGAGGCGACGATGATCTTTCTGGCAGCGCCGAGCTTGCGGGCGATCAAGCTCGATGTCTTCAGCGGGCCGGCGCGGATCGCCACATCGGCACGCTCTTCCAGCAGATCGACCACCTTGTCGGTATGGGTGATATCGAGGGTGACATCCGGGTGCTCGGTCATGAAGGCCGGGATCAGCGGCGCCAGAACATGATTGCCGAAGGAGCCGCTGGTGTTGATGCTGATGCGGCCCGCGGCCTGTTCTCCGGCCGAGGCGAAACGTTCGGCCTCCGATATATTGGCGAGGATCGCGACACTGCGCTCGTAAAAGGCGCAGCCCTCGGGCGTCAGTTGCAGTTTGCGTGTCGAGCGGTTGACGAGGCGGGCGCCGAGCCTGGTTTCCAGCCGGGCGACCAGCTTGCTGACGGCCGATGGCGTCATGCGCCGCACCTGGGCGGCAGCGGAAAAACCGCCGCGCTCGACGACGCTGACGAAGACCTCCATTTCGCCCGATCGATTGATGTCCTGACGGCTCATGATGAATTCAAATCACAGATGATATGCTTTAAGGTAATCTATATCATCGTTCTGGCCGGGTCTATCTCTTCAAAAAACAGGAGATTGAATCATGGAATACAGAAATCTGGGCGCATCGGGCTTGAGGGTGCCGGTGCTGAGCTTCGGGGCCGGCACCTTTGGCGGCAGCGGGCCGCTCTTCGGCGCTTGGGGCACGACGGATGCGCAAGAGGCGCGGCGCATGGTGGATATCTGTCTGGAGGCGGGTGTGACGCTGTTCGATACGGCGGACGTCTATTCGGCCGGTGCTTCCGAGGAGGTGCTGGGGCAGGCGATCTCCGGAAAGCGCGACGCGGTGCTGATCTCGACCAAGACGGCGCTGCCGATGGGCGAGGGGCCGAATGATTGGGGCACCTCGCGGGCACGGCTGATCCGCGCGACCGAGGATGCGCTGCGCCGGCTTGGTACCGACTATATCGACCTCTTGCAGCTTCATGCCTTCGATGCCTCGACGCCTGTCGAAGAGGTGCTTGCGACGCTCGATGGGCTCGTGGCCGCTGGCAAGGTTCGCTACATCGGTGTTTCCAATTTCTCCGGCTGGCAGCTGATGAAATCGCTTGGGCTTTCCGAGAAGTATGGATACCCGCGTTACGTGGCTCATCAGGTCTATTATTCACTCGCCGGGCGGGATTACGAATGGGAGTTGATGCCGCTTGCCGCCGACCAGGAAGTGGGTGCATTGGTCTGGAGCCCGCTCGCCTGGGGTCGGCTGACCGGCAAGATCCGCCGCGGGGCGCCTTTGCCCGAGGGAAGCCGTCTGCACCAGACGGCCGAATACGGGCCGCCCGTCGATGACGAAAAGCTTTTCGATATCGTCGATGTGCTGGATGAAATTGCCGCCGAGACCGGCAAGACCGTGCCGCAGATCGCCATCAACTGGCTGATCGGCCGGCCGACGGTTTCAAGCGTCATCATCGGCGCGCGCAACGAGGCGCAGCTCAGGCAAAATCTCGGCGCGGTCGGCTGGAGGCTGACGCCGGAGCAGATCGGGCGGCTGGATGCGGTGAGTGCCGTGACCCCGCCCTATCCCTATTTTCCCTATTATCGGCAGGAGGGCTTTGCGCGGCTCAACCCGCCCGCAGTCTCTGCAACAAAGATGGGATGAAATCTTCCCGAATCTTGGCTGGACAGCCGCTTTGACTTGCCTCATACCCGGCCTGCTACAGATGCTGTAGCAGGCTGTGGAATGCAGGGAGATCAAGGGCATGGCACTGCGCGACGCGAAGGCTGGGGTGCGAAACGAGGCGGGCACAGAGGCCGTCACCGGCATTCTGAAACAGCGCTTCGGAGAGCGCTTCCAGACCGGCCAGGCTTTTCGCGCCCAACATGCGCATACGACCACCTATATTCCCGCCCAACTGCCCGACGGCGTGCTTTTTGCCGAGACCGCTGACGATGTGAAGACCGCTGTGCGGGCCTGCGCCGATCATAAAGTGCCTGTTATCGGCTTTGGCACCGGCTCCTCGCTTGAGGGGCAGGTCAATGCGCCAAATGGCGGCATTTCCATCGATTTCAGCCGAATGAACCGGGTGCTTGAAGTCAATCCGGAGGATCTCGATTGCACGGTCGAGCCGGGCATCACCCGCGAAGCGCTCAACATCCATCTGCGCGATACCGGCCTGTTCTTCCCGATCGATCCCGGCGCCAACGCCTCGATCGGCGGCATGACCTCGACGCGGGCGTCCGGCACCAATGCCGTTCGCTACGGAACGATGAAGGACAATGTGCTTGCCGTTACGGCAGTGACCGCCTCCGGCGAGGAAATCCGCACCGCGCGGCGGGCGCGCAAATCGTCGGCCGGTTACGATCTCACACGGCTCTTCGTCGGTGCGGAAGGCACGCTCGGCATCCTGACCTCGGTGACGCTGCGCCTGCACGGCATTCCGCAGAAGATCGCTGGAGGTGTGTGCGCCTTCCCGAGCGTGAAGGCTGCCTGCGACGCCGTCATCATGACCATCCAGATGGGCATTCCGGTGGCGCGTATCGAGCTTGTCGATGCGCTGCAGATGCGCGCCAGCATCGCCTATGCCGGTCTTCCCTATGAAGAGAGCCCGGCGCTCTTCCTCGAGTTTCACGGCACGGATGAGACGGTGGCTCTGCAATCGGCAGCCTTTGCCGAGATCGCGACCGAATGCGGCGGCGGCGAATTCAAGTGGGCGGCGAGCCCGGAGGAGCGCACGAAGCTCTGGAAGGCGCGCCATGATGCCTACTGGTCGGTGCGGGCGCTCGCGCCCGGACTTGCCGTACTTTCGACCGATGTTTGTGTTCCGATATCGCGGCTTGCGGATTGCGTTGCCGAAACGCAGGCCGATATCGAGGCAAACGGGTTGCTGGCGCCAATCGTCGGCCATGCGGGCGACGGGAACTTCCATGTGCAGCTTTTGTTCGACGACAAGAGTGCCGCGGGGATTGCCACGGCCGAGGAGTTCGTGGCCCGGCTGAATGCGCGGGCACTGGCAATGGATGGCACATGCACCGGCGAACACGGGATCGGGCAGGGGAAAATGGCATTTCTGGAACAGGAGCTCGGGGGTACGGTGGACCTGATGCGCCAGATCAAGCGCTCGCTCGATCCTGACAATATCCTCAATCCCGGCAAGATTTTTCATCTGGGCTGAAAATGGAATAATCTCATGATCTTGGCCCTTGCCCCCGGCATGAATAGCGCTAGTGTCGGCAACAGAATCCCGAATGGAGAATCCCTGACTTGGTAGGCCGGTTCCTCATCTTTCTAGGAGGAGTGATCGTCGTAGTGCTCTTCGTGGCGCTGCTGGCACCGCTGTTCATCGACTGGACGGATTTCCGGATGAATTTCGAGGATCAGGCAAGCCGCATCATCGGCAAGAAGGTGACGGTGCATGGCACGGTCGACGCACGGCTGCTGCCGTTTCCGTCCGTGACGCTGCATGACGTGCGCGTCGGCCAGGAAGAAGACGGCACGCCGGTGGTGCAGGTCGAGCAGTTCTCCATGGATGCCGAGCTTGCGCCTTTCCTCTCGGGCGAGGCGCTGATCTTCGACATGCGCGTCGTCAACCCCAAGGTGCGGCTGCGGCTTCTGAAGGACGGCTCGCTGGACTGGATGCGCGGCAGCCAGCCGGAAATTCCGGCCAAGACCGTCGTTCTGGAAAATGTGCATGTCAACGGTGGCGAGATCGAGTTCATCGACGACCAGTCCGGCCGTTCGCGGCATGTGACGGGGCTCAATGCCGAAATGTCGGCGAAGTCGCTCGCCGGTCCATGGCGCATCGAGGGCGACGGCACGCTCGACGGCGAACATGGCAGCTTTTCCATCTCCAGCAATCAGCCGGACGAGAGTGGTGTGTTGCGCGTGCGCACGCGGCTTGCGCCGGACAAGCATCCTGTCACCGTCGATCTCGATGGTGAACTCAAGCTCGTCGACAGCCGGCCGAACTATCAGGGCACGCTGGTTGCGGCGATCGAAAACCGTGAGGGCAAGAGCGAAAAGGGGGAGGCGCCGCCGCGCCTCAAGGGTCGTTTCGAACTCACCAACGACCGCATCCGCGTTCCCGAATACCGTATGGAAGTCGGCTCGACCGATGACCCCTATGTGATCACGGGCGAGGCGACGCTCGACACCGGCAGCGCGCCGGAATTCCTGCTGACCGCCGATGGCCAGCAGATCGACGTCAACCGCATCGGCAACCAGGGTGCCGCGGGCAAGACCAACCGCGATCCTGCGGTTTCGGCACGTCAGCGATTGAACTCGCTGCTCGAAATTGTCGGCCAGGTGCCGATCCCGCAGGTGCCGGGCAAGGCGACGGTGCGCCTGCCGGCAATCGTTGCCGGCGATACGACGATCCGCGACGTGGCGCTGGAACTGAGGCCGGCCGGCAATGGCTGGATGATCGACAATGCCGTCGGCACGCTGCCCGGCCGCACGCAGGTGGAAGGCAAGGGCAAGCTGACGCTCACGGGCGATCCGTCCTTCAACGGCCAGATGGTGGTTGCCTCCACGCAGCCTACGGGCCTTGCCTCCTGGCTGGCAGGTTCGGTCGATCCGGCGATCCGCCAGCTCCGGCAGGCCGGTTTCTCCGCCAATGTCAGCCTGACGCATGATCTGCAGCGCTTCGAAAACCTGGAGATCGCGATCGGTGCTGCGACGCTGAAGGGTCGGCTGGAGCGGCAGGCGACCAATGGTCAGACGCCGTCGCTTTCCGTTGCGCTCAATGGCGATACACTTGATCTCGATGCGCTGAGGGCGTTGACCGGCCTCTTTACCGGCCAGGATGCCGGCGACAATGTGCTCGATCACAAGATTGCCGCGCAGCTCAAGGCCGACAAATTCACAGCCTTCGGTGTGCAGGCCGATAATGTCGAGACGACCTTTACGCTCGCCAACGGGGCGCTTTCCGTCGACCGGCTGTCGATCAAGAACCTTGCAGGCGCCGAACTGACGGCGACGGGCAAGGCGGAGGGATCGCTGCTCGATTATAAGGGCACCGGCGAGATCACCTTCAAGGCCGCCGATCCCGGCGCTTTCTTCGCCATGCTGCGCGAGCATCTGCCGCATCACCCTGTGATGGACCGACTGGTGCGCAACGCCGGCTGGTATGGCAATACGGCGCTGCGCGGCGCGCTGACGCTCGGCGGCGACGACGGCAATGCGCTTTCGGTGACGCTCGCAGGCGTTTCGAACGGCAGCCGCGTCAATCTCGACTACCGCATGTCCGACCTTCTGGCGCTGACCGGCAGTGGGACGACGACGCTGGAGGCGACGCTCGACAATGCCGTGCCGTCGATCCTGTTCGGGCAGGCGGGTCTCGATCCGCTGCCGGTTGATGCCGGCGCCAATGGCCGCATGACGCTGAAGGTAACCGCGGCGGGCAACGATCCTGCCGATGCCGCGCTGACCTTCGCGACAGACCGGACGTCGTTTACGGCAAACGGCAAGGTCGATGTACGACCCGACACTTTCATGAACGGCAATGTCGCCATATCACTCGAAAGCGCCGATCTCGATCCGTATCTGGTCATGAACGGCATCGCGCTGCCTGAGCTTGGCACCGGGCTGCCCTTCAAGCTGCAGACCAACGCGACCATCGATGCCGACAAGGTGGTGTTGGCGGATCTCAACGGGCATGCGGCCGACAATGAATTTGCCGGCGGGCTGACCTTCGATCGCAAAGCGGCAAAGACGACGGCGAGCGGCACGCTCGCGCTTTCCAAGGCCGATCTCGGCTGGCTCGGCGAG
Organism: Rhizobium sp. 01T437; assembly: GCF_056398505.1. Lineage (NCBI taxonomy): Bacteria > Pseudomonadati > Pseudomonadota > Alphaproteobacteria > Hyphomicrobiales > Rhizobiaceae > Rhizobium > Rhizobium sp. 01T437. The sequence goes on from NZ_JBFTPM010000007.1 coordinate 140,566, forward strand.
GCCGTGTTCGGGCAGATCAACGATCCCGCCAACGGCCAGTTGACGACGGCGGCCCTCGGCCTGCCGCTCTTCCGCGATCTGGACGTCAATCTGAAGCTTACCGCCAAGCAGTTCTGGCCGGGACTTTTGAACACGGCTGTGAATGATTTCACCTCAAACGTTGCCTACAAGGGCGACGAGCTGCAGCTCAACGACATGGCCGGCAACTGGGATGGCGGCGCGCTCTCCGGCAATATGCTCTTTACCAATGCCAATGGCACGGGCTTCCTGCAGTTGCGGCTGGCGCTTGCCGATTCCGATCTCGGCGGCGTCGTCTGGCCGCGCGACGGCGCGCCTGTCGCCAACGGCAAGTTCGGCATGTCGCTGGCGCTCGAAGCTTCGGGCAAGACGGTTTCGGAAATTGCGAGCTCTCTGAACGGCTCGGGCGAAATCCGGCTCGGCGAGACGAGCGTTCGCGGGCTGAACCTTGCGATCCTGGCGCCGCTGCTGGCCGCCACCGATCCGATGCAGGACCAGATCAATGCCGGCAAGATACATCCGATTGTCGAAACGCTGCTGAACAATGGCGAGGCGAAGCTGCCGCCACTCGGCATTCCCTTCAACGTGACTGACGGTACGCTACGGGTCCAGAATGTCAGCGTTGCCAACGATCTGGCGCATTTGAGCGCCGACGCGCAGATCGAGCTGCCGCAGGGGCGCATCAGCGCGACGCTCGGCATCGGGCTCAATCCCGGCTCGGAGGCGCTTTCGGGTGCGGAGCCGGGCATCCGGCTGAACTTCTCCGGCCTGCTGGCCTCGCCCGGCAAGACGATGGATGTGACCGATATCACCAGCTTTCTCTCGCTGCGCGCCTTCGAGCGCGAGCGGCGGCGCGTCGAGCGGCTGCAGACCAATGTGCTGGAAAAGCAGCGGCTGCGGCGCGAGGTGGCGCTCTATCGCTTCAATGACGCCCAGCGGGCTGCGGCTGCCGAGATCGAGCGGCAGCGACAGGCGGAAGAAGAGCGGCTGAGGGCTCTTGCGCAGGAGGCGGCCCAGCGCAAGGCGGAAGCCGAGGCAAAGGCGGCTGCCGAAGCTGCGGCGCGCGCCAAGGTTGAGGCTGAAGCGAAGGCAAGGGCCGCGTCGGAAGCTGAGGCCGCGCGGCGGGCCGAACAGCCCTTGCAGCCCGGCCAGCTCAATTTCGATCAGTTGCCGGGCGTTCAGGCCCAGTAAGGAAAGGGCCGATCAGGCGTTCGCCGCGGCGTTTTTCAGCCAGCACAGCACGTGCAGGCGCAGCGCCGAGGAGAGGTTGCTGTCAGCCGCGCGGCCATCGTCTATTTCTGATATCAGTGCCGCGAGCGGCATGGAACGACCTGCGGCAATCGCCTTCAACTCGGTCCAGAATTCATCTTCCAGCGAGAAACTGGTGCGGTGCCCATGCAACGTCGCCGAATGTTTGCGGATCATCGGCCTGCTTCGTCTTCGTTGAGAAAGCGATTCAGTCAGGAACCGCATCTGTCTGATCGCCCAGGCTTTTCACCCGCCGGCGATCAGGTCTTGTCGTCTTCGATCCGGCCCTGATCAAGCGCCTTTTCGGCCTTTTCGTTGAGGGCGCGGGTCAATTGCTTTTCAGCCTTGGTCCGGCCGTGGGAGATACGGTTCTGCTCTGCCTGCTTCTCCTTTTCGGAGCGAGCCTGCTGCTTGCGGAACTGGCGTAGATTGACGATTTCGGCGCTCACGCGGTTGCCTCCATCATGAAAAAGGGAGGCTTTCGCCTCCCTCGGCATTACTGCTTCTTGCGGAAAGAATCGAGCGAAACGACGGAGCCCGGTTTCTTTTCCTCGCCTTCTGCGGCAGGCTTTGCGGCCGCGTCCTCCGTCTTGACGGCATCAACGGGATAGGCAGTGATCTCGGCCGCCGGCAGCTCCTCGCCGTCGCTCAGCGGTACGTCGAACTCCAGCTCGAAATTGACCGAGGGGTCGTAGAAGCCGCGGATGGCGTTAAAGGGAATGACGAGCTTTTCCGGCACGTCTGAGAAGGACAGGCCGATCTCGAAATGGGATTCGGTGATCTTCAGTTCCCAGAACTGGTGCTGGATGACGATGGTCATCTGCTCGGGATATTTGGACTTCAGGTGCTGCGAGATGCGCACGCCGGGAGCGCCCGTGAGAAACGTGATGAAGAAGTGATGGTCGCCGGGCAGACGGCCCGTCGTTGCGACTTCGGTCAAGACCTTGCGGATGACACCGCGCAACGCGTCCTGTGCCAGAATGTCGTAGCGGATATGATCCTGCCCCATGCTTTTCCTGTCTTTCGTCGGTTTGGAAGTCTTTTCACGAACTTGTATGGCACGTCCGGGCGCTTTGGGAAAGGCGCAAGCCGATTCATGCGTTCATCAAGCATACATGATTTCACCGAAAAAGGGGAGAAGGTGAAGGCTTCTGTTGCCAGGTGCCTTCGGACCCCGCCTTACGGGGCTAACCGTAAGGACTTAGAGCGGAATTCCCGCACCGCCGTTAGGCAGCGAGAGCGTATTCCTTAGCGTTGTTGTCGTTTGCAACTACACTTGTGACCCGATAACGGCGGTATCATGCCGAGCGAAAAGTCGATCTTTACACCCTTGTCGATCCTATTTCGCCCCCATCAAAAGCAGGCCCTTCTCCAAAAGGAGAGCCGCCTGTTTTTGGTGGAGGCGCCGGGTACCGCCCCCGGGTCCAATAGGTTTATTCCACCGCCCGTTTATCGCCATAGCCGGCCCGAAAGCCGGCATGGGTGATATAGTGTTTTTGTGATCGCAAGGGAAGGGGATACGTCATAAAAGGGTCGTGCTCTCCAGGGATTTTGCTTGGATAATCAGCAAGACGCATTGGTTTGCGGCCGCTTTGCCCTTAAATTRGGTGCAAAAGGAATCGGTGGCGACCATGAAGCAWTATCTCGACCTCTTGAGCCATGTGATGGAAAAAGGCACCGACCGGGGCGACCGCACGGGCACCGGCACGCGTTCGGTCTTCGGCTATCAGATGCGCTTCGATCTCGATGCCGGCTTTCCGGTGCTGACGACGAAGAAGCTGCATTTGCGCTCGATCATCTATGAACTGCTGTGGTTCCTCAAGGGCGAGACCAATATCCGCTACCTGCATGAAAACGGCGTCAGCATCTGGGACGAATGGGCCGACGAGAACGGCGATCTCGGCCCGGTCTATGGCGCGCAGTGGCGCTCCTGGCCGGCACCCGATGGCGGGCATATCGACCAGATCGACAATCTCGTAAAAGGCCTCATCAAGAACCCCAATTCGCGCCGTCACATCGTTTCGGCCTGGAACCCGGCAGAAGTGGACGAGATGGCGTTGCCGCCCTGCCACTGCCTGTTCCAGTTCTATGTGGCTGACGGCAAGCTTTCCTGCCAGCTCTATCAGCGCTCGGCGGACATCTTCCTCGGCGTTCCCTTCAACATCGCCTCCTACGCGTTGCTGACGATGATGGTGGCGCAGGTGGCCGGGCTGAAATATGGCGAGTTCGTCCATACACTCGGTGATACACATCTCTATCACAACCATTTCGACCAGGCGAAGCTGCAGCTGGCGCGCCAGCCGAAGCCGCTGCCGCGCATGCTGATCAAGCGCGATGTGAAGGATATCTTCGGCTTCGTCTACGAAGATTTCGAACTCGTCGGCTACGACGCCGATGCCAATATCAAGGCGCCGATTGCCGTCTGAAGCGTGTCGCGATCTTTCAGATCGCTTGCCACGCTTTAGGCTTTTGTTTCGCATGTCGTAATCGCAAAACCGCTGCACATTTTTGCGCGACATGCTCCAAGCCGGGAAGGCCAATGTCCGATATCCGCAAGACCATCTTCGTTGCCGTTGCGCGCAACGGCATCATCGGCCGCGACGGCGACATGCCCTGGCGGCTTTCGACCGACCTCAAGCGCTTCAAGGCGATGACAACAGGCAAGCCTGTGGTCGTCGGTCGCAAGACCTTYGAGAGCTTCGGCGGCAAACCGCTGCCGGGGCGCCAGCACGTGGTGATCTCGCGCGGTGCCGCTATCGATCTTCCCGACGTGCAAATGGCCCGCTCTCTCGACGAGGCGATAGAGATGGCCGAGGGGCTCGCCCGCAAGCAGGGTGAAAACGAGATCTCCATCCTCGGCGGCGGGCAGATCTACGCGCAGGCGATGGCGATCGTCGACCGCATGTGCGTGACGCATGTGGAAGCCGATGTGGATGGCGACACGTCGTTTCCCGACATCGATCCCACAATCTGGGTGGCGACCGAGAGCCTTGATGTTCCCTCGGGGGAAAGGGACACCTATCCCACGCGTTTCGTCGTTTATGAACGGCGAGATGCCTGAAAAGGAACTATTTTCCAATTATATTGACCAAGTTTCTGACGCTGCGTTGAAAGCAGATGCGGCGATACCTATAACGGTCGGATCGCATCCGCCGGCAGCCCCCACGGCGGTCGGATGTGTATGACGTAACGAACAACGAGGTTTTGATGCCCTGGAGCAATCAGAATGGCGGCGGCGGCCCTTGGGGCGGCGGCGGCGGTAATAATCAGGGACCATGGGGGCAGGGGCCGAACCGTCCACGCGGCGGTGGCGGTGGCAAGGGCGGTCCGCCCGATCTGGAAGACATCATCCGGCGCGGGCAGGATCAGCTGCGCGGCTTCATTCCGGGTGGTTTCAACGGCGGTGTCGTTGCGATCATCGTGGCTGTTGTCGCGATCTTCTGGCTTTTCCAATGCATTTACGTCGTCCAGCCGGACGAGCGCGGCGTTGAGCTGCGCTTTGGCAAGCCCAAGCAGGAGATTTCCATGCCGGGCCTGCATTTCCATTTCTGGCCGGTTGAAACCGTCGAGACGGTCAAGGTGACGGTGCAGCAGTTGAACATCGGCGCGACCACGGCAGGCTCTTCGAGCGGGCTGATGCTGTCGAGCGACAAGAGTGTCATCAACGTGCAGTTTGCCGTCTTCTATACGATCAGCGATCCCAAGGCCTATCTTTTCGGTGTGGAAAATCCGGCTGAAACACTGCAGCAGGTTTCCGACAGCGCCATGCGCGAAGTCGTCGGCCGGCGTCCGGCACTGGATGCTTTCCGCAGCAACCGCCAGCCGATAGAGACGCAGGTTCTCAACATCGTTCAGGATACGATGAACCGCTACGGCGCGGGCATTACCGTGACCGGCGTGACGATCCAGAACGTGGCGCCGCCGCGCGAAGTCGCCGACTCCTTCGAAGAAGTCCAGCGTGCCGGTCGCGACCGCGACAGCACGATCGAGGACGCCAACCGCTATACGAACCAGAAGCTCGGTCAGGCACGAGGCGATGCAGCCCGCATCCGAGAAGACGCAGCCGCCTACAAGGATCGCGTCGTCAAGGAAGCGGAAGGTGAAGCGCAGCGCTTTACGGCCATCAACGACGAATATTCGAAAGCTCCCGACGTGACGCGCAAGCGCCTGTTCCTGGAAACGATGGAGCAGGTTCTGAAAAACTCCAAGAAGGTCGTGATCGACGACAAGCAGGGCGTCGTGCCCTACCTGCCGCTCAACGAGATCAACAGACCGGCGGCAGCAGCACCGGCACGGCAGGGAGGTTGAACCATGGTATCGAACAGACTTCCCGTAATCCTCATCGCGCTCGCGATCCTTCTCGCCATTCTTTATTCGTCGATCTTCGTCGTGAATGCGCGTGAGCAGGCCATCGTCGTGCGCTTCGGTCAGATCCAGTCGGTGAAGAGCGAGCCCGGCCTCTACTTCAAGCTGCCGTTCGGCTTCATGGATGCCGACCGCGTGCAGTTCGTGGAAAAGCGTGCGCTCAGGCTCGACCTCGACAATATCCGCGTTCAGGTTCAGGACGGCCAGACCTTTGATGTCGACGCCTTCGTGATCTACAACATCTCGGATGTGCGCCGTTTCCGCGAAACGGTCTCGGGCGACCGCGACGCTGCCGAGGCACGGCTGCGTGCGCAGCTCGATTCCTCGCTTCGCCGCGTCTACGGTCTGCGTGACTACAATGCCGCGCTTTCGGAAGAGCGCGTGGCGATGATGCTCGAAATCCGCGACGATCTGCGCACCGATGCCGAAAATCTCGGCCTGCATATCGATGACGTCCGCATCCGCCGGACGGACCTTTCGCCGGAAGTGGCTCCGAACACCTACAATGCCATGCGCTCCGAGCGTCTGGCCGAAGCCGAGCGCATCCGCGCCGAGGGTAATGAAGAGGGCCAGCGTCGCCGGGCTGTCGCCGACCGCCAGGTCGTCGAGATCACTGCCGATGCGCAGCGCGATTCGGAAATCCTACGGGGTCAGGGTGATGCGGAGCGCAACCGTATCTTCGCCGATTCCTTCGGCAAGGATCCGGCCTTCTTCGAGTTCTACCGCTCGATGGCCGCCTATTCCGCGGCACTTTCCTCGCCGGATACGACGCTGGTGCTTTCGCCGACCTCGCAGTTCTTCCGCTACTTCGAGAATGCGGACGGCAACCAGCCTGCTGTACCGGGCCAGACCGGTGGCCTCGTGCCGCCTGCGGCCGCACAGCCGGCCGCTCCGGCACAGCCGGCGAACTGACGACAGACTGAATGCAGGACCTCCTGACCGGACTTGCATTCTTCCTTATCATCGAGGGGCTGGTCTACGCACTGGCCCCTCGTTTTCTTATCGAGATGGCGAAGCTGCTCCCCATCGTTCCGGAGCGGCAACTCAGGGTCTTCGGGCTTGCAGCGATAGCCCTCGGCGTCGGCTGTGTCTGGCTTTTGCGAGGCTAGATCACATTCGCACGTGGATTTCGCGAAAAGGTGATTTCGCCCTCCATCATTCCGCCTTATGCTGGTGCTGTATGTGCGCCTTTACCCCAGACGAGGAAGCTTGATGGCCCCCACGACTCGCTCGCCCTTCAGACGAACGCTCGCGCTGCTGGCCGGCACCGCCCTTCTGGCAAATGTCGGCGCAAGCGGTGTTGCGCATGCGCAAACCGCCCCCGCACCAGCGACACCTGAACAGGCAGCACCGGCCCCTGCGGCCCCTCAACCTGCGCCGATTTCCCCGGCCGCGGTGGCGCCCGCCGCTCCGCCCATGCAGATGACGGCTCCGGGCAATGGACCGGCTTCGGTCGCCGATCTCGCCGAGGGACTGCTCGATGCCGTGGTCAATATTTCGACCTCGCAGAATGTGAAGGATGACGAGGGCGCAGGCCCGGCGCCGCGCGCGCCAGACGGCTCGCCCTTCCAGGAATTCTTCAACGATTTCTTCAACAAGCAGCAGGGCAATCGCGGGCCCAACCACAATGTCAGCTCGCTCGGCTCCGGCTTTGTTATCGATCCCACCGGCTATATCGTCACCAACAATCACGTGATCGAGGGCGCCGATGACATCGAGATCAATTTCGCCAATGGCTCCAAGCTGAAGGCCAAGCTGATCGGTACGGACACTAAGACCGACCTTTCGGTGTTGAAGGTGGAGCCGAAACAGCCGCTGAAATCCGTCAAGTTTGGCGATTCCAGCGTCATGCGCATCGGCGACTGGGTGATGGCAATCGGCAACCCGTTCGGCTTCGGCGGATCGGTGACGGTCGGCATCATTTCGGGCCGCGGCCGCAACATCAATGCCGGCCCCTATGACAATTTCATCCAGACGGATGCGGCCATCAACAAGGGTAATTCGGGTGGTCCGCTCTTCAACATGAAGGGCGAAGTGATCGGCATCAATACGGCGATCATCTCCCCGTCGGGCGGCTCGATCGGCATCGGTTTCTCAGTGCCGTCGGAGCTTGCCTCCGGCGTGGTCGACCAGCTTCGCGAATATGGCGAGACGCGGCGCGGCTGGCTCGGCGTGCGCATCCAGCCTGTCACTGACGAAGTGGCCGACAGTCTCGGGCTCGACACCGCCAAGGGCGCGCTGGTCGCTGGCGTCATCAAGGGCGGGCCGGTCGATGACGGCTCGATCAAGGCCGGCGACGTGATCCTGAAATTCGACGGCAAGGTCGTCAGCGAGATGCGCGACCTACCGCGCGTGGTGGCCGAAAGCCCCGTCGGCAAAGAGGTCGATGTGGTGGTGCTGCGTGACGGCAAGGAGCAGACCGTCAAGGTAACGCTCGGTCGTCTCGAGGATAGCGACCAGGCCGCCGCCAACGACAATTCGACGGATGACGGTGTCATCAATCCCGATCCCGGTGAAAACAACGATATGGACGAACCGGATCAGGGCGGTAATCAGGGGCAGGCCGCACCTGACGGCCAGGACCCGCAGCAACAGGGGCAGGGACAAGGGCAAAGCCAGAGTCAGGGCCAGGATCAGGCAACGCCCGGTCAGGCTGCTCCGAAGCATGTGCTCGGTCTTTCACTCTCGCTGCTCAGCCCAGAGACCCGCAAAGCCTTCGGCATTGCCGAAAGCGTCGATGGTGTCGTCGTGACCGAGGTTGCGCCGGGTTCGGCCGCCGCCGAAAAGGGCTTGAAGCCCGGCGACGTGATCGTCGAAGTCGCGCAGGAATTCATGAAGTCGCCGGATGCGGTTGCCACCAAGGTGCAGACGCTGAAGCAGGAAGGCCGGCGCAATGCGCAGATGATGGTCGCTGCAGCGAATGGCGACCTGCGGTTTGTCGCAGTGCCGATGGAGTGAGGGCTGTCGTGTAACGGCAGAAGTAACGGGCGCTCTTAGTCGATCGCGGCGCTCTACAAACTCTCCCTCATTCCTGCGGCAAGCAAGTGAGGGTGGTGGAGGATGTGCCCTCCCGAAACAAAAAAGGAGCGGTCATGCCGCTCCTTTCCGCCTTCAGCGATGCCTCGTCAGGCTCACATCGTCACAAAATCCGTCTTCCGGTAGCCCTGGATATAGAGCAGCGCCGTCAGGTCGCCGTGGTTGATCTGCATGTCGGCTTCGGCAGCGACAGCCGGTTTGGCGTGGAGGGCGACGCCGGAGCCGGCCAGATGCAGCATGCCGAGATCGTTGGCGCCGTCCCCGACGGCAATGGCGTCTTCGGGGGAAATGCCGAGGCGGGCGGCGATGTCGTTCAGGGCATCGACCTTGGCCTGCTTGCCGAGAATGGGCTCCGCGACGTGGCCGGAGAGGAGGCCGTCTTCCTCAAGCAGGAGATTGGCGCGGTTTTCGTCGAAGCCGAGGGTGGCTGCGATGCGGCTGGTGAAGACCGTGAAACCGCCGGAGACGAGGGCGGTATAATAGCCTTTCGACTTCATGGTAGCGATCAGTTCGGGGCCGCCCGGGGTAAGCGTAATGCGCTTTGCGATCACTTCGTCGACAACCGAGATCGGCAAGCCCTTCAGGAGGGCGACGCGTTCGCGCAACGCCGGCTCGAAGGCGATCTCGCCGTTCATGGCGCGGGCGGTGATGGCGGCGACCTTTTCCTTGAGGCCGACTTCGGCGGCGAGTTCGTCGATGCATTCCTGGCCGATCATGGTCGAATCCATATCGGCGATCAGCAGCTTCTTGCGGCGGGTTTCTTGCTCCTGGATGACGAGGTCGATCGGGGTGTTGGCGATGACGGCGAGCAGATTGGCCTCGGCCGCCTGCCCGTCAGAGCCGTCTGCGAGCACGATATCGCAGGCAATGCCATCGGCCAGCCAGTAGAGCCCGGATGCCTTGACGGCGTCTGAAGCGCGCTCGGCGATCTCAGGCGAAAGAACGGGGTTTGACGGATTGGCAACAAGCGTGGCAACGAGGGCCATGATGGAAAACCTTCTGAGCGCTGTGAATGCGATCCTGATAACCGGGCCGACTGCCAGCGGCAAGTCCGCGCTCGCAGTGGAATTGGCCAAAGAGCATGGCGGCGTGGTGATCAATGCCGACAGCATGCAGGTCTATGACACGCTGCGAGTGCTGACGGCGCGACCCTCCGAAGAGGATATGGATGGTGTGCCGCATCATCTCTACGGCCATGTGCCGGCCGCGCAGGCCTATTCGACCGGTTCCTGGCTGCGGGACGTGACGGCGCTTCTGCCGCGCATCCACACCGAAGGAAAGCTGCCGGTCTTCGTCGGCGGCACCGGGCTTTATTTCAAGGCGCTGACGGGCGGGTTGTCGGAAATGCCCGTCATTCCCGAGGAGGTAAGGCAGCGGCTGCGCGCACGGCTTCTGGATGAGGGGCCGGAGGGTCTGTATGCGGAGCTTGCGAAGGTTGATCCCGCCATGGCCGAAGGCCTGAACGTGCAGGACGGGCAGAGGATCGTGCGGGCGCTTGAGGTTTTGGAGGCGACGGGCCAGTCGATTGCGGAATTCCAGGGGCAGGCGGGGCCCGTCGTCGTCGATCCCGACACGGCGCGCAAGATCGTCGTGCTGCCGGATCGCGCCGTGCTGCACCAGCGTATCAACGGACGTTTCGAGAAAATGCTGGAGCAGGGGGCGGAAGACGAGGTGAGGGCGCTACTCGCGCTTGATCTTCCCCCGGAAATGCCGGTCATGAAGGCGATCGGCGTGTCGCAGATCGCGGCGATGCTGCGTGGTGAGATAAGCCGTGCCGAGGTGATCGAGCGCGGGGCCGCCGCCACACGGCAATATGCCAAGCGGCAGATGACCTGGTTCCGTAATCAGATGGATGAAAGCTGGGAGCGGTTGACTTGAGGCGTTCTAGCGATGCGTGAAATTTATCTTGTTCGCCATGCAGAGACGATGCCCGATCCGGAGCGCCCTCCCGCCTCCTGGGAGTTGACCGATGCTGGCCGTGCAGTGGCTGCATCTCTCAAAGGCATGTTGCCCGAACTGGTCTTCAGCAGTCCTGAATCGAAGGCGTTGCAGACGGCAAGACAGCTGACGCACCTGCCGGTGACCGCTATTGAGGAATTTCGTGAGCATCGAGCCAACAAAGCGGCGTGGATATCAAGCGACGATTTCGCGATGTCGGTCGAGCGCTATTTTGCCGATCGGGAAAACCAGGTCTGGGGCGATTCCCATGCCGAAACGGCAGCGAGATTCAGAACTGGTCTCAGTCAGATCGTCTCGCGGCTGGACGGAGCGACGCGATGCACCGTCGTTTCTCACGGCCGCATTCTCTGCAGCTTCCTTGGGAATCTGACTGGAACGTCTGGTTATGAATTATGGAAGCTCCTCACCATGCCAACAGTCATAAAACTGGCGGTCGAAGACGAGACCATGCGGATCGAGGCGATCTCCTATTTCCACTGAGCTGACGGCTCAGTCCTTATCGTAAAGGCTGCTCAGCGGTTTCTTCAGGATGCTTTCGCGCAGCGACATTCCGCCCTCGCGGCGCGGCGCTGACGTCTGTTCGCCGAAGGCCGGCCTCGGCTGCTCGTCGCGACGCATTTCGCGGCGCAGCGCTTCCAGGCGTGCGTCGATCGAGGTCTGCGGCGAGAGCGGCGGGGGCTCGGGATGTTGCGCGCGGCTTTGCGGCAGCAGTCCGGAGCGATAGGGTTCAAGCGGCGTCTGTGCTGCTGATGGAGTGGCATAGGGCTGGTCGGCGGTTTCGTCGATGAAATCCTCTTCCGACTCGTAATCCGCTATCGCTGCACTGTAGTTCTGCTGGAAGGTGGAGATATCGGGGCCTGATGTGATCGCCCGCATGCGGGTGACGATGCGGCGCAGGTCGACGGTGTCAGGGTCTTCCTCCGCATGTTTGCTGGTGGCGCTATGGGCCTTCGGCAGCAGGGTTTCGTCGACGCGCAAGAAGCGCATGCGCATCGGCACCCGGATCGCCTCACCGAAGGCGATCGCCTCTCCGTTGCCGATCGAGGAAATGAAGCTCGTCGTCGAGATCGAGGAATTGGGGATTGCCGAGCGGATGATTTCCTGGTCGCGGTCGTTGGCAAGGCGCATGGCAAAGAGCGTCGAGCACTGCGACAGGATCGTCTGGTCGAGTTCGCCGGGGCGCTGGGTGATGATGCCGAGCGAGACGCCGTATTTGCGGCCTTCCTTGGCGATGCGGGCAATCGCCTGCCGCGTCGGGACAAAGCCGAGGTTCGGGTCCGAGGGTATATAGCGGTGCGCTTCTTCGCAAACGACCAGCATGTGAATGGCGCCTTCGCTCCAGAGCGCGATTTCGAAGGCCATGCGGCAGAGTACCGAGGCAACGGAGTTGACGACCTCGGAGGGGATGCCGGCGAGCTGGAAGGTGCAGATCGGTCTGTTGTCGCCGGGGATGCGGAAGATCTGCGCGATGGTCTCCGTGATCGTGTCGCTAATCGTGTTGCTGGAGAACATGAAATGGTAGCGCGGATCGTTGATCGCGGCGATGATGCGCATCTTCAACGAGCGCAGGAAGGGCTTTTCGGCGCGACCTTCCAGCCTGCCGATGCGCTCGTCGATGAGGGCGAGCAGATCGGCGATGCGATAGGGCACCGGAGTGTCGGCGGTGATCGAGCTCTTTTCCGTCTGGCGGCGCACCAGCGAACTGTCGCTGCCGCGAAAGGCGCGTTTGGCCTCCGGCAGAATATCGCGCAGCATGTCGAGCTCTTCGGGCACCGGCGGGCGGCCGCGGAAGACAACTTCAGCGAATTCCTCGAGCCGCATCAGCCAGAAGGGCAGGTCGAGCGTGTCGGTGTCGATGGTGACGGCGTGTTTCGGGAAGGCGGCGGCAAATTCATTATGCGGATCGAGGATCAGTACGCGCAGCTTCGGATCGGCCTCGATCGCCTTGTGCAAGAGCAGCGAGACGGCGGTCGACTTGCCGACGCCGGTGGATCCGACGACGGCGAAATGCTTCGACAGCATCGAGGGGACATGGATCGCCGCGTCGATGCTTTCATCCTGCGTCAGGTTGCCGATGACGGCGGTGGCGCCCTTGCCGGCATCGTAGATGCGTATCAGGTCGGCGGCGCGGATGCGGTGAGCGACGGCGCCGAGATAGGGATATTGGGAAATGCCGGTCGAGAATTCCTCGCGGCCGTCTTCATCGACACGAACTTCGCCAAGCAGTTCGGTCTCGATGCGGAAGACATTGTCCTGGCCTTCGCCCCAGCCCTGGTTGCCGGTATTCATGGAGAAGACGAGGGCGACGACACGATTGCGGCCGACGGTGATGGAGATCAGCCGGCCAACGGACCATAACTCGGTGAGATCGGTGCCGCCGGCTTCCGCTACGGCGGCGATGGTGGCGCGAGACCCGCTGCACGCAACGACACGCCCGAGAAATCGATTCCCCGGTGTTAGGCTATCACGACGGTCCTGTTCGCCCGCCCGGCTGGACGTTCTCATGTCGTTATTGAGCAAAGGGTTACTCCCTGCATTAAAGAGCAGGATAGAATCGATCCTTTAATAAATCCTTCAGCCCCAGAATTGGACGGTCCATTGGACGGTTTGCGCAGTTGACCGGCTGCGGATTTTTTATTGCGGAATGCGTTGACGCTGCGAAATTTTCTGTCTATCACTTCCGCCCATGACAATTTCGAACGTTCTTATCGTGGTGGGAAAGCGCATGGGCAGGATGGTGTAACCATCCGGCGATAGCCACCCATGCGCAAGACGAAGGCTCCTTAGGGGCCTTTTTTTATGCCCGAAATCAGGGCTTCCGGCCACAAACCTCAGATCTCCAGCATCAAACGGAACAGACACATGGCGAGCACGGACAATCAAGCGGCAGACAACAGGATGACGGGAGCGGAAATCGTTCTCCGCGCGCTGAAGGACAATGGTGTCGAGCACATCTTCGGCTATCCCGGCGGTGCCGTCCTGCCGATCTATGACGAGATCTTCCAGCAGGAGGATATCAAGCACATCCTCGTGCGCCACGAGCAGGGGGCCGGCCATGCGGCCGAAGGTTATGCCCGCTCCACCGGCAAGGTCGGCGTCATGCTGGTCACGTCAGGCCCCGGTGCCACCAATGCCGTCACGCCGCTGCAGGATGCGCTGATGGATTCCATTCCGCTCGTCTGCCTCTCCGGCCAGGTTCCGACGCCGCTGATCGGTTCGGACGCCTTCCAGGAATGCGATACTGTCGGCATCACGCGCCCCTGCACCAAGCACAACTGGCTGGTCAAGGATGTCAACGAGCTCGCCGCCGTCATCCATGAGGCCTTCCGTATTGCCCAGTCGGGCCGTCCGGGCCCCGTTGTCGTCGATATCCCGAAGGACGTGCAGTTTGCCACCGGCACCTACACGCCGCCGGCCGATCATGCCATCCAGAAGAGCTACCAGCCGAAAATCCAGGGTGACCTGAACCAGATCCAGGCGGCGATCGAGTTGATGGCCAACGCCCGCAAGCCGGTCTTCTATACGGGCGGCGGCGTCATCAATTCCGGCCCGGAAGCCTCCCGTATGCTGCGCGAGCTGGTCGAATTGACAGATTTCCCGATCACTTCGACGCTGATGGGCCTCGGTGCCTATCCGGCTTCCGGCAAGAACTGGCTGAAGATGCTCGGCATGCACGGCTCCTACGAGGCCAACATGGCGATGCATGATTGCGACGTCATGGTCTGCATCGGTGCGCGCTTCGACGACCGCATTACCGGCCGCCTGAATGCCTTCTCGCCGAATTCCAAGAAGATCCATATCGATATCGATCCATCTTCGATCAACAAGAACGTTCGTGTCGACATCGGCATCCGCGGCGATGTCGGTAATATCCTGGAAGACATGATCCGCCTGTGGCGGGCGCTGCCGAAGAAGCCGGAGAAGAGCCGCCTCGATGCATGGTGGGGCGATATCGCCCGCTGGCGTGCACGCAATTCCTTCGCTTATACGATGAGCAAGGACGTGATCATGCCGCAATATGCGCTGGAGCGTCTCTTCGCGCTGACCAAGGATCGCGACACCTACATCACGACCGAAGTCGGCCAGCATCAGATGTGGGCAGCTCAGTTCTTCGGCTTCGAACAGCCGAACCGCTGGATGACCTCGGGCGGCTTGGGCACGATGGGCTACGGCCTGCCGGCAGCGCTTGGCGTGCAGATCGCCCATCCGGAAAGCCTCGTTATCGATATTGCCGGCGATGCGTCGATCCAGATGTGCATCCAGGAAATGTCGGCGGCGATCCAGCACAATGCGCCGATCAAGATCTTCATCATGAACAACCAGTACATGGGCATGGTGCGCCAGTGGCAGCAGCTGCTGCATGGCAACCGCCTGTCCAATTCCTATACGGAAGCGATGCCTGATTTCGTGAAGCTCGCCGAGGCCTATGGCGCGGTTGGCCTGCGCTGCGAGAAGCCTGATGATCTCGATGCGACGATCCAGGAGATGATTGACGTCAAGAAGCCGGTCATCTTCGATTGCCGCGTTGCCAATCTCGCCAACTGCTTCCCGATGATCCCCTCGGGCAAGGCCCACAATGAAATGCTGCTGCCGGACGAAGCCACGGATGAAGCGGTCGCCAATGCGATCGACGCCAAGGGCCGTCAGCTAGTATAACAATAGATAGGTAGGAACCCAGGATCATGAACGCACACCTTCAACCCACCGGCTCTGCCTACTTCATCTCTCCGGAAACGGCAGCCGTCGAGAGCCATACGCTCTCCGTGCTGGTCGATAACGAACCGGGCGTTCTCGCCCGCGTCATCGGCCTGTTTTCCGGCCGCGGCTACAACATCGAAAGCCTGACGGTTTCGGAAACGGAGCATGCGGCGCATCTGTCGCGGATCACCATCGTCACCCGCGGCACGCCGCACGTGCTGGAGCAGATCAAGGCGCAGCTCGAACGCATCGTGCCTGTCCATCGCGTGGTGGACCTGACGGTGCGCGCCCGCGAACTCGGCCAGGACCGGCCGATCGAGCGGGAAGTGGCGCTGCTGAAGGTGATTGGCAATGGCGAGACCCGCGCGGAGACGCTGCGCCTTGCCGATGCTTTCCACGCCAAGGTGGTGGATGCGACGATCGATCACTTCATCCTGGAGATCACCGGTAAGTCCTCCAAGATCGACCAGTTCATCGCGATCATGAAACCGCTCGGCCTCATCGAAGTCTGCCGCACCGGCATTGCCGCGATGAACCGCGGCGGGCAGGGCATGTAAAGATTACAGCCCGGGCATGTAAAGATTACAGCCCGGGCAGGTGATACACTACTCGGGCAGTTCATCGACGCGACAATGGATTCACCGATTTTTCTTCGATAATACCACGGCCGCCATGTAAGGTTCGTGAGGTTTCGGATCTTCCGTCAAGCGCTGCTCAAATCGAGCAAACAGCTCATCGATAAACGTGGTCGGTTCGAGGGCGCGTGGCGTGACGCTGGCGATCGTCGGGCCACTCCATGCCCGCGTCATGTTCGCATGATGTTTGGCGAACGCCACTCTGTCGCCGCTGCTATCGAATTCCGGCCAGAACGGATCTCTGACTTTCACCAGGTCGAGGTGTTCCAACACCAATTCAGCGAAACATCCGGATTGTCTGAAAGGAGCCTGAATATCCTCCAGGGATCGAAGGCCGATTGGTATCGTAATTTGCTCCTGCTCTCGTTGCGACAGCAAGCCGTCTTTTCTCATGTCTCCGATTGCCGACCATAGTTCGCCGAGCAGCCATTCCCAGCCCGTGTCGGCTTCGGCGCGCGCCGTGAATCCGGCCACGAGTTTCGCGCCTGGTCGCATCTCTCGTGACCGTTGCGTCAGAAAGCACTCCCAATCGCGCGCTTGCTGCGCCGCGACTGCAGCGGCGACAGCCGGTGACCTGCTCATTCCCGCGAGGATATGATCCGGCGCATCGATTTCGTTGGTGCTCATCCACTGCAACGCCCAGGTCGACCAGCCAAGGTGCACTCGGCCAGGTGGGAGCAACGACGCGAAATATGATTTGCCGATCGCCAGAGGGAAAACATCGGCGGTTCCCGTCATGTAGCTATCGGGGTCTGCAATTAGGCCTTCGAACAGAGACGAGAAATCGTTGGACGGAAGGTCGGTGTGGATGACTTCGATGGGAAGGGTCGCCCCCGCACTCAAGCGCAAAAACTCAATCGCCTTTCGCATGGGGAGCATCGAATTTCGGCCCTGGGAACAGCCATAGTCGACGATGGTCACAGGACTTTCGCGAATGTCCACTGTCCGGCATGCAGCTTCCCACAGGGAAAGCAGAGCAGCAATACCGGTGGCCTGCATGGCGGAATGGCGGTTGTAGAAACCGCTCCCTTGCATAGCCGCCAAATCATTTCGCGTTGGACCACCTGGCATGGGATTGCCTCGCTTGGTGTTGCCCAAATTATCAGGCTTTCCCCTGCATGGCGAGCCAAATCCCCTGCGCTGCAGGGGGTCAGAGCATCTCCAACGGCGTTTTCTTTGATGGCGGCGGGAAGGCGGCGTCGAGGGCTTCCCAGTCCTCGTCGGTGATATCGAGGGAGACGCAGTCGCGGTTTTCGCGGGCGCGCTCGATATTCGAAGTCTTGGGAATGACGAAGACGCCGTCGCGTTCGAGCAGGAAGGCGAGAGCCAGCTGAGCCGGTGTTGCCTGATAGGCCTTGGCGATATGGATCAGGTCGGGGTGGTGCAGGATGCGGCCCTGTTCGATCGGCGAATAGGCCATGATCGGAATGTTGCGGCTCTGGCACCAGGGCAGGAGATCATACTCGATGCCGCGGCGGGCGAGATTGTAGAGCACCTGATTGGCGGCGACGTTACGACCGCCGGGAACGGAGAACAGCTCCTCCATATCGTCGGTATCGAAGTTGGAGACGCCCCAGGCACGGATCTTGCCGGCCGCTTTCAGCGTCTCGAAGGCTTCGACGGTTTCAGCGAGCGGATAATTGCCGCGCCAATGCAGCAGATAGAGGTCGATGCGGTCGGTGCCGAGGCGTTCGAGGCTGCTTTCGCAGGCGGTGATCGTGCCGGTGCGGCTGGCATTCCAGGGATAGACCTTGCTGACGATGAAGGTCTCGTCACGCCGGCCCTTGATCGCCTGTCCGACGATTTCTTCGGCGCCGCCGTCGCCATACATTTCGGCGGTATCGATCATCGTCATGCCGAGGTCTAGGCCGGCCTTGAGGCTTGCGATCTCTTCCTTCGCATGGCCGGCATCCTCGCCCATGCCCCAGGTGCCCTGGCCGAGCGCCGGCACTTCGGTGCCATCGGGGAAGGTGATGGTGGGGATCGGGTCGTCCATGACAGTTCTCGTCCTTTGAGAGATTGGCAGACTATCAGGTAATCCTGTCACCATGACAATCATGTTATGGTGACAGTGGTTTAGGGCAGTTATGCTGACCTAATTTCAACAAGCCGCCTTGCTATGAACCTGTGCGGATTGGGAGGGTTTCATGCCGCTGGATACGTTTCTGGCTCTGCTGCTTTTTGCCTTCACGACCTCGATCACGCCGGGGCCGAACAATATGATGCTGTTTGCCTCGGGCGTGAATTTCGGCTTCCGTCGAACCATCCCGCATATGTTCGGCATCGGGGCGGGTTTCCTGTCGCTGCTGCTTGGCGTTGGCCTGGGGCTCGGGGCGCTGCTGCACACGGTGCCGGCGGTCTATATCGCGCTGAAGTTTGCGGGCGGGGCCTATCTCGTCTGGATCGCCTGGAAGATAGCGACGTCGCGGTCGCTGAGCGAAGGCAAGAGCGGCGTGAAGCCGATGTCCTTCCTTGGCGCTGCTGCCTTTCAGTGGGTCAATCCCAAGGCCTGGGTGATGGCGGTGACGGCGATGGCGACCTATACGAATCCGGAGCTTTATCTGATCAGCGTGCTGCTTGTCGGCCTTGCCTTTGCGGCAGTCAATGTGCCCTCCGTTTCCACCTGGGCGGGCTTCGGCTCGGCGCTTCGGGAGTGGCTGTCCGATCCGGTACGGCTGAAATGGTTCAACATCACCATGGCAGTGCTGCTCGTGCTCAGCCTGTGGCCGATGCTAAAATAGCGTCGGCTTTGATAGCATTAACAAGAGAATGCCTGTTACCGCGAAGAAGGCCGGAAAGCCGAAGGCGAACCAGACGCGGTAGAGGCTGAAATAGGCCGGCGGCAGGGCAGTGCCCGAGGCGGCTGCTGCGCGGGCGAGATTGCGCAACCGGATCTGGATCCAGACGACCGGCAGCCAGAAGATGCCGGTCACGACGTAAAGCACCAGCGACAGCGCAATCCAGCTTTCCGTCAGATCCCAGCCGATGATGCGGGCGAGAAGATAACCTGTCACCGGCTGGAGGATGGCGGCTGTGGCCGTAAAGACCGTATCGGCGATCACGACGGTGCCGGCGACATGGGCGATCAGGACAGGGTTACTGGTGCGATGGGCCATCACCATGAAGAAGGCGATGCCGGCCCCGGTGCCGAAGAGCACAGTTGCGCCGACAACATGGGCGAGAAGCAGCAGCTGTGCGAGCATCAGCGTTCGTCCAGGATGGCGAGTGCTGCAAGCGTCAGCAGCAGCGATGGCAGGACCTTGACGAGCGGCCCAAGCGGATCGAGCCAGAGCGCGTGCTCCAGAACAGTGCCGCCGGCGAGATAGGCAAGGGAGACGACGAGTGTGCCGAGAAGGGCGCGGCGGGCGAGGGGCCGGAAGAGCACAGCGGCGCCGAGCGCGATATCGATCAGGCAGGTGAGGACTGTCACTGTGACCGCAGCACCCGCGGGCATGAAGGGCAGGAAATGGGCGCTCGCCCGTTCTGGCGCCAGAAGCGGGATGAGTCCTGATATCAGCCAGAAGAGCGACAGCCCGGCAATGACCGGCGCCTTCAGGAGATAGAGGCGGGCAAACCATAGGTCCTGAACGCCGGAGGGATGGGCGGCAAGCGTCTCCGCAGCCGAGAGTGTCGGCAGACCCGAGGGCGTGGGGCCGTCCATGCGCACACCCTCGGACATGACGGTCATGGCGGTAGAGCGTAGCGGCGAGCGCCAGCCCAGATAGCCAGCAATATCGGCAAGCCATGAGATCGGCCGTGCGATTGCCGGCGGGATGGAGATGACAGGCGCATCCGGCAGGCCGAGCCAGGCACGGTGCAGTTTGACGAGGCTTGCGAGCGTGTGCCGTTCCTCGGCGGCGAGTTCGATATCGCTGCCGGAGGGGAGTGCGCCGGAGATCGCGGCCGAGACGGCAGAGGCGACATCTTCGGCGGCGACGGTCTCGACCGGGCTGTCGGCATGGATGAGCGGCAGCGCAAGCGGGGAGGATGCGAGCGCGCGCAGAAGTGCGGTGCCGCCATGGGCGTTGCGGCCGAGCACGAGGGATGGGCGCAGGATCACGTAAGGCAGGCCGGATGCCGCAAGCGCTGTATCGGCAGCACGCTTGGTGGTGAGGAAGGGCAAGTGGCTGCCGGCGCCGTCGGTTCGGGCCGAAATCTGGACGATGAGTGTCACGCCGGCTGGTCGCGCCGCTTGCTGGAGCGCGATCATTGCGCGTTGCTGGGTGGCTGCGAGATTGTCTGAAAGACCGTCCTGGAGGGCGCCGGCACTGTTGACGACTACGTGCTGGCCTTCCAGCACGGAGGCCCAGTCGGCCACATTGGTCATCTTCTCCAGATCGGCCCGGATCCAGCGGATAGCGGGCCGGCGAACCCGTGTCCGGTCGGGATTGCGGGCAAGCCCGGTCACTGTGTAGCCGTCCGCAAGCAACCGTGCTGCGATCGCCGAGCCGATGAAGCCTGTGGCACCGAGAATCAGGATGTTCATAATGAGAGACTACCGAAAAACGGCATATCGAGCAGGGGGCGGCCGTGTAACGCCCGCGTATCGCTCGCAAGAAACTGCCTCGCTTTCATGCCGGATAGCTCAAGCGATAAGGCGAGGATCGAGTTTCGCCATGGGAATAGCGCATTCGGTGACGATCCGCGCCGCCAGCGACGGGTCGAGCGGCGGCCTGACCTGGTAGAAGGCAAGCTCCAACGCCAGGCCGATCGCGAAAGGTCGCCTGCTGATGGGCACGATATTTCGATCGAGAGCATCGGCCAACTTCGGCCACAGGCGGCGAACGTAGGCAAGGGGCGTATCGCCTGGACGGTGTTCATCCATCAATCGCGGTATTCCGAACTGCGGATGTCCGATGGTTGAGACCACGTAACGAAGCGCTTCCATCGCCATCTCTTGCGAGATCACAGCACCGGACCTTCTTGCCGCGCCGTATGTCAGGTTGAGCAGGGAATCATGGCTTTCCAGAAGGAAGGCGTTCGGCAGATTGCCGGTATAATAGCGGGAGCCATCCTCAGTTTCCATGGCGATGAGATCAGCGTCGTCGCTGAGCTGTCCGGCGGAAGCGATATCAAAGGCGGTGAGGACGCATGAAAAACCGCCAACCGATCCCAGGGCTGCGAACAGATCGATCGAATGAACATTGCCGTCCGTCGCCATTTCCTGAATCAGGTGGTCGAGCAGGGCGCGTGCAACCAGCCCCGGGCTCTGCACGGTATCTTCGGTCTCGCGCCGGCGCGAATCGGCAGAGGCCGAGCTGTGCGCAAGGCTCTCCATCTCCTCTCGCGGAGGGGCGGACGGAGGCGCGGGCGGTTTGGTGCTGCGGCCGAATGTCGGAACTTTCATGTGTGCAATGTTGAGATGAAGCCATTAACGTTTGGTTAGGATGGCGGCGAAAAATAAGTAATTGCTTAATTAGCTTTCCCTTCAGTCCTTGCCGATGGCATTCATTGGGGCACTTCTTGACGAGAAATACGCTTGGCGGCCCTCCGATCGGCGCATAAGATCGAGCGCTCTACCCTGGAGAGCGCCATGCGGCACAGAGACGACCACGCAGATCATGACCACGATCATCATGATCATGACCACGACAACCACTATTCGGACATGCAGGCGCGCGTGAAAGCGCTGGAAACGCTGCTGACGGAGAAGGGGCTGATCGATCCGGCGGCGATCGATGCGGTCGTTGAGACCTATGAGACGAAGGTCGGGCCGCGCAATGGTGCACGTGTCGTTGCGAAAGCCTGGAGCGATCCGGACTTCGCCGAATGGCTGAAGCGCGATGCGACGGAGGCGATTGCGAGCCTCGGTTACACCGGCCGGCAGGGCGAGCATATGCGCGCCGTCTTCAATACATCAGACACGCATAACCTCATCGTCTGCACGCTCTGCTCCTGCTATCCGTGGTCGGTGCTCGGCCTGCCGCCTGTCTGGTACAAGGCGCCGGCCTATCGCTCACGCGCGGTCATAGATCCGCGCGGCGTGCTTGCGGAATTCGGGGTGACGCTGCTTGAGAGCAAGAAGGTCCGCGTCTGGGATTCGACGGCGGAGCTGCGTTATCTCGTCATTCCCGAGCGGCCAGAGGGGACCGAAGGCATGGACGAGGAGGCGCTTGCCGATCTTGTCAGCCGTGATGCGATGATCGGAACGGCCATTGCTGGCAGCCCGAAGGTCTCGGCTGCCGGCAACCCGGAGGCGACGGCTGCCGGCACAAAGGTGCCGGCGTGAACGGCCCGCACGATCTCGGAGGCCAGATGGGCTTCGGCCCCGTCGCGCCCGAAACGAACGAACCCTATTTCCATGCCGAATGGGAGAAGCGGGCGCTCGGCATCACACTTTCCTGCGGCGCTTTCGGCGCCTGGACGATCGACG
Organism: Rhizobium sp. 01T437; assembly: GCF_056398505.1. NCBI lineage: Bacteria > Pseudomonadati > Pseudomonadota > Alphaproteobacteria > Hyphomicrobiales > Rhizobiaceae > Rhizobium > Rhizobium sp. 01T437. Next base: position 162,898 of record NZ_JBFTPM010000007.1, read on the forward strand.
AGAGCCGGCATGCGCGCGAAAGCATTCCGCCGGCTGATTATCTCTCAGCGAGCTATTACGAAATCTGGATCCGCGGCATCGGCATGCTCCTGGAGCGCCACGGCTTTGCGAGCCGCGAGGAGCTGCTGTCCGGCCACAAGCTGCAGGATGGCACCGTGCCGAAGCGGGTGCTGAAGGCGGAGATGGTATCAGGGGTGCTCGCCAAGGGCGCTCCCTGCGACCGGCCGGTCGAGACCGCGCCGCTCTTTCTCGTCGGCGAAACGGTGAAGACGAAGAATTTCAATCCGGCGACCCATACGCGGCTGCCGCGTTATGCGCGCGCCAAGACGGGCGTGATCGAGGCGGTGCAGGGCTCCTTCGTCTTTCCCGATGACAACGCGCATGGCAAAGGCGAGAATCCGCAATGGCTCTATACCGTCGTCTTCGATGGTGGTGAGATCTGGGGCGAGGGCGCGGATCCGTCGCTGACGGTCTCCATCGATGCCTGGGAGAGCTATCTTGAGCGTGTGTGAGATCCCGTCTCAACTGGCGCAGTCGCCGGGCCTGCCGAAGTCGCCGGAGGGTGATCCGGTTTTCCCCGAACCCTGGGCGGCGGAAGCTTTTGCCATGACCGTGCATCTGCACGAGAAGGGGCTGTTTGCCTGGGGTGAATGGGCGGAGGTCCTGTCGAAGGAATTGCAAAGGCACGGCCGGGCGCAGGATGGCAGCGATTATTTTGACTGCTGGGTGGCTGCCCTTTCCGAAATGCTTATCAGCCGGGGCGTTGCGGATGCTTCTGTCATTCTCAAGCTGCAGAAGAGCTGGCAGCGGGCGGCGGAGGCGACGCCGCATGGCAAGCCGATCGAGCTTACCAACGATCCGCTGCGGTGAGATCACGGCCCTGACACTGTCGATGAGATTTATCGACGGGCACACGCTGAAGTTTTATATTTACACAACGAATCATCGCGATAATGTCATCGCAAACCCAGTCTATTCACACTCAGGCATGACGCCCGGTCAAACCTACGCATTGTTCCCATGACGGTCGAACAGGTGCGGTCGAGGACCATGCATGACTTCGATTTCATCGACCAATCAAGCCGCGTTGCTGATCCTTCAGCAGAGTGTTTCCCCTGTTAATTCCACTGACGCCAAGAAGACGGATGGCGACAATCTGGTTGCGATCGCTCATGGCCAGCCGGCCAAGCAGACATCCGGCGTGACCCCGCAGCCGACGGCGGCACAATCCAAGATTTCGGAATCCCTGTTCAGTGTGAACGATCGAAGCGTTACGCAGATGAAACTCGATCTGATCGACCGCGCAGGCGATGCATTGGGTGTGAAAAAGAGCGACTATGCATCGATGGACGAGTTCGTCGCCGCGACGAAAAAGGCTTTTTCAGATCTCAAGAGCAAGCCGGACGGACAGCGGGCCATTGCGAAGATCGAGAGTGATCTCGGCCTGAAGCTCGGCATCACGCTGGAAGACCTGATCAACAGCGCTGATGACCCTGATAAGAACGACAAGGTCACACAGGCTTTGAAGAAGCAGCTCGCCGAGGGCGCTGAAGGCGGTTCCATCCTCCAGCAGGATGAAATCGGCCGCTACCGCGTCGTGTCGGCCTGATCGAATAGCTTGCGCTGCAGTTCCCGTTTTAGAGTATTTCCGTTTTTCTTCGAATCACGGAAACACTTTGTTTTGACGTAATTCCGGACGCAAAACCGCTATGCGCTCTTGCTGAAATTGCTCTAGGACGGGAACTGCCGGTAACATTCCTCGGCCACCTTGCGCAGCATGTCGCGGGAGATTTCGCCCGTTACCGCATAGCCGAGTTCACCGTCGATCCAGTAAAAAGTCTCGACATCCTTGGCTGAGGCGAAGCGGAAGCTTGTCGTCCTGTTTTCCTTGTTGCGGCCGACGATGACGGTGAGGCGTTCGCCGCCCTGGTCCTCGTACATGAACATGGCGCCCGGCCTGTTATCGACAGGCAGCAGGCGGCCGCCGACAAGGTGGAAGCCGAGGGGTTTGAGGTCCGGCACCTTGAGATCGGGGATTGCCAGCCGCTTGCCGAGCCAGGTCGCCAGATGCGCTTCCTCATTGGCGAAGACTTCGACCGGGTGGCGCACTTCACCGGCATAGACGAGGAAGGCGGTCTCCGCCTGCTTCGGCAGGGTCTCGGATTCGGCCAGCTGCAGCGGCGGGGGTTGGAAGAGCGGCGGGATGAAGCGATCGCTGACCGCGCCAAGCGCGAAGAGCATGACGGCGGCAGCGGCAAGGGCAGAGCGTGTCTTCCAGGCGGAGACAGTGTCAGCAGGTGCCACCATCCGGAGATCGGTGTCGCGGCTCTTCTCATAGCCTGAAAACAGGGACTTGATGCCGGCATTCTGCGCCTGCCAGCCGGCGACCATGGCGGCCTCCTCGGGGTTTTCGACGAGGTAGGCTTCCACGCGGGCGCGGGCGGCTTCAGGCAATTGCCCGTCGGCAAAGGCGTGCAGGTCCGCTTCGGTGACGGTGGGGTTGGTCTCGTTCATTTCGGTCTCCGAAGCGTAATCACATTATCGGCTTTCATATGGTCGCTCATGCGCTGGCGTGCGCGCGACAGGCGCGACATGACGGTGCCGATCGGGATGTCCAGCATGGTTGCCACTTCATGATAGCTGTAGCCTTCGATGACGACGAGCATCAGCACGGAGCGGTAGTCTTCCGACAGACTGTCGAGAGCCTGTTCCAGCCGCAGGCGCTCCAGCGGATCGGCTTGCGCCTCCGGAACGGCGAGTTCTTCGGCGGCATCGAGTTCGACCAGCCGGTCGCGGGGGCTTGCGCGGCGGGTGTTGCGGTAGAGGTTGGTCATCGTCGTCAGCACCCAGCCGCGCAGGTTGATGCCGCGCCACTGGCCGCGCCGGGCCAGAACCTTTTCCACGCAATCCTGAAGCAGATCCTCGCCTTCGGCATCCGAGCGGGTGAGGCTGCGGGAATAGCGCCGGAGCGAGGGAAGGAGGGCCAGGATCTGGCCCTCGAACGTATCGGGTGGGGGCGTCTTCACACTTGCCTCATCAGGGCTTTGCGAGGTCCCAGACACCGCCGACGCCGTCGCCGGTGATATCGCCGGACTTCATGTCCTTCGCCCAGTAATAGAGCGGCATGCCGTCCTTGGCCCACTGCTTCTTTCCATCCTTGCGTTCGACGAGCGAGTATGCACCTTCGGCCTTGGCGCCGCTAGCGGCGAGGAAGGGCGGCCAGTTGGTGGCGCACTTGTCGTAGCAATTCGTGACACCCTTTTCGTCCTTCTTGTAGGTGTAGAGCGTCATGCCCTTTTCACCGGCAAGAACCTTGCCCTTGGTCGTTTCAACGGCGGTGACCGCGGGGGCGGCGAAGGCTGCAGTGGCGGTGGCAGCAACGACTGCCAGCACGGACAGGAATTTCACGGACTTCATGGTCTCTCTCCTCGGGTTGGGCACGCATTTTTGCGATACCGGAGATGAGACACGGCGGGTGTCCGTTTTATTCCCGGTTCTTTTTCAAACGTCAGTTCGGATTGAAAACCACATAGCAGTCCCGTCCGGCAGCCTTGGCGCTATAGAGGGCGCCATCGACGTTGCGCAGCAGTTCGCGGCGGCGGCGGCCACCTTGCGGGGCGAGTGCTGCACCGATACTCAGGCGCGCGCGGATAATATTTCCCTCGATGGTGAAGGGGCTGCGGAAAGCCGAGAGCAGGCGTTCGGAGACGGAGACCAGCGCTTCTGTGTTCGGCGGGTTCGGTACGAAGATCGCAAATTCATCGCCGCCCATGCGCACGACGATATCGCCGGAGCGGATGACCGAACGAATGCGGTTTGCCGCCTCCCGCAGCACTTCGTCGCCGATATGGTGGCCGAGCGTATCGTTGATCGACTTGAAGCCGTCCATGTCGAGATAGAGAGCGCCGAAGGTCTGGCCGGAGGCAAGGGCTGATTCCAGCGCGCGGTCGACAATGGCATCAAGTGCGGCGCGGTTGAGGAAGCCGGTCAGCGGATCGGTCATGGCCGCAGTGCGCAGACTACTTTCGGCAAGGCCCATGACGAAATTCGCCTTCTGCAGCCGCAGAAGCGCGCTCGCGACACGGGCGAAACGGCGAAGATTGGCCGCCTCTTTTTCGGTGAAGAGGCGCGGCTTCTGATCGAGGATGCAGAAGGCGCCGATGACCAGKTCGTTTTCCAGTTCCAGCGGTGCGCCGGCATAAAAACGGAAATGCGGYGGGCCTGTCACATAAGGCGCGGCATTGAGCTCCGCATCCTGTTCAAGATCAGGAACGACGACCATGTCGTTTGCGAAGACGACACGGGTGCAGAAGGAAAGGTCGCGCGGGCATTCCGAAAGCTGCATGCCCGCTTCGCCGGCAATACGCAGCCAGTCCTCGTCGACGATGTTGACGGCGGCATAGGGCATTGCGAATGCATTCTTGGCGAGCTCGGCAAGTGCCGCAAGCTCCGGCGTCGGGCTGCTGCTGATGGCGCTTAGCGAGCGCACGGCAAGCAGTCTCTGCGGTTCGTTGACCGGAATTCGGACAGTCTGTCCCATTCGAATCTCCGCCTCTTGTCATAGACAGGAGCTAAAGTGGCGCTCTTGCCAATCTCCGCAAGAGCTAAAATTCACCAGCGTTAACTGGCAGTTGCCGCAGGCGGCGTCGCTGCGGAGCCGTGATGATGACGCTTGCGAGGCTAGGCAGGGCAGCGGAAAGGTTCTAGTGTCGGCCGGCCTGCGTGACTGGCGAGACAGATGGAGAACCATCGGGAAGCGCAGGTTGCCGATGCCGCTCGCCTGGGCACCAAAATAACTCCTGTAACCTGTGCCATGCCCATGCAGATAGAAAATCCCCGCCTTATCGAAGCCCTTTCGCAACTTGATCAGCTCACCAACTGGGAACAGCGTCCGCGCGGCGAAATGCGCGTCGGGCTGGAGCCGATCCTCGACCTCTCAGCCCGTCTCGGCAATCCGCACCGCGCTTTCCGCTCGATCCATGTGGCGGGCACCAAGGGCAAGAGTTCGACCTCGGCGCTGCTAGAAGCAGGCTTGCGCCATGCCGGCATTTCCGTCGGGCGCTATGCCTCGCCGCATGTGGAGCATATTTCCGAGCGTGTCAGCCTGAATGGCCAACCGGTCGAGGAGGCTGTGCTCGCCGAGGCGCTTTTCCTGGGGCTCGATGCTCTCAAGGCCGCAAGGGCGGAAGGGACGGCAGCGGAAGCTGCAACATGGTTCGACATACTGACAGCGGCCGGTTTCCTGATTTTCCGCGATGCGGGCGTTCAATGGGCCGTGATCGAGACGGGGCTCGGAGGCCGGCTCGATTCGACCAATATCGTCGACAGCGACGTTTCCATCATCACCAATATCGGTCTCGAACATACGGAGATATTGGGCAAGACACGGGCGGCCATTGCCTTCGAAAAGGCCGGCATCATCAAGCCGCGCTCGACCGTCGTTACGCCGCTCGATGCGGATGATGAAGCGGGTGCCGTGATTGCCAGGCGGGCAGCAGAGATCGATGCGCGTCTGATCCGTCCGGATTTTTCCGGAGCGTCGACGATTGCCGGGCGCAATGTCGCAGTCGCGGGGGCCGCGCTCGATGTACTCGGTGAACTTGGCGTCAAGGCGCGCGACGGCAATGCGGTCGGCGGATGGCTGATCGATGCAGAGGCCGAGCGGGAATCGCAGCTGCCGGGGCGGCTGGAGCGTTTCATCGTGCCTGTCTCTGGGCCTGTTGCGGGCAGGGGCGTTGCCGTTGCGCTCGACGGGGCACATGTGCCGTTCAATCTCGAAGCAGTGCTCGACGATCTCTCCGGTATGGAAGGATTTGCCGGGCCGGGCATTGCGGTCGTGGCGATCGCGACAGACAAGGATGCTGCCGGGCTTCTCGAGGTGATGGGCAGCTACGGCGTCTCGCCGATCTTCACCTCGGTTTCCAATCGTTTCCGCTCGCCTGCCGAATTGCAGACGCTTGCCGGTCAGATCGGTCTCGCGAGCGAGGTGATCGAGGATCCGCAGGCGGCCTATGAAAAGGCGCTCGAACGGGCAGCCGCCTCCAGCACCTGGGTGATCCTGACGGGATCGCTCTATCTCGTTGGCTTGCTGCGCGAGCGGGTCATCAGCGAGGCTGCGAAGAGCTAGGTCGCTTCAAGGAAAATTCCGCCTTGCCTATGCCGGGCGAATCCTGCCAAGTCGCTTCCATGCAATTCGCCCCACAACAGGATGAAGCCCTGAAAGCCGTTTCGAACTGGCTGAAGGAGGGCAGGTCGCCGCTCTTCCGTCTGTTCGGCTATGCCGGCACGGGCAAGACGACGCTTGCCAAGCATTTTGCCGAGCATGTCGATGGCGACGTGCTGTTTGCCGCCTTCACCGGCAAGGCGGCGCAGGTGCTGCGCTCGCGCGGGGCATCGAATGCCAAGACCATTCATTCGCTGATCTACCGGCCGCGCGGCGAGGAAGAGGTGGAGGACGAGGAAACCGGCAAGACCTCGATCGCGCCGATGTTTTCCATCAACCGCCAGAGCCCGGTCGCCAAGGCGGCACTGATCATCGTCGACGAATGCTCGATGGTGGACGAAGCGCTTGGCAAGGACCTGATGAGCTTCGGCACGCCGATCCTCGTGCTCGGTGACCCCGGTCAGCTGCCGCCGGTCACCGGCGGCGGCTACTTCACCAATCAGGACCCAGACTACCTGCTCACCGATATTCATCGGCAGGCGCGCGACAATCCGATCATCAAGCTCGCCATGCAGGTGCGTGAGGGCAACGAGATCATGTATGGCGACTACGGCAAGGCGCAGGTGATCTCGAAGAACGAGGTGACGCAGCCGCTGGTCATGGATGCCGATCAGGTGCTCGTCGGCACAAACAAGACGCGGCGGCGCTATAACCAGCGCCTGCGGGAACTCAAGGGTTTTACGACCGAACATCCGCAGACCGGCGATAAGCTGGTCTGCCTGCGCAACGACCCGGCAAAGGGCCTGCTCAACGGCTCGCTCTGGCAGGTCATGACCTCATCCAAGGAAACGACGAAGCCGGGCATCAACCTGCTGGTCCGCCCCGAAGATGACGACATGGATCGGGGGGCTGCGAAGATCAAGCTTCTGAAGCAAGCCTTCGAGAATGTGGAAGGCGAGATCCCCTGGAACACACGCAAGCGCTATGACGAATTCGATTACGGCTATGCGCTGACGGTGCACAAGGCGCAGGGTTCGCAGTGGAACAATGTCGTATTGTTCGACGAAAGCTGGGCCTTCCGCGATACGCGCGAGCGCTGGCTTTACACCGCGATTACACGCGCAGCAGAGACGCTGACGATCGTTCGCTAAGATTGGCGTCCGCTGGAAACTGGCGTTTGTGCTCCTACAGGGATGCGGTGGCGGCCGCTGCCCAGTGATCAGGCCTGCACGATGCCGAGGAGAACCGCCTTGGCGATCGCCTGAAAGCGGTTGTTGGCTTGGAATTTCATGATGATGTCGGCTTCCAGCGCGCGCGTTTCCTCATGCCTGAGGTCGAGGGCGCGGGCGATGCGCTGCGTCGAATATCCCTCAGCCATCAGCTCCAGGCATTGGCGCTCCTGATCGGTCAGGCTCGCCGGATCCCTGTTGTCGTTGATCGGCGGCAGGTCGAGGCTGCTGTCGTAATCGAGAAGGTCGCTCACCTGCTGCAGCTGCCGGTGCAAAGTCGACATTTCGGCCGTCAGCTCGCGCTTGCGCTGGGAGAGGGCCTCGCGGAAGATCGACTCGGCTTCTTCCTGGGAGGCTGCGCTGCGCAACACGTCCATCAATTCCTGGATGACGGCGATCGGCATGCCGGTTTCGCGGCAGACGGTGATGACCGCCATGCGCATGACATCATCCTGATCGTAAACGCGCATCAGGCCGATGCGGTTTGCGGAAATCAGGCCCTTCTCTTCGTAGAAATGCAGTGTCCTGTGCGTGACGCCGAAAGCGTTCGCCATGTCGGCGATCGGAACGGGACCTTGTGGGATATCCGGCGGCAAAGCGGCCGAAGGCAGGAACCGGTATTTTGACCGGGCCTCCGAAGCAATACCGGCGGCAGCAAACAAACGTTTGGAACCGTCTGGCATGAACCCTCCTGGGGCAGATAGTTGCACCTCATGCGGCTTTGCCATTTGCTTCCGGAGCGCGGCGAGCGGGGTTTTCCTCTAGCGTTCTTATCGTTGGAAGAAGCAGTACTCGGCGTACTTACTCGTTACGTAGCGCCCACATTATGCGCGGACGGGTTCTTTTGTAAGTGCTAAAAATAACCGTTTTTAAATGGGATAGCAATGTTGCGACATCTCAATCCACCTCTTGCTTGGTGTGTGGTGTAATTGTACCACACTGTTCGCCATCGCTGACGAATGATCTTCGAAGGGAACGGGAATTACTGTTTTCGGTACGCCCCTGATGTCGATCGTCATGGTGCGCGCGACCATCAAGGCCAGGCATGAATGCATGCGCGAATCTCATTGGCGTTCGCGGGCGGCTTGCCTTAAAAGCAGGACCAGTCGCCATCCCAGACGGATATTGCCATGCCCGCCAAACTCTCCGTGAACCTCAATGCCATCGCCATGCTGCGCAACCGGCGCGATCTGCCCTGGCCAAGCGTGGAAGGGCTCGGTCGCATCGCGCTTGCCGCCGGTGCCTCAGGGCTGACCGTGCATCCGCGGCCGGACCAGCGGCATATCCGCTTTTCCGATCTGCCCGTGATCCGCAATCTGATCGACGACGAGTTTCCGGAAGCCGAATTCAATATCGAGGGCTATCCAACCGAGGAGTTCCTGGAGCTTTGCGCCCAGGCCCAGCCGGAGCAGGTGACGCTGGTGCCTGATGATCCCTCACAGGCGACCTCCGATCACGGCTGGGATTTCAGCAAGCATCAGGCGTTCCTGACCGATGTCGTGGCGCGGCTGAAGAAGACGGGATTCCGTGTTTCGCTGTTTGCCGATGGAGATGGCGATGCGGAGGCGGTGAAGGCTGCGAAAGCGACGGGCGCCGACCGGATCGAGCTTTACACCGGCCCCTATGGCGGCTGCTATGATGCGCCTGAAAGGGTGGGGCCGATCCTCGAAGGGCTCGGCAAGACGGCGGATGCCGCACTCGCGCTCGGCCTTGCCGTCAATGGCGGCCATGATCTGACGGTGGAAAATCTTCCCGCGCTGGTGAAGCGCATTCCCGCTCTCGCGGAAGTCTCGATCGGCCACGGGCTGACGGCGGATGCGCTGGAACATGGCATGGCGGAAACGGTGCGCCGCTTCTGCCGGGCCTGCGGCCAGAAGATCTGAAAGAAGAGGCCCGCCCTCGGTGGATGCGGGGGCGAGCCTTAGAGCGCCATGCGTCGATTCGGACGCACAAAGGACGCTCTAACTCTTTGAATCTACGCATCGGGCTTTCCGAAAATCGATTCCGATTTTAGGGCCGATGCTGTAGGCCGGATCAGGCGGTGAGCGTGGCCTTGTTGGCGACGAAGTAATCCTTCAGCGACTGCGGCTGCTTGCCTGTCAGCTTGGTGAAATCGTCGGTGACGATATCGAACTTGCCGGCGCGCGTATTGGCATCGGCGGAAACCAGCATGTCGGCAACGAAGCCCGGCAGGCCGGCGCCGCGGATGCCCTGGCCGAGTTGCTCGTCGGTGACATCAACGACGTCCAGCGGCTTACCGGTGGCTTCGGTGGCGATCGCGGCAATTTCCTTCGGCGTCAGCGACTGCTTGCCGGTCACCGTGTAGGTGGCGCTGGCAGAGATGCCGGCTGCCAGCACCGAGGCGATGGCGAGCGCGCAATCGTCACGCGAGATGGTCGAGATCTTGCCGTCACCGGCCGAAGTGAACCATTTTCCGGTCTGCAGATTGTGCGGCATGCTGTGCATGTAGTTGTCGTGATACCAGGCGTCGCGCACGATCGTGTAGGGGATACCGCTGTCCTTGATGGCGTTTTCAGTGCCGAGATGGTCGGGCGCGAAGGTGACAAGCGAATCATCCGGAGCCGGCATGGAGGTGTAGGTGATATGCTTCACCTTGGCCTTGATGGCAGCGGCGACTGCGGCCTTGTGCTGAACCAGGCGCTTGCCGGGTGTGTCGAGCGCATCGGTGCTGATGATCAGCAGGCGATCGACGCCGGCAAAAGCGGCTTCGAGGCCGGCGGCGTCATCGAAATCCGCCTTGCGGGTGACAACACCCTTGGCGGCGAGGCTTGCGAGCTTTTCCGGGCTGCGGGTCGCGGCGATGATGTTTGCCGGGGCGACCTTGTAGCTTTCGATCAGGTGATAGACGACAAGCTGGCCGAGCTGGCCTGCAGCGCCGGTGACGAGAATGGTTTCGCTCATGATATCCTCTAGTGGTTGACAGGTGGTCTCAAAAAGAGAGTAACACTAGAATAGGAATTGACCGAGGGCTGTAAAGAAGGCAGTTTTTCGGGACTTCGTTACCAAAAGGGAACCACCTCATGGCAGGAACAATCGTCAATCTGAAAGCCAGAGCGCGCCAATCAAAAGGACCGGCCGATGGGCCGGGCGGCGCGCGGCGCGAGATCGACCTTGCCAGCCTGGATTTCACCAATTGCCCGGTCAGGGACATGATGCAGCAGATCGGCGGCAAATGGTCGACGCTGCTTCTGGAGGCGCTTGCCAAGCAGCCCTATCGCTTCGGCGAGCTGCGCCGCATGATCCCGGATATTTCCCAGCGCATGCTGACCCAGTCGCTGCGCGACCTGCAGCGGGACGGCTATATCGAGCGGGAGGTTTTTCCGACGAAGCCGCCAAGCGTGGAATACCGGATGACCGATCTCGGCCGCTCGCTCTACACGGTGCTGTCGCAGCTTCTAAACTGGGCTGAGGCGAACCATGACGATGTTCGCGCGGCACGACTGCGGTTCGACGCAGACGCTGTATAGAGCGCAATTCCGGACGCAAAACTGCTGCACACTTTTGCTGGAATTGCTTTAGGGAATCAGGCGGTCGAGCCGCCTGACCTAGACTTGATTACTTCCCGCGGCCTTCCGTCAGGAAGAACAGGAAGGCGACTGCGGGGAAGCAGAAGCCGATCCAGGCCGCCATCGACCAGCCGCCCGTTGCATAAGCCCAGCCGCCGAGTGCCGAGCCGATAGCGCCGCCGGTGAAGAAGGTCGCCATGAAGAGGCCGTTCAGGCGGCCGCGATGTTCCGGGCTCAGCCCGTAGATCGCACGCTGACCGCAGACGAGATTGGTCGTCACACCGAAATCCAGCAGGATAGCCGCAGCTGTCAGCAGGACGAGCGCCGTCAGCGAGCCATCGGTGGCGAAATGGCTGATGAGGAAAGAGCCCATGCCGAGCAGCATGGCGAGCGTCGAGGCGACCTTCGTCATGCCGCGGTCGGCAAGGCGGCCGGCGATCGGCGAGGCGATGGCGCCGGCGGCACCGGCAAGTGCAAACAGCGCGATGCCTTTCTGCGAGATGCCGAAGGCAGGGCTTGCGAGCAGCAGTGGCGCCGTCGTCCAGAACAGGCTGAAGGCGCCGAACATGCCGGCCTGATAAAGGGCACGGCGCTGCAGCACGCGGGAATGCACCGCAAGGTGGGCCATCGAGGCCAGCAGTTCGCCATAACGCAGCTTCGTGTGGGGGACGCGGACCGGCAGATTGGCGCGCAGCACGATGCCGAGCGCGATCATCACGGCGGCGGTGACGTAATAGACCATATGCCAGGAGGAAGCTTCGGCGACGAGGCTTGCGAAGGGGCGGGCGAGCATGATGCCGCAAAGCAGTCCGCTCATGACATTGCCGACGACCTGGCCGCGCGTCGCGTCCGGCGCCATGCTGGCGGCGAAGGGGACGAGGACCTGGGCTGCGACCGAGGCCAGACCGATACAGAGCGACGCTGTCAGGAACATGCCCGGCGTGGAAGAGAAGGCCGCACCAACAAGTGCAAGTGCCGAGGCGGCGATCAATGTCAGGATGAGGCGGCGGTTTTCAAAGAGGTCGGCAAGCGGCACGATCAGGAGCAGACCGAGGCCATAGCCGATCTGCGTGAGCGTGACGATGAGGCCGGTTGCTGCTGGCGAGAAGCCGAGATTGGCGCTGATCGGGCCTGCCAGCGGCTGGCCGTAATAGAGGTTGGCGGCGACGAAGCCGCAGGAGGCTGCAAAAAGGAAGGTTAGCCAGGGGGATAGGGCGCGGGGCGCGACCTTATCCGGCGTGGTGGCTGAAACGCTCATCAGAAACTCCAAAAGGCAATGATCGGGAGGATTGAATGCAATTTAATCGTCTGCCGCCACCCGATCCCTGATCGGATGACGATATTTCGGTCGTCAAGTCACGAGCCGCATCGCGGCCTCGACTGTAGCCATCATCTCTTTCTCGCCGCGTCCCGTCCTCCCGATGACACGCAAGCCCTTGGTCAGGCAGAGAAAGGTGAGGGCCGTGGCATCAGCATCCACGGTCGACGGAATGGTGCCATCGGCCTGGCCGATGCGGATGAGATCGGCCATCAGCTTTTCGTCAGCGGAAAAGGCGGCGGCCACATGCTCCGCAGCTTCTTCGTCCAGCAGAGAAAGATCGTTTGCGCCGCCGACGACGAGGCAGCCCTTGAGGCCCGCTTCGCCATGGGAAAGCTCGGCGTAATACGTGACCATCTGGCAGACCTTTTCGCGGCCGGTCTTAACTGATGCGATCTTTGCCTCCAGCCGACCGCGGCCGAGCTGACGATAGCGCTTGAAGGCGGCAAGGAAGATGCCGCGCTTGTCCTTGAAGGCCTTGTAGACGCTGCCGGAGGCAAGGCCCATGGCTTCGGTCAGTTCGCTGATGGAGGCGGCGTGGTAGCCGCGCTCGGAGAAGACGCGCAACGCAGCATCGAGTGCTGCGTCCATATCGAATTCGCGCGGGCGGCCGCGGCTGCGGGTTTTTACATCAGGTGTCAGGGTGTCAACGGTCATGCGCCTAATTAGGGAATGACCGTTTCCAAATCAAGTGAAATTTCTGCGACGCAGCAAGATCAGAGATCGAGCACCCAGGTCTGGCCGTTGGCTTCCGGGCCGAACATGCGATGTCTCTCCTCGGAGACAAGCCGGAAACCGGCCTTTTGATAGATGGCGCGGGCGGTGTGGAGGAAGTCGTTGGTCCAGAGCGAGATCTGCCGGTATCGCTTACGGCGCGAGAAGGCGATGCACTCATCGACAAGCCGGTTGCCGAGGCCGAGACCGCGCGCGGCCTTGTCGACATAGAGCAGCCGGAGCTTCGCAATGCCGTCGCCGCCATTGGTGATCAGCACGGAGCCGAGATTGATGCCGCCGCGCTCGGCGATCCAGCAATATTCCATCTCGGGGTCGAAATTGGCGAGGAACTTGCCGGCGACATCTGCGACCAGCCCTTCGAAGCGCAGATCCCAGCCATATTCCTCGGCATAGAAGCGCCCCTGGCTCTGGACGATCCAGCCGATATCACCGGCGCGATGCGGGCGGACGATGGCGGAAGCCGGTCTTGCCTGTGGATCGAGGATCGAACGGATCGTGCGCATGGCGGCAACGGCGGCCTGCGGCTCGCCATCGGCCAGCGTGTCGAAGCGGGCGGCGATCTGGGCATTCGAGCGGCGGCCAAGCTCCTCGAACTGGCTGCGTCCCTTGCCGGTGACAGTGAGGATCTGGCTGCGCTGGTCGGCTGGATCGGGCGTCGCCTCGATGAAGTCTTCTTCGCGGAAGCGTTTGAGAATGCGGCTGAGATAGGCCGGGTCGAGCTGCAGGTCGCGGGCGAGAGCGCCGGCATTGACGCCATCATGGGCGCCGATCTCGAAGAGCACGCGCGCATCCGTCAGCGTGAAGGGCGTGTCGAGATAGGCCTTGTTCAGCAGGCCGAGGAAGTTCGTGTAGAAGCGGTTGAATTCGCGGGCGGATTCGATGAGGGAAAGGTCGGTCATAGCAGGGTCTCCTGATAGAGACCCTGCTGACTTTGTTTGACTGAGTCAACTAAATTGATGGCTCAGGCTGCGTCTTCTTCTTCGTTTGCGATTTCTCCCTCGAGCGCGAAATCGACGGCGGCGCGGGCATGGATTGCCGTCGTGTCGAATCCAGCAAGGGGAAGGTGATCCGGGTTGAGGATCAGGCAGATCTCCGTGCAGCCGAGGATGATGCTGTCGGCACCATTGGCGCGTGCTCGTTCGATCACCGCCATCAGCTTCTGGCGAGAGCTGTCGAGCACCTTGCCGGCGCAGAGCTCGTTGAAGATGATGTCGTGCACGGTGGTGCGGTCGGCGGCCTCGGGCACCATGATGTCGAGGCCGAGGCCCTTCATGCGGTCGGTATAGAAGCCGTGCTCCATCGTGTAGCGCGTGGCAAGCAGCAGCGGTCGCTTGCAGCCGGCTTCGTGGATCGTCTTGGCGGTCTCGTCGATGATATGGATCAGCGGGACGGAGATGTGCGAGGAAACCTCGGGTGCGATCAGATGCATGGTGTTGGTGCAGATCAGCACGCAATGGGCGCCGGCAATCTGCAGGCGCAGTGCGATATCGCCGAGGCGCGAGGCAGCCATATCCCAGGCGCCGGCCTTCTGCAGGGCAACGATCTCCTCGAAATTCACCGAATGCAAAGTGAGTTCGGCAGAGGCCAGGCCGCCCAGGCGCTCGCGCACCATTTCGTTGATGAGACGGTAATAGACCGCAGAACTTTCGAAGCTCATGCCGCCGATCAGGCCGATGTTTTTCATGGATTCTCGCTCCCTATAGTGTTTTCGAATGCGGGAATGATGCAGCAGATCAGGCGCGACGTGTTTGCATTGTTTGTGCTTTTGCATCGATATGTGCTAAGGTTTTGCGGCATTTCTCAGTTTCTTGCAAAATTTCAGCGTGGACCATCATGATCGACGATCGCGACAGGCGGATTCTCGATATCCTGCAGGACGATGCAGGCATCTCCGTGACCGACCTTGCGGAGCGCGTGGCCTTATCGGTCTCGGCCTGTTCGCGGCGCATCCAGCGACTGGAGGAGAGCGGCTACATCGCGCGTCGCATCGTCGTGCTGAATCGCGAGCGGATGGGCGTGCCGACCACGCTCTTTGCGCTCATCAAGACGGCGCATCATTCCGACGAATGGACGGAGGCCTTCCGCCGCGCGATCAGCGATATCCCCGAGATCGTCGAAGCGCACCGGCTGACCGGCACCTATGATTATATCCTGAAGATCGTGCTGCCGCGCGTCGAGCATTACGACGTCATCTACAAGCGCATCGTCCGGCGGATCGAACTGTTTGATGTCTCCGCCTCGATCTCCATGGAGATCATGAAGAGCGGTACGACGATTCCTGTCTCCTATGCCTGATGGGCGCGGCAGACATGCCGAAACAGCGGTTGAATACTTCCGGCGAAAGGCGACATTTGCTGCAGCAGAATGACAAAAAGGGGTAGGTCATGAGCGAACATCACGTCGTCGTTGTCGGCGGCGGTTTCGGCGGGCTGCAGCTCGTCAATGGATTGAAAGGCCTGGGATCAAGGGGAGGGGGCGTGAAGATCACGCTTATAGACCGGCGCAACCACCATCTCTTCCAGCCCCTGCTTTATCAAGTGGCAACGACCATCCTCTCCACTTCAGAGATCGCTTGGCCGATCCGCCATCTCTATGCCGACCGGCCCGAGGTGACCACGCTGCTCGGCGAGGTCAACGGCGTCGATGCCAAGGCAAAGACCGTTTCCCTACGCAGCGGCATGGTGCTGAACTACGATACGCTGGTGCTGGCGACTGGTGCTACGCACGCTTATTTCGGCCATGACGAATGGGAGCCTGTCGCTCCGGGCCTGAAGACGCTGGAGGATGCGACGACGATCCGCCGCCGCGTGCTGCTCGCCTTCGAGCGGGCGGAAGTGGAAAGCGATCCGGCGGTGCGTGACGCGTTTTTGACTTTCTCCATCGTCGGGGCTGGCCCGACGGGCTGCGAGCTTGCCGGCATCATCGCCGAGTTGGCGCATTTCACGCTTCCCAAGGAATTCCGCAACATCGATACGCGCAAGACCCGCGTCGTGCTGATCGAAGCTGGGCCGCGTGTGCTGCCGGCCTTTGCCGAGGATCTCTCGGCCTATGCGCAAAAGGCACTGGAGAAGCTAGGCGTCGAGGTGCTGACGGGAACGCCGGTGACACAGTGCACGGCTGATGGCGTGACTGTCGGCGAAAACTTCATTCCGAGCCGCACCATTGTCTGGGCTGCCGGCGTGCAGGCTTCGCATGCGGCGCGCTGGCTGGGCGTGCCGGCCGACCGGGCGGGGCGCACCATCGTCGAAAAGGACCTGACGGCGCCGGGCCTGCCCGATGTCTTCGTGATCGGCGATACGGCCTCTGTGATGCGTGAGAATGGCAAGCCGGTGCCGGGCATTGCGCCGGCGGCCAAGCAGCAGGGCGGCTATGTGGCGAAGGTCATCCGCGCCCGCATATCCGGCAAGCCCGCGCCAGGGCCGTTCAAATATTGGCATCAGGGAAGTCTGGCGACCATCGGCAAGAGTGCGGCGATCATTGATTTCGGTCGCTTCAAGCTCAAGGGCTGGCTCGCCTGGTGGATCTGGGGCCTTGCCCATATCTACTTCCTGATCGGCACGCGCTCGCGCTTTGCCGTCGCCTGGAACTGGTTCTGGATCTATATGAGCGGCCAGCACAGTGCCCGACTGATCACCCAGCGCGAGACCATGCGCGACGACGGGTAGGACGAAACAGACTACAAAGAAAAAGGGCGGCTCCCGGAGTCGCCCTTTCTGTTTCATCAGGCTGCCAGCGAGGCGATGTCGATGACGAAGCGGTAGCGGACGTCGCTCTTCAGCACCCGCTCATAGGCTTCGTTGACCTGCTGGATGTTGATCTTCTCGATCTCGGAAACGATGTTGTGCTCGCCGCAGAAGTCGAGCATTTCCTGGGTTTCCTTGATCGAGCCGATCATCGAGCCGGAAATGCTCTTGCGGCCGGGGACCAGCGAGAAGGCGTGAACCGGGATCGGGTTTTCGGGAACGCCGACCACCACGAAGGCGCCATCCACCTTCACCAGGCCGAGATAGGCGTTCCAGTCGATCTCGGCGCTGACGGTGCAGATGACGAGGTCGAAGGCGCCGGCGAGCTTCTTGAACGTCTCCGGGTCATTGGTGGCGTAATATTCCTTGGCGCCGAGCTTCAGGCCATCTTCCTTCTTGGAGAGGCTCTGGGAGAGCACGGTGATATCGGCACCCATGGCAGCACCGAGCTTTACGCCCATATGGCCGAGGCCGCCCATGCCGACGATTGCGACCTTCTTGCCGGGGCCGGCCTTCCAGTGGCGCAGCGGCGAATAGAGCGTGATGCCGGCGCAGAGAAGCGGCGCGGAGGCATCGAGCGGAAGGTTGTCCGGGATGGACATGACATAGCCTTCCTTGACAACGATCGAGTCGGAATAACCGCCCTGGGTGCGCGTCTTGCCGTCGGCTTCGAAATCATTGTAGGTGCCGCTGAGACCCGGCATGTACTGTTCACGGTCGAGGTCGCGTTCGGCGCAGCCGATGCAGGAATCGACAAAGCAGCCGACGCCGACGCGGTCGCCGACCTTGAACTTGGTCACGGCGGAACCGACGGCCGTCACGATGCCGGCGATCTCATGGCCGGGCACGATCGGGTATACGGCGTTCTTCCACTCGTTGCGGACGGTATGGATGTCGGAATGGCAGATGCCGGCAAACTTGATGTCGATGACGACGTCATCCGGGTTCGGGTTGCGGCGCTCGAAGGTGAAAGGGGTGAGCGGCTTGGAAGCGTCGGTGGCGGCGTAGCCTCTTGCAATAGGCATGGGAGCCTTCCTTTTCGATATCAGAGGGGCGGGGTGAGAGGATGACCGGACTATTGCCCGGAACCGCGCAGCAGCGTTAGAGCGATACTCTCAGCTTTTTGCACGATCCTGCAAAAGTGAGCCGGCCACCTGTTTGCGAAATGGAAAAGGAGCTTTAGATAAGACCGGTATCGCTGGCGTGAGACAGAAAGAGTTGCCCATGACCTTGCCCTTCAATCCCTATCGGGAAATCGTCGATATCGCGATGCGCTTTGCGCCCGGCGATGGTGAGTTCCGCACGTCGATCGGCAATCTTCACATCAGTCGCCGCTCCAATCCCAGCGATCCGCTGCATAGCAGCTACAAGCCATGCTTTGCCTTCGTGCTGCAGGGCGCCAAGAGCCTTCGCCTCGGCGATGAGTTCATCAGCTACGGAACCGGGGATTATCTGCTGACCTCGCTCGATCTGCCGGTCGCCTGGCGCATCGCCGAGGCTAGCCCCGAGGTGCCGCATCTTTGTCTCGGGCTCGCGATCGACTCCGAAAAGCTGCTGGAGCTTTTGAGCCGCATCGATATTCCGCGGCCAGCCGCCCATACCGACGGGCAGCGCGGCATGGCCGTCAACGTCGCGCCGCCGGAACTTCTTGACGCTGCCGTGCGGCTGCTGCGCTTGCTCGATCGTCCAGACGACATTCCGGCCATGGCGCCGCTGATCGAGCAGGAAATCCTCTACCGGATACTGACAGGCCCCGATGGCGAGCGGCTGATCAACATCGCCACGGCCGACAGCCACAGCAACCGGATCGCGCGGGCCGTCGCCTGGCTGAAGGAGAATTTTGCCCGGCCGCTGCGCATTGAGGAGCTGGCCGATCATGTCAGCATGAGCGCGTCTTCGTTCCATCACCACTTCAAGTCGGTGACGGCGATGACGCCGATGCAGTATCAGAAGCAGCTTCGCCTGCACGAGGCGCGCCGGCTGATGCTGGTGGAGCGGCTCGATGCGGGGACTGCCGGCCATCAGGTCGGTTATCAGAGCCCGTCGCAGTTCAGCCGCGAATATAGCCGTCTCTATGGCGCGTCACCGGCGCGCGATGTCGATGGCGCGCGCGACGCGGTTGCGGCGGAATAAGGTCAGCCCGGGAATTTCAGCGCCTTGTCGTTCTGGCACTTGGCGAGCTTCAACTGGCGGAAGGAGAGGATGCGCGTGATATGTGCCTCGCCATCGGTCTCGACGCTCATGCAGGCGCAGGCATAGCCGTAATTGCCGTTGCTCTTCACATAATCATGCTCTGAAATATCGGGAATGATGTCCATGCCCTCGGGCTCGTCATCGCTTCCCTGCGTCATGATCGTCCAGGTATTTTCGGCATCGTCCAGCCACCAATTGCCCGGCGTCGGGTTTTGGAGCCAGCCGCAGCGGGTTTCGGCGGCAAGTGCTGAGGACGCCATCGCAAGAAGTGTTGCTGCGGCACAGGCGAGGGAAATTGTCTTCATAGCGTCGCCGCTCCGGTCGCTTGTTGATGGGGTCAGTTATTGATGGCGGTGATCACCCAGTGGCTGTTCTCGCAGGCATCATCTTCGCAGATCGCCGCCATCCAGACGGCGCCATCCGCCAGCATCACGCCATCGCTGTTGACGAACAGGTCGGCATATTGCTGGTGGCCGACCGCACGGCGCGTTTCCGGCATGACGAGATCGTCGAAATTGTCGATGAAATCCTGCTCGTCCAGCACGTCGTAGGTTTCGCCATTGGCCTGCACCGTCAAGGGATAGTCGGCGAGAGAAGCGATCGTTTCGGCATCGCCGCTGCGCATGGCTTCGACGAGGTTGCGCAGCGGTGCATCCAGGCCGGCGGCGTCTCCGTGCAGCTTTTCGATGCGCTGGTAGACATCGCTTGCCGGATCGGCAAGCGCAGGAGATTGCGCGGCGAGCAGCAACAATAGGGCAAGGGCGGACGGAAGGCGCATCGACGTCTCCAGCGGCAGGTTCCGCGGGAAGGTAGTTGATTCCCCTGTCGTCGTTCTGTCCAATTCTGGTGGTTTGTTTTTTCCTGCAGGCGTAAAATTTCGCTATCTCCATCTTGACGGTGGCAAAGCTTTGCCGCATAAACGCCGCGAACCGTACGGTACGGTACGTAATTGGGGAGTTGAAACCGTGTCAGTCGATGTCGCAGAGCCGAGCGAGTTTTCGCCACGCCAGAACGCTGTTCTGGAGCAGGCGCTGCAGCTTCTCGTCGACGGAGGTGAGAAGGCGCTGACGACATCGGGTGTGGCGCGCGCCGCCAATTGCTCCAAGGAAAGCCTCTATAAGTGGTTCGGCGACCGTGACGGTCTGCTCTCGGCCATGATCGCCTATCAGGCGAGCAAAGTGCGCACCTTCGAGCGCAGCGGCGAGCGGCTGACCTATACGAGCCTGCACGACCATCTCGTCATCTTCGCCCGCGATCTTCTCGAAGTTCTGGCCGGTGACGTATCGCTGGCGCTGAACCGGCTGGCGATCGGCCAGTCGCATCGCGACGGCTCGAAGCTCGGCAAGCTCTTGCTGGAGCGCGGCCGCCGGCAGATCGACCGCCGCGCCATGGCGCTGATCGATGCGGGAAAAAGGGCAGGGTTGTTGCGCTTCCATGATGCCGACGAAGCCTATCATACGCTTTACGGCCTCATCGTTTCCGACCTGCATGTGCGCATGCTGCTCGGCGAGCCGGGCCTCAAGGATACCGCGCGTCAGGCGGAGAAGGCGGTCACCGCCTTCCTGCGCCTGTACGGCACGGAGAAAGTTCTGGCGGAGATGCCGATCCTCGGCTGAACCGCTTTTTGACAGTCAACAAGACAAGCAAAAGGGAAGGAATTTCAATGCGCGTCTATTACGATCGTGATGCCGATCTCAACCTCATCAAGTCGAAGAAGGTCGCCGTCATCGGCTATGGTTCGCAGGGTCGCGCACATGCGCTGAACCTCAAGGATTCCGGCGCCCAGAACGTCGTCATCGCGCTCAAGGCCGGTTCGCCGACCGTCAAGAAGGCCGAAGCCGACGGCTTCAAGGTCATGACGGTTGCCGAGGCTGCCGCCTGGGCCGACCTGATGATGATGGCAACCCCGGACGAACTGCAGGCCGACATCTACAAGGCCGACATCGCCGGCAATATCCGCGACGGCGCTGCTATCGCCTTCGCACATGGCCTCAACGTTCACTTCGGCCTCATCGAGCCGAAGGCGACCGTCGACGTCGTCATGATCGCCCCGAAGGGCCCGGGCCACACGGTTCGCGGCGAATACCAGAAGGGCGGCGGCGTTCCCTGCCTCGTTGCCGTTCACCAGAACGCTTCCGGCAATGCACTTGAACTCGCTCTCTCCTACGCCTGCGGCGTCGGCGGCGGCCGTTCGGGCATCATCGAAACCAACTTCCGCGAAGAGTGCGAAACCGACCTCTTCGGCGAACAGGTCGTTCTCTGCGGCGGTCTCGTCGAGCTCATCCGCGCTGGCTTCGAAACGCTGACCGAAGCCGGTTACGCTCCGGAAATGGCCTATTTCGAGTGCCTGCACGAAGTGAAGCTGATCGTCGACCTGATCTATGAAGGCGGCATCGCCAACATGAACTACTCGATCTCCAACACGGCCGAGTGGGGCGAATACGTCTCCGGTCCGCGCATCATCACTGCCGAGACGAAGGCCGAGATGAAGCGCGTCCTCAAGGACATCCAGACCGGCAAGTTCACCTCCGAGTGGATGCAGGAATACCGCGCCGGCGGCTCGCGCTTCAAGGGTATCCGTCGCCTGAACGACAGCCACCAGATCGAGGAAGTCGGCACGAAGCTGCGCGCCATGATGCCCTGGATCGGCAAGAACAAGCTGGTCGACAAGTCTGTCAACTAAGCTGTTCTGAGATTGTGATTGTGAGAGGCCGGGGCGAAAGCTCCGGCCTTTTCATTTAAGGGCGGTAAGATGCAGCCAGCGGGTCGGCTTGTTGTCATAACCACCGCCGTCCGCTTCATTGATCGCGACGTCTCTCCAGCCGTCAGCCACGAGCAATTTCTGCAGCCATTCCCTTGAAGGGTAGTTGTAATAACGCCCGAAATCATCATGGCCTTCGCCGGTGCCGGCCTTGAAGCTCGCATGGAAAACGCCGTCTTCCTTCAGGGCGTTGCGGATGAGGGAAAGGACGCCGGGAAGGTCGGCGCGGGGCACATGCAGGAGGCTCGCCTCGGCCCAGACGCCGTCAAATTCTTCCCGCGCCGCAAGCTCCTCGAAACGCATGACCTTCACCGGCCTGCCGATCAGTTTCTCGGCCTGCCGGGCAAGCTCCGCCGAGCCATCGGTCGGTGTCACGTCGAAGCCTTTGGAGAGCATGTAGGCGCAATCCTGCCCGCCACCGCAACCGAGTTCGAGAATGCGCGCCTTTTCGGAGAGGGCGGCGAGGAAGGCGTCCAGTCTTGCCGCTGGTGGTTTCCGGTCGCGGGTGGCGTAGGTTTCGGCGGTGTCGTCGTAGAAGGAGGTTGTCATGGGTTCTTCTCAATATAAACGACTCGGTCGAGGCCCTTGAAATGGGCGTCGAGCGTCAGAACGTCGGCGTCGTACAGTTCGGCGGTGGCGTAGATGATGGCGTCGGATAGGGCGAGCTTGCGTTTCGCAGAGACTTCGGCGGCGCGGCGGGCCAACGCCGTGTCGAGGGGGGCCACGATGCAGGTGGCAGTATAAGCGAAGAAGGAATCGACGGCTTCTTCGCCGCGTTCGCGCTCCAGCCATTTGGCGAGTTCAAGCTGGACGATAGTCGGGACGATGCAGTTGGTTCGTTCGGGCATCTCGCCTTGCAGGCGATCAGCGGCAGGGCCCCGCGTCAGCCATTCGATCCAGGCCGAGCTGTCGACGACGCGCATCAGAACCGGTCTTTCCTGTCGCGATAATCGCTCGGGTCGGCGCCTTTGGCCATGCCCCTGAGATCTGCGAGATCGGGGACGGGGATGAGAAGGACACCTTTGCCTTTTGGGATAAAGACGAATTCCTGGCCTGCGGACCAGTGCTGCTGGTCGCGTACCTCCTTGGGAATGGAGATCTGAAATTTGGAAGAGAGGGTTGCGGTTGCCATTCTTACCTTTCCTCTATCGATTGGATGATAGTAAGAATTCGACTGACGTTGGTCAATGGCGGACCGTTTTCGGCGTCTGCCCCGGCCATAAAAAAACCGGGCGGTGCGCCCGGTTTCGAAGTTGTCACTGTCGTTCTACCCGTCAAGAACGCTGCTGCGTTTCGGGTATCTAGCTTTAGGCAGAGATGAGACGCGTCCAGCCGCGCTCATCGTTCGTTACGCCCTTCTGCAGGCTGACGAGCTGCTGGCGCAGTTCTGATGTCAGCTTGCCGGTCTGTCCGTCTCCGACCAGGAACTCGCCGCCGGCGTGCCGAACCAGGCCGATGCCGGCGAGGACCGCGGCCGTGCCGCAGGCGAAGGCTTCGACGAGCTTGCCGCTGGCGGCGTCGGCCTGCCATTCCTCGAAGGAGTAGGGTCGTTCCTCGACGCGCAAGCCCTTTTCCTTGGCGAGTACGATGACCGAGGCGCGGGTGATGCCCGGCAGGATCGTGCCGCCAAGCGGCGGGGTCACGACCGATCCGTCATTCATCACGAAGAAGACGTTCATGCCGCCGAGTTCTTCGACCCAGCGATGCTCTGCTGCATCCAGGAAGACGACCTGGTCGCAATCCTTCTTCGCTGCCTCGGCCTGCGCCACAAGGCTGGCCGCATAGTTGCCGCCGCATTTTGCGGCGCCGGTGCCGCCGGCGGCTGCGCGGGTGTACGCGGTCTCGACCCAGAGGGAGACGGCCTTCGCGCCGCCCTTGAAATAGGCGCCGACCGGGGAGGCGATGATGCAGAAGATATATTCCTGGGCCGGGCGAACGCCGAGGAACGCCTCGTTGGCGAACATGAAGGGGCGAAGGTAGAGGCTGGCGTCTCCGGAGGGGATCCAGTTCTTGTCGACACGAACCAGTTCTTCGACGGCCTTCAGGAAGAGTTCTTCCGGCACTGCGGGCATTGCCATGCGGGCTGCCGACTGCGCGAAGCGGCGGGCGTTCTCTTCCGGCCGGAAGAGCAGGATGCGGCCATCCTCCGCCTTGTAGGCTTTCATGCCTTCGAAGATCTCCTGAGCGTAGTGGAGGACGGCGCTTGCAGGGTCGAGTTCCAGCGGGCGGCGCGGGGTCACTTTTGCATCGTGCCAGCCCTTGTCGGCAGTCCATCGCGCCAGGACCATATGATCCGTGAAGACCTTGCCGAAGCCGGGCGTTTCCAGTGCCCGGATGCGGTCGGCGTCGGAGACGGGAGACTTGTGGAATTCGATTTTGATTTCAGGAGAGGTCGACGTCGCAGTCATTGCTGGCACCTTGATAGTCCATTGAATAATGGCCGGCACACTACTGCCGCCGGGCCGGTTTTGGAAAGGTCTGAATCGGCCGGTTTCTGCTTTTGATCAAAGGAATAATCGCGTGATGTGGCGAACGTTCACGCAACGAGGCAGCCCATTCGGTTCGGCTGCGTGAAATCTCGAACGGCAGCCCAATCGGCACCAAGGCTCTGGAATACAAGACCTCTAAACTTGTCACAGTGACAAGAAAATAGGTCAGCATTATTGACATAAATTCCACTGCATGGTGAGCTGCTGATATTATAAAAAATACGAGGAAACCCCATGCTGAACTGGGATAATATGTTTGCGACGCGCTCTACAAGGATGCGCGCTTCGGAAATCCGCGAGCTTCTGAAACTTCTCGACCGGCCGGACATCATCTCCTTCGCCGGTGGCATTCCGGATCCGGCGCTGTTTCCGGACAAGGAGTTCAAGCAGGCCTATGCTGACATTTTTGACAGCTCGGCCGTCAATTCAGCGCTGCAATATTCCGTTTCCGAAGGCTACAAGCCGCTGCGCGAGTGGCTCATCAAGCAGATGGCAGGCCTCGGCATTCCCTGTGCGCTCGACAATGTCTTCATCGTCTCCGGTTCGCAGCAGGGCCTCGATTATCTCGGCAAGCTGTTCCTGTCGCCCAACGACACCGCGCTCGTCACCTGGCCGACCTATCTCGGCGCTCTGCAGGCTTTCAACGCTTACGAGCCGTCCTACGACCAGCTGACGCCCGGCGGCAACCGCACGCCAGATTCTTACCGCGAGGCTGCAGCGCAGAAGGGCGGCAAGGTGAAATTCGCCTATCTCTCGGCCGATTTCTCCAACCCGACCGGCGAGACTGTCGACCGCGATGGCCGCGAGAAGGTTCTTGATCTTGCCGAAGAGCTCGACATCGCGGTTATCGAAGACGCCGCTTACCAGTCGCTGCGTTATGACGGTGATCCTATCCCGCCGATCCTGGCGCTGGAGATTGCGCAGAAGGGCCATATCAACGATACACGCACGATCTATTGCGGCAGCTTCTCCAAGACACTGGCGCCGGGCCTGCGCGTCGGCTTCATCGTCGCCAACGCGCCGGTCATCCGCAAGCTGGTGCTGATGAAGCAGGCGGCCGACCTGCATTCTTCGACGATCAACCAGATGGCGATTTCGGAAGTCGCCGAGCGCGGTTTCGATGCGCAGGTCGCCAAGGTCAGGGCGGTCTACAGCCAGCGCCGCAACGCCATGCTGGCCGCACTCGAAAAGTATATGCCTGCAGGCACGAGCTGGACGAAGCCGGAAGGCGGCATGTTCATCTGGGTGACGCTGCCAGAGGGTATGGATGGCGCCAAGCTGCTTGCCAAGTCGCTCGAAAGCGCCAAGGTCGCCTTCGTTCCCGGCCAGGCTTTCTTTGCCGATGGTTCGGGCGCCAACACCTTTCGTGTCAGCTTCTCCTGCGCCAACGACAAGATGATCGACGAAGGCATCAGCCGTCTCGGCAGGCTGATCGCCAGCGAGATTGGCTGATGTGACTTCAGGCCCATAAAAATTAGGTTTGGGCGGCGATCAGAAGATCGTCGTCCAGCCTTCGTTTGCGGTTTCGCTCTTGCCGTATCCGACACGATCGGCAACCGCGCCATCGGCATTGATGAGGATGATATCGCCGCCCTTGTTGGCGAGTTGCGGACCGCCATTCTCAGGATCGAGCGTGATGGTGCGGAATTCGCCCGAGGCGAGCGAGCCCGTCAATTTCTGCCGGCGGCCTTCGCCATCTTCCAGCGACCAGCCTTCGATCGACATCACCACATCCGAGCGGTTGATGAGTGTCACCGTCTCGTCCTCGGTGCCGTCGGGGCGGTTCACCGGATTGATCATGGCGGCGACGATGCGCAACGAGGAGGCAACGATCGGCTGCGGGCGACGGGTGCCTTCGCCGCGACCCTGGCCGCCCCTGTTGTCGCCGATGGGGTGGCCGGAGATAGCATCCGTATTCCAGTTCTGCGACTGGAAGCCGAGGAAGATCGCCGCCCAGTGATCCTCATCCGAAAAATGGATGAGCAGCGCGCCGTCCTGATTGGGCGCATTGGTGGCGCGGAAGCTGCCGCTGTCGCCCTGGTTCATGTGGATGTCGTGGATGCCGTTGCCGGGCTCGAAGCCGAAATATTCATCCGGCTTGTTGTTTTCCGGTCCCCAGGCTTCGCCGAAGGCGTAGAAGTGGATGGACTTGTCGGCGATGCCTTCCTGCACGATGGGTTCGATGAAGTCGCGCAGGTCGTTCTTCGGGCCGTCGAGTTGGAAGGGCGCGACATTCATATCCTCGCGCTCGATCATGCCGCCGCGCGCATAGTCGATCGCCAGATCCTGCCGGTCGCCGCGGATATCCGTCAGGCCCATCGGCAGGGCGGTAAGCTCTGCCGTCAGTGTCTCATGCTGGAAATCCATGACATTGGCATAGAGCAAGTCATGCGGTGATTCCTTCGAGCGCACGTTCATGGCAATGCGATAGCTGATGCCGCCGGCCTCGATGCGGATTTCGATATGTGGATCGTTGTCGTCGTCAAGGGCGAGCGCCGAAGCCGTACCCTTTAGCACCTTGTAATTCCGGAGCATGGTGAACCTCGTGGTGGGGGCGGGGGTTCACGATAGCATAGCGGAAATGCATCTTTTGTGACGCTAATTTTCCACCATGCAACGCTTTGGAGAGTTTACTTCTTCACATGCGGGGCGAAGAGTTCCATGTCGGCTTCGCTGAGACGCTCATTGGCGGTGTTGAGCTGGTGCCAGTAGGGATAGATGACCGGCGGCACGCTGACATCGTCGAGGCGCTTGCGCTCGTCGGCGGTCAGTTTCAGGTCGGCGGCGGCGAGGTTGTCCTTGAACTGGGCTTCGGTGCGCCCGCCGATGATCACAGAGGTGACTGCCTTGCGGCCGATCAGCCAGGCAAGGGCGACCTGTGCTGCGGACACGCCACGTTCCTGACCGATCGCCACCAGCGTCTCGACGATATTCCAGAGGCGGTTTTCGTCGCGGATCGGCGGTTCGGTCCAGCCGGCGAACTGGCGGGTGCCTTCAGGGGCGGCGGCATTGCGGCGATGTTTGCCCGAGAGCAGGCCGCCGGCGAGCGGGCTCCAGACGAGCACGCCGAGGCCCTGGTCGATCGAGATCGGCAGCAGCTCATACTCGGCGTCGCGGGCTTCCAGCGTGTAGTGGATCTGCTGGCTGACGAAGCGCTGGTACTTGTGTTCATTGGCAACGCCGAGCGCCTTCATGATGTGCCAGCCGGAATAATTCGAGCAGCCGACGTAACGCACCTTGCCCTGCTTGATGAGCGTATCGAGCGCTTCCATCGTCTCTTCGAGCGGCGTCTCACCGTCCCATTCATGGACCTGGTAGAGGTCGATGACGTCGGTCTTCATGCGCTTGAGGCTTGCCTCGCACTCGCGGATGAGGTGGTAGCGTGACAGGCCGCGATCGTTCGGGCCATCGCCCATGCCGAAGCGGGCCTTGGTGGCGAGCAGCACGCCGTTGGGGCGCTTGCCGCCGAGCACTTCGCCGATGATGCGCTCGGATTCACCCGCGGAATAGACGTTGGCCGTATCGATCAGGTTGACGCCGGAATCGAGGCAGATGTCGACCATGCGGCGGGCTTCCTGCACGCCGAGATCGCCGACCGTCTTTGCCCAGCCGACGCCGCCGAAGGTCATCGTGCCCATGGTCACGGTGGAAACTTTAAGACCGGAACGGCCGAGCAAACGATATTCCATTGAAATTCCTCCTCATGAAAATGGCCTGATTGACGTACCGCAGCAAAGCTCGCGGTCAAACAGCAAGGTGTTCACGCCTGCGTGAGCTTACGCCTGCGGCTATTCCCGCGCGAGGATAATCAGCCGGTCCGTTTCCGCAAAGGCATAGAGGTCGGATTTTCGCGGATTGACGATGACGCCGCCGAGATTGCGGCGATCATGTTCGCCGTCGACCTGCCGGCGGTAGCCGATGGCGACCTCGCCGCGACGCAGTGCGGCCAGGCAGACGGTGTAGAACGTCGCTGGCTTGTTGATGGCGACATAATCGGTGACGGGGCGCATGTAGATTTCCGAGCCGTCCTCATCCAGGAGCTCACTGAAGATCGCCGCCATCTGGGCGTTTTCAGATGCTTGCGCAAGCATCAGGCTCACCAGCTTGTTGCTGACGACGAAATCGTCGGCGCGGGTGACAGCGGCAAGCTCGCGGTTCCGGACATCGATCATCTCGCTGACGATGCCGATATGGCGACCGGCCTTTTCAGCAATCTTGCGCAGCTGCAGCAGGGTAACGAGGGTGCGTGTGTCGGCGGGCTGCGCCGCCATGTGGTCGGAATAGCCGAGCACCAGCACGTGGTCGAAGGAGGGGATGTCGAGCGCGTCGAGTTCCGTGCGGCTGCTCGTATCCGTGACCTTGCAGGAAACACGCATGTTGCCGGTGGCAAGGGCAAGGGCGCGAACCTCTTCTTCCAGCTCCGGTGTATCGGCGGCGACGGTCAGCGTGGAGCCGGCTGCGACATACCGCGAAAGCTCATGGGCGATCATCGGACCGCGGCGATTCCAGCCGAGCATCAGGGTATTTTCGGGTTTCGCCTGCCGGGCCACGGGGGCGAGGATGATATCGCGGTCGACGCGCATTTCTGCCGTGCCACTTTTTATCGCTGCATCGTCCTCTGCGATGATGATGGCGCGTTCGCCGGCCAAGAAGATGCGATTTGCCGGCGGGTTCAGCTGGACCTTGCCTTCGAGATCGCAGAAACCGATCAGCGTGGAGGTCTCGTACATCATGACGGCCGCGCCGAAGCTTTTGCCCGCAAGTTCCGGCTGGTCGATCGTATAGATCTCGCAGCCGTCGAAATCGAGAAGCTCAGAATAGACGCCGCTCAGGCCCGCCTGCCGGCTGGAATGGGCGACGATGCGGGAGATCAGGTCGTCGGCGAGCACGAGCTGCAATTCCCCGCCGCCGACGATTTCAGCCACTTCGGCATTCTTGGCATCGCGGATTTCAGCGGCGATCTGGTAGGGCGCTGCACGGCGCGAGGGATCGTTGACGAGGGCGAGCACCGTCTTGATGACTTCGGAATCGGCGTGATCGCCTTCGGGCGACAGCACGATGATGGAGCGCGAAGTCTGCGGATTGACGATGTTGATATCGTAGAGATCGGTCGGGTCGCCGCTGCGGCAGATGATGCGGGTATTCTTGAGATCACCGATCTTGGCGGCAAGCTCGTCCTCCATCTCCACCTTGTCCTTGGCGGCCATGATAACGATGCGCGGCCGGCGGCGGCTGGCATTGGCGATGACGAGTTCGGAGATCACGTCGAAGATCGAGGGCGACCAGTTGAAGATGATCGTATGGTCGTGTTCCAGCACATGCGAGCGGCCCTTGCGCAGATCGTCGAGCTTTTCTTCCAGACCGGAGCTCAGAACGCCGATCAGGGCAGAGAAGACGAAGATGCCGGATATGGTGACGACCAGCGAGACGCCGCGGAAGGGCCAGCCGATATCGCCGCCCATCGTGCCGGCATCCATGGTGCGCATCAGGGATTCCCAGGCGCCTTCGATGAAGCTCATATGCTCGCTGCCATCGGGCGCGATGCCGGTCAGCGTCAGCACCAGGCCGGCGATGACGATCACAACAAGTGAAATTACCGCAAGCCAGCCGATCAGCGCGATCGGGCCGGCGGCCATGCTCTTATCGAACTGGTAGCGCAGGCGCGCACGCCAGGGTGTCGATTTCATCTTTCGGGATCCCCTCGAATCGGCCGGCGAAAGGCCGGCACCCAAGGCGATTCCAGAAATTTCCGATGCGATCAACTGGCTTTGGCCAAAGGGCCGGCACGACACCAAGGAAGGTTCTGGATAGCGATGCCAGCCCTGCGGCGGCCTGTCACACCGCTGTCAAGCACCCCGAATAATGAGGGGCATCGCAATTCGAGGATTCCTTCCATGAAAACTCTAGTTTCCGCCGCAGCACTTCTCGCCGCGAGCCTTTTCGCTATCCCGGCCACCGCCGCCAACCTCGTTCTCTACACCAGCCAGCCGAACGAAGATGCGCAGGCGACCGTCGACGGCTTCATGGCCGCCAATCCCGAGATCAAGGTCGATTGGGTGCGCGACGGCACGCCGAAGATCATGGCGAAGCTGCAGGCTGAGATCCAGGCCGGCAACCCGGTTGCCGACGTTCTCCTGATCGCCGATGTCGTGACGCTCGAGCGCCTGAAGGAAGACGGCAAGCTGCTCGCCTACAAGTCGCCGGAAGCTGCCCAGTACGACGCCGCGCTCTATGACGCCGACGGCTATTACTATTCCACCAAGCTGATCACGACCGGCATCATGTACAACACGTCGGCTGCCATGAAGCCGACGAGCTGGAAGGATCTCGCCAAGCCGGAAGCCAAGGGCCTCGTTACCATGCCGAGCCCGCTTGCTTCGGGTGCAGCCCTCATTCACGCCCAGACGCTCGCTGCCGTTCCGGGCCTCGGCTGGGATTTCTACAAGTCGCTTGCCGATAATGCGGCTGTCGCTTCCGGTGGCAACGGCGTCGTCCTGAAGTCTGTCGCCTCTGGCGAGAAGGCTTACGGCGTGGTCGTCGATTACCTGCCGATCCGCGAAAAGGCCAAGGGTGCTCCGGTCGAGTTCGTCTTCCCGAGCGAAGGCGTTTCGGCCGTGACCGAGCCGGTCGGCATTCTCGCCAGCGCCAAGAACGTCGACGCCGCCAAGAAGTTCGTCGACTATGTTCTCTCTGAAAAGGGCCAGGAAGGCTTCCTGAAGCTCGGCTATATCCCGGCTCGCAACGGCATGAAGCTGCCCGCCGGCTTCCCGGCACGCGACACGATCAAGGTTCTGCCGGTCAATGCTGCCGAAGCCCTGAAGAATACCGACAAGGATCTGAAGACCTTTACGGATCTGTTCGGTTCGAAATAATAGACCCATGCAGGGCTATGTACGTCCAGGAAGCAGCCAGCCCGTCTGGCTGTTTCCTTTTATTGTCTCAGTGGTGCTTTTCCTTAGCGTGCTGCCTCTGGCGCGGCTCGCGGTTGTCGGCATTTCCGCCTTTTCCAATGGCGGCGTCATGGTGGTTCTCTCCGATCCCATGGTCTGGTCGGCGGTCTATTACACCATCGTCACGGCGGTTCTCGGCACTGTCATTTCGCTGATCATCGGCTGCGCCTTCGCCTATCTGCTGACGCTGACCGATATTCCGGCCAAGGGGCCGCTCAGCTTCTTCTTCGTGCTGCCGATGATGATCCCGCCGCAGGTGACAGCGCTTGCCTGGGTGCAGATGTCCGGGCCGTCGAGCCCGCTTCTGAAGGCGCTGCATATCGCGCCGCCGCTGGGTTCCCCGCAGCCGCTTTATTCGGTCGGCGGCATTGCGTTGCTCTATGGCGTGCAGCATGCGCCGCTCGTCTATCTGGCCCTGAGGGCAGGGCTGATGACCCTGCCGCGCGACGGGGTGGAGGCGGCGAGGCTTTCGGGCGCCTCAAGCCTGCGCGTCTTTCGCGATATCATCCTGCCGCTGTCGCTGCCGGGCGTCATTGCGGGGGCGGCGATTTCCTTCGTCTCCTGTACCGGCAATTTCGGCATTCCGGCCATTCTCGGCATTCCGGCCTCGATCTTCACGCTGCCGACGTTGATCTTCTCGAAATTCACGGCGTTTACCGGCCGCACCTTCGGCGATGTGGCGCTGCTGTCTGCTATCATCGCGCTGATCTCGGTCGCGGGTCTCGCGATCCAGGACCGGGCGCTACGCGGACGCGATTATCGCGTCATCGGCCTTTCGGGCGCGACCGCTGCCTTCGAGCTCGGCGGGTGGAAGCTCGTTTTCACGCCGCTGCTCTGGATCATCCTGTTCTTCATGCTGGCGGCTCCCTTCCTCGCGCTCGTTGCCGGCGCGCTTGTGCCGGCCTATGGCGTGCCGCTCACCTTCAAGACCATGACCTTCCATGCCTTCGAGGAAATTCTCTTCCGGCAGGCGGTGACGCGCACGGCCTTTATCAATTCGCTGTCGCTGGCCAGCGGGGCGGCGGTCGGCCTGCTCTTCGTGACGGTGCTTGCCGCTTACGCGCTGACGCGGCGCCGGGATACGCTTTCGCGCATCGTTTCCAGCCTCGTCGAAATACCCTATTCGCTGCCGGGCATCGTCATGGCGGTGTGCTTCATTCTGGTCTTTGCCGCACCCATCCCGGTGCTGAACGTGACACTCTACGGCACGGTCTGGATCATTCTTATCGCCTATTTTTCCTCCTTCTTTGCTGTCAGCCTAAAGCCTGTGGTCAGCGCCTTCCATCAGCTCGATCCGGCGCTGGAAGAGGCAGCAAGGCTGTCCGGTGCCGGTTTCTTCCGGCGGCTGAAAGATATCATCGTGCCGCTGATTGCGCCGGCGGCGGGTGCTTCCGTCATCCTTGTCTTTCTCATCGCCTGCAACGAGCTGACGATTTCGGCGCTCCTCTGGTCGGCGGGCACGCAGACGCTGGGTGTCGCCATCTACAATCTCGACGACAGCGGCAGTTCCGATCTTGCCTCGGCTCTGTCAGTGCTCGTCGTCTTCATGGTCGTCGCCATGATGCTGCTTCTGGAGCTTCTGGCGAAACATCTGCCCAAGGGAGTGGTGCCGTGGCGAAGCTGATCCTCAATCAGGTGGCCAAGGATTTCGGCACAGGCAAGGCGGCCGTCAGCGGCTTTTCGCTCGAGGTGCGCGAGGGCGGCTTCCTGGCGCTGCTCGGTCCCTCCGGCTGCGGCAAGACCACGGTGCTGCGGATGATCGCTGGTTTCGAGACGCCGACCGACGGATCCATCCATCTCGGCGAACGGCTGCTTGCGGATGCCTCGCAATCGCTGTCGCCGGAGAAGCGCAACATGGCGATGGTCTTCCAGTCCTATGCGCTCTGGCCGCATATGAGTGTGGCCGACAATGTCGGCTATCCGCTGAAAGTTCGCGGCATATCGGGCGAGGCCTATAAGGCCAAGGTGAGAGAGGCGCTGTCGACCGTGCGTCTCGTCGATTATGCCGAGCGGCGGCCGGCCGATCTCTCCGGCGGCCAGCGACAGCGCGTGGCGCTGGCCCGCTGCCTGGTGACATCGCCCGATGTCGTGCTGCTCGACGAGCCGCTTGCCAATCTCGACCGGCATCTGAAGCAGGAGATGGAGGAGACTTTCCGCGAGTTTCACCAGCGCTCCAGTGCAACGATGATCTATGTGACGCATGACCAGAGCGAGGCGATGGCGCTCGCAACCGATGTTGCCGTCATGTCCGAGGGGCGGCTGTTGCAGGTGGCGCCGCCGGCGGAAATCTATGCGCGGCCGGAAGGGCGCATGGTCGGCGGGCTGATCGGCCGCGGCGCTATCGTCACGCTGCCTGTCATGGGCGGTGAGCGCCAGCTCGAATGGGACGAACTGGAGGGGGTGCTGTATGCCGCCAATATCGATGGCGCCGATATTCTGGTGCGGCCGGAAGATGTCATCATCGGTAGCGAAGGGGCGCCCGCGACGGTCGAATCCGTGCTCTTCGAAGGTGAGCGTTATGCGGTGAAGCTCACGCTCGGCAACGGCCAGGCGTTGCGCGCCTACAGCCGCGTGGCTGTCGTGCCTGATGAGGCGGTGCATGTCGTCATCCGCGCCGGCTGGCGGCTCTGACGGATAAACGGCTTTTCGAAGCGCGTATTCGACTTTAACTGTTTTCAAGCGATTCCGGACGCAAAACCGCTGCACACTTTTGCTGGAATTGCTCTAGTAATTGGCGTCGATCCAACCGGGAATGCCTGATGTCGCTTCGCCTTGCCACTTTCAATGTCGAAAACCTGCTCACCCGTTTCGACTTCACGGGCTATCGCAACCAGCTTCGGCAGGACCGCGTCATCAAGCTCTTCGAGGTCAGCAACGAGGGCACCTACCAGCAGCTCGAGCAGGCRCGGGTAATTGCCTCGACCGATGATACAAGGCAGATGACGGCACTCGCCATCGCAGATGCGGATGCCGATATTCTCTGCCTGCAGGAAATCGACAATATGGCCGCCCTGCAGGCCTTTGAATATGGCTATCTCTACCGCATGGTCGGCAATGGCTACCGGCAGAAATACCTGGTCGAGGGCAATGACAGCCGCGGCATCGATGTGGCCGTTTTGATGCGCGAGGAAACGCGCGACGGGCAGAAGATCGAGCTTAGGGATATCAAGAGCCATGCGATGGTGACCTATCGCGATTTCGATCTCTTCGACGAGGAGATCGGCAAGACCAACCGGCTCGACGACAAGATCTTCAAGCGCGACTGCCTGGAACTGGATTTGAGGATCGGCGGTGTGCCGATGACGCTCTATGTCGTGCATTTCAAGTCGATGGGCAATCCGCGCGAAGGGCTGGACGGGCGGCAATCGACCCTGCCGATCCGCCGGGCGGAGGCGCGCGCCGTTCGCCGCATCATCGAGAACCGGTTCGGCGCAGGCCGTACCGCAAGCAAGAACTTCGTCATCTGCGGCGACATGAACGACTATCAGGAGCGGGTCGACGTCATCGGCCGGCGTGGCACGGGCTATCGGTTCGAGCATCAGGATGAGGCCGAAAGCGCGCTCGATGTCTTCAGTCAGGACGGGTTTGCCGAAAATGTCGTGCGCCGCCGCGAGCCACTCGACCGCTGGACGCTCTATCATTCGCGCGGGCCGGAGGAGCAGTGGCTCTGCCAGCTCGATTATCTCTGGCTGTCGCCGGCACTTGCCGCCACTAACGCCAAGCGCATCCCCGAAATCATCCGCCACGGACAGCCCTACCGCACCATCTTCCCGCCGGGGCAGCAGGTGGAGCGTTACCCGCGCACCGGCTGGGACAGGCCGAAGGCATCCGACCATTGCCCCGTCGTCATTACATTGGATCTCTTATGACACTTCGCTTTTCAGAGACTTTTTCAGAAGACCTTTCGGCCTTTCCGCCGGAACGCACGGTATTTCCCATTGCCGGTGCCGATCTGCGCGTGCTTGAGGGTGATCATCCGCTGGTCGTCGCCAACGGGGCTGATATCCGCGAGAACTGGGAGCGGGAAATCGCCGCCAATCCGGCGCTGTTCGATGGCCGGCTGGTGTTGCAGCATCGGCTGAAACTGTCCGAAGCCGGTATTGCGGGTGAGGCCTATATCGCGCCTTTCTCGGCCTTCATGTGGTGGCGCCGCCAGCCGGACCGGAAGGGCGCCATCCATCTCTTTTCCTATCCGGTGCTCGAATCCTCCGATGGGGCGCTGGTCGCTATCCGCATGGGGGCGCATACGGCCAATCCGGGTCAGGTCTATTTCGCCGCCGGCTCGCTGGAACCGGAAGATGTCGTGGACGGGCGTTGCGATATCGACAGCAATATGCGCCGCGAAGTGATGGAGGAGACAGGCCTGGATCTCGACAAGGCGATCGTGGGCGAGGGGCTCTATGCGGGCCATGTGCGCGGTTCTGTCTCGCTATTCAAGCTCTTCCGTTTCGACATGACAGCAGACGAGATGGTCGATTTCATCGGCGCGCATATGCTGGTCGCCGAGGATAAGGAAATTGCCGGCGCGGTTGCGATCCGCTCGGCCGATCCGAAGGCTCAGCCTTACAATGTCGCGATGCTGCCGATCATCGACTGGTATTTCGCGGGCAAGTAGACCTGAAGCTTGCACTTGCGTGTGCTGTCGGGCAGGTTGGCGGCTCGATGACCGATTCAAGGAGGCCAGTGTGGCGTTAAGCTACAGCGTCTATGACGTGTTCACCGACACCAAACTTGCCGGCAATCCGCTGGCCGTGATCTTTGACGGCGAGGGGCTTGACGACGCGGCGATGCAGGCGGTCGCCCGCGAAACCAATCTATCCGAGACGGTTTTCGTACAGCCGGCCAACAATCCCGCCTATACGGCGCGCATCCGCATCTTCACGCCCGGCCGCGAACTGCCCTTTGCCGGCCATCCGACCGTCGGTACGGCGATTGCGCTGGCGGAGAAGGCGCATGGAGCGGGAACACTCGATCTCGTGTCGGTGCTCGAAGAAAATGTCGGCCCTGTGCGTTGCGCCGTCAGGTTGCGGGACGGCGAGGCAAGCTTCGCCGAATTCGACCTGCCGCGCAAATCCCAACAGATACCATTGCCGCTCGACAAGCTCGGCATCGCCGACGCGCTGTCGCTGAAGACCACGGAGATCGGCTTCGAGAATCACGTGCCGTCGATCTGGAGTGCTGGCGTTCCCTTCCTGATGGTGCCGGTCCACGACGTCGGCGCCGCAGAGCGCCTGGAGTTCGATCCGCAGCTCTGGGAAAAGACGGTACCCTTCGTCGATGGCGCGCTCGCCTCGGCCTATATCTACTGCCGCGGCGGCGTGAACCACGTCGCCAAGTTCCATGCCCGCATGTTTGCGAGCGGCATGGGCGTTTCCGAGGACCCGGCCACCGGCTCGGCAGCCGCCGCTCTCTCGGGTGCGATCAACCATTTCGACCGGCTGACGGACGGGCATCACCCGATCCTCATCGAGCAGGGCCTGGAAATGGGCCGTCCGTCCTTCATCCATCTGCATATGGATATCGAAGGCGGCGCCATTTCGAATGCCCGGATCGGCGGTCAGGCGGTGCGGATTGCGACCGGCACGCTCGACCTTTGATTTCATTGCATTTCCAGCTCCTGACAAAAAAACTTCGCAATTAACCAAAGAATTTTCGACGGGGCGCTAGACAAGCCGGACGATCCTATTTATATGCCCCGTCACACCGCGCAGCCAAGCGCGGACGGGTGATTAGCTCAGTTGGTAGAGCAGCTGACTCTTAATCAGCGGGTCGTAGGTTCGAGCCCTACATCACCCACCAAATTCTCCTTCAAAGAGAATGGAATCCAGAAACAAGGCCTTTGATGTCAAGGGCTTGCTGGATTTTTCTGTTTTTCTGAATCCGCCGCCTCCGTTTGCGGGAATCGGCGGTTTCCGCTTTCCAAATATTCTGCCCTTGCCCGAAGACGCCCCCGGTATTTAACTCGCTGGAGCGAAGTCCTTGCTGCGGCATCTACCGTCGCAAGCCTATCCCTGGAGGAATGGCAATGAGCGATGACAGACAGAACAATCTCGGCGAATATCGGCTGGATGAGAAGGTGCTCAACGTGCTCGGTGTCTATCACCGGCGAATCGACGAGGAGCGTGGCGCACTGCGCCAGGAGGTACCGGGCGGACGCGATGGCGGGCAGGATCAGCGGATGCGGGCGGTCGGCCCGGAGACGGGGCGGTTTCTCAACATTCTCGTCCGGAGCCTGACGGCGCCGACCATTCTCGAGCTCGGCACTTCCTTCGGCTATTCCGGCATCTGGCTTGCTGAAGCTGCGCGGGCGACCGGCGGGCGGCTGATCACCATGGAAGTGCATGGCTATAAATCCGCCCATGCGCAGACGATGGCCGAGAGGGCCGGTCTTGCCGAACATATCGATTTCCGGGTGGGCGATGCGGTCGCGATGATCCGCGAATTACGGGGCAAGGTGGATTTCGTGCTCGTCGATCTCTGGAAGGATCTCTACCTGCCGTGCCTTGAGGCTTTCTATCCGAAGCTCAATGCGGGCGCGATCATCGTTGCCGACAACATGATTTACCCTGTGACTGAAGACGTGAAGATTTATGCCCGGGCCATCCGCACCAAGCCAGGGATCACCAGCGTGCTGCTGCCGGTCGGATCGGGGCTGGAGGTCAGCCGCTACGAGCCCTGAGTCTCAGACGGATTTTCACCAGAGGCCGGGAAACAGCCGGTATTTCACCTTGCGGCAGTAATCCTCATAACCGGGCAGGTCCCGGCGCAGATGGCCTTCCTCGTCCAGGAGGCGCAGGATCAGGCCGATAAAGATCAGCGGCACGATGATCAGGCCCCACAGAGAGGAGAGGGCAAGCGGAATGCCTGATGCCAGCGGCAGGACAGCGGCATACATGGGGTGCCGCACGAGGGCATAGGGGCCGGTGGAGATGACCTTCTGGTCCTCAGAGACTTGGATGGTGGCCGAGGCAAAGGTATTTTCCCTGAGGACGAACACGACGAACAGGAACCCTGCCGAGATCAGCAGGTTGCCGAGAATGATAGCCCATACCGGAGCGGTCGACCAGCCGAAGCGATAATCGAGTGCTGAAACCACGATGAGCGCGACCATCACGATGCCGGTGAAGAGTTGGATGCGCTTCTGCACCGGTTCCGTTTCGGCGGCCGGGCCGGCGCGCATGCGCTTTTCCAGAAGTGCGGGGTCTCGATAATAGAAATAGACCGATGAGCCGGCCGACCAGGCGGCGAAATTGGCGAGGAACAGCCAGCCCTGCCAATAGGCGAGCGTGCCCGCCGCCAGGAAGACAATGACGGCGAGGGCCACGAGAAACTTGGCGTTGGCTTCGGCGGCCCTGCGGCCGAGATTGGGTGCTCTTTCCTGCATCACGCTTCCCTGTGCTCATGCTCCGCAATCCACTTTGCGGCTTCGCCTTTAGAATATGCAAAGCAGACGCGTGATATCAAACCATTGCCGGAGGCGCGGGTTCCGATCATCAGGGCAGGGGTGCTCTGTCTTGTGTGCCTTCAGGTGATTGGTCATGCTGCCCTGCGGGGAGCAAGGAGATTCGGTGGAAATGGGCAAATCCGTTGATGGTGCTGACGTGAAGACGAAGCTTTCCATCGTCGCGCCCTGC
This sequence comes from Rhizobium sp. 01T437, assembly GCF_056398505.1. Lineage (NCBI taxonomy): Bacteria > Pseudomonadati > Pseudomonadota > Alphaproteobacteria > Hyphomicrobiales > Rhizobiaceae > Rhizobium > Rhizobium sp. 01T437. Next base: position 201,640 of record NZ_JBFTPM010000007.1, read on the forward strand.
TACAACGAAGCCGAAGGCTTGAGCGAATTTTGCCGGCGGGCGAAGGCGGCGGCGGAAGCCGTTGCCGGCGGTTCCTTCGAGATCATCCTCGTCGATGACGGCTCCAGCGACAATACATGGGGCGTGATATCGGGGCTTGCGGCAGACATTCCGCAGGTGCTCGGCGTCAAGCTTCTGCGCAATCACGGCCACCAGCTTGCTGCGACCTCCGGCCTTGCGGTGGCGCGCGGCGAGCGCGTTCTGCTCATCGATGCCGACCTGCAGGATCCGCCGGAACTGCTGGCCGAGATGATGGCGATCATGGATCAGGGCGCCGATGTCGTTTACGGGCAGCGCAGCGAGCGCAAGGGCGAGACGAAGTTCAAGCTCATCACCGCCTCCGTCTTCTATCGGCTTCTGACGCGGCTCACCTCCATCTCGATCCCGCAGGACACCGGCGACTTCCGGCTGATGAAGGCGCGGATCGTCCATATCCTGCTCAATATGCCGGAGCGTCACCGTTTCATCCGTGGCATGGTGAGCTGGATCGGCGGCAGGCAGGTGGCACTGCGTTATACGCGCGATGCCCGCTATGCCGGGGCGACGAAATATCCGCTGCGCAAGATGATCCGTTTCGCGATCGATGCGATCACCAGCTTCTCGATCATTCCGCTACGCGTCAGCGCCTGGATGGGCCTCATCTCTGCCGTCTTTGCGGTGGGGCTTTTGATCTATACGCTCGTGCAATGGTTCGAGGGCAATGTCATTACCGGCTGGTCGAGCATCATGGCTGCCGTATCGGCCTTGAGCGCCATCCAGCTGATTGCACTCGGCACGCTCGGCGAATATGTCGGCCGCCTCGTGCAGGAGCATAAGCGCCGGCCGATGTTCATGATCGACTGCGTGGTGCAGGGCGAGGTCACGTCCGAATTGCCCGACGATTTCTCCGAACTTGATACCGCCAGCCGCAGGTCGGAGCTCGGCAGGCTTTCGGCGGCAAGCGTGAGCGCGAAGCCGATTGAGGCGGCTGTTGGCCGCTGATCTCGGATTGTTGCCGAACATGCTGACAAAAGTCTCGGACCTGGCGGCATTTGACCTTTTCGATCTGGCATAAGGGGCGTATGCAGACTGTATCCCTCCGCGCGGCTTGCCCTGTCGGTTCTCCCGCCTTTTCCCGCGCAATCCGGAATTCGCATTTGGCAGATCGATGACTGCAGTTCAGACGAGTGAGCATACAGATGAGGCGGCAAGCGTCCGCCAGGCGAAGATCGTAGCGCTCGTCGTTGCCGTTTCCTTCTTCATGCAGATCCTCGACGGGACGATCGTGACCACCTCGCTGCCGCAGATGGCGATGAGCTTCGGTGTGCAGCCGGTCGCCATGAGCATCGGCATCACCGTCTATATGCTCACCATGTCAGCCTTCATTCCGCTTTCCGGCTGGCTCGGCGACCGGTTTGGCGCGCGGCGCGTCTTTCTCGTGTCCATTGCCGTCTTCACCGTGGCATCGCTGTTCTGCGGCCTGTCCGGAAACCTCACCGAATTCGTCATCGCCCGTGCGGTACAGGGTGTGGGCAGTGCGCTGATGACGCCGGTCGGGCGTATCATCGTGCTCAAGAACGCCCGCAAATCCGAGCTGGTGCAGGCAATCGCGCTGATCACCTGGCCGGCGCTGACCGCACCCGTGGTCGGCCCGGTGCTCGGCAGCTTCATCACCACCTATGCCAGCTGGCACTGGAACTTTCTGATCAATATCCCGATCGGCCTCGTCGGCATCGCGCTGGTGCTGCGCTTCGTGCCGGAACAGCGGGAGGAACGGGTCGGGCCGCTCGATATCAAGGGTTTTTTCCTCAGTGCGGCGGGGCTGACCCTGCTGCTTGCGGCACTTGAGCTGTCAGTCAAGGCACAGGGCGGCTTCGTGCCCCTCGTCGTGCTGCTTGCGGCCGGCATCGTGCTTTCCGTCATGGCGACGCGGCACTTCCTACGGGTCGACAATCCGCTGCTCGATCTGGCCGCCTTCAAGGTGCAGACCTTCTCGATGACGACGCTTTCGGCGGGTACGGCCTGCCGTGTGGCGATCAATGCGACGCCCTTCCTGCTGCCGCTTCTCTTCCAGCTCGGCTTCGGCCTGAGCTCGATTGCCGCCGGCACCTATCTCCTGGTCTATTTCCTCGGCAATCTCGGCATGAAGGTGGTGACGACGCCGCTGCTGCGGTATTTCGGCTTTCGCAACGTGCTCTTCTTCAACGGCGTCATCGCCGCCGGCTCGATCGTCGCCTGTGGCTTTCTGACACCTGATACCCCCGAGGTCGTCATCTCGGCGCTGCTCCTCATTGCCGGGCTTTCCCGCTCGATGGAGTTTACTGCCCTCAACACGCTGTCCTTTGCCGATATCGGCCCGGCGCAGAGAAGTTCGGCCTCGACGCTGTCGAGCATGCTGCAGCAGATTTCCATGCTGCTTGGCGTTGCCGTTGCGGCCGCCGTGCTCAACATTTCCGCAGGGCTTCGCGGCGCAACCGACCCTGTTCTTGGTGACTTCCGCTGGGCTTTCTTCGTGGTTGGCATGATCGGCTTTTTGTCCTGCCTGCGCTTCCTGCAGCTTTCAGCCGATGCGGGTGCCGAAGTTTCACACCACCGCCGCTTTCAAAAAAGCTGACTCACCCTCGGAACCATTTGCCTTCCCCTGCGTTAACGGCCTGATTTTCAGTATCTGTGTTCGCGATTTTATTAGAGGGGCTTCCGGCCGCAGCCGGCAGAGGTCGACATTCTCGATGGCATTCTCCTTCGATCCGTCTGGCATCAGGCGTCACATCATACCAAAGGACAGGTGCTGTTTACGCGCGCCGACCGATGCAATACGACAGTCTCATGCAGAAAGACTCGGCGGCCTCACAGCCGGTATTGCTGCGGGAAAATGCCCGGAGGCAGAATGAGCGAGTCCAGAGGCGGTACGGGTGAAGCGATCCGTATCCTCTATATCGATGACGACGAAGAGCTTGCGCTGCTGATGCGGAAGAATCTCGGCCGTCGTGGCTTTAAGCTCGAATGGGCGAGCGACGGAGCGACCGGCCTTGCTATGCTTGCCGAAGGCGGTATCGAAGCCGTCGTTCTCGATCATTTCCTGAAGGCCGAAACCGGGCTCGATATCCTGCCGCGCATCACGGCGATGCCCGATCATCCGCCGGTCATCTACGCCACCGGTTCCGGCGATACGAGCATTGCGGTCGCAGCGCTGAAGGCTGGCGCTGACGATTATGTTCTGAAGGGCATCTCGCCCGATTATTTCGATCTTCTGGCCGCGGCCCTCGAACAGGGGCTGGAGCGGGCGCGCTTCCGCCGCGATACGGCGCAGGCGCAGGAGGTGATCCGCCAGCAGCGTGACCATGCGGAAATGCTGCTTGCCGAAGTCAATCACCGCATCGCCAACAGCCTCGGCCTCGTCGGCGCTCTGATCCGCATGCAATCCTCCATGACCAGCGACCAGGTGGCGATCGACGCGCTGCAGGAAACGCAGATGCGCATCAATGCGATCGCCAGCGTCCACCGCCGCCTCTACACCAACCGGCAGGTCGGCACGGTGCAGGTGGATGAGTATCTGAGCAGCCTCCTGACCGAGCTCGAAGCCTCGATGCGCGACGAGAAGCGGCCGCATCGCGTGGTGCTGACCTCCCAGCCGGTCAATCTGGCGACCGACAAGGTCATCACGCTCGGCCTCATCGTCAGCGAACTCGTCACCAATGCCTTCAAATATGCCTATCCGGATGGCAGCCCGGGTGAGATCAATGTTATCGTCGAGCAGGAAAGCGATGTGCTCAGGGTCACCGTCGAAGATGCGGGCCAGGGCTTTGATCCTTCCGGCCCGGCGAAGGGAACCGGCCTTGGCTCGAAGATCTTGACCGCGATGGCCGGCAGCCTGAAATCCGAACTTGTCTACGATCCGGAACATCGCGGCACGAAGGCGATACTGGTCTTTACAGTAAGCTGAACTTTAAGCTGACGCCGGGGAGGGATCATGAACACGGATATCGTCTGCACGCCCGGCGAAGTCTATGATTTCTGGTTCGTCCGCTGCGGCCGTAAAGAATGGTTCGGCTCGAGCGCCGAACTGGACGAGGAAATCCGGGCGCGATTTCGCGCAACCCACCTGTCGCTTGCCCTTGAGGTCACCGAGGAATGGCGCTCCAGTCCTGAAAGCCGGCTTGCCGCCGTGATCGTGCTCGACCAGTTTCCGCGCAACATCTACCGGGCGACACCGCTTGCCTTTTCGACCGATGGACTGGCGCTGCGTGAGGCGAAGATGGCGCTTGCCGCCGGCGCCGATCAGGCCATCGCGGGCATCCGGCGGACCTTCTTCTACATGCCGTTCGAGCATGCGGAAGACCTCGTCGAGCAGGATCGTTCGGTGGCGCTCTTTACCGCGCTCGGCGACGAGGAGTTCCGTGACTATGCGCTTCGCCACCGCGACGTGATCGCCACATATGGGCGTTTTCCGCATCGCAATGCCATTGTCGGACGGGAGTCGAGAGAGGCCGAACTGGCGTATCTGGCGCTTCCCGGCTCCGGTTTCTGAGCCGTTATCTGGAAATTCCGCCTTTCTGTCGCCTTTCTTTCCTATAAGAAGCGGTCAATGACCTGATGAGACGAATCCACGCGGGGGCTTCTTGCGCTTGACACACTGGCTGCTTCGCACCGTTCTTCTGTTGTCGCTGGCTGTTGCCGGCCTGCATCTCGATGGAAAAGCCGCTTTCGCGCAGGCCCCGCAGCCTGCGGCCGAGGCCCAGACGCAGGCTGCCCCGGCTCAAGCAACTGGGACTCAGGCAACTGGGACCCAGGCAACTGGGACCCAAGCAACTGAGACTCAGGCAACCCCGGCCCAGGCAGTGCCGGCCGAGGCGCCCCTTGCCAGCAGCGCGCTCGATCAGGCGCTGAAGGATATCGACAAGGCGAAGAACCAGCTTGCTTCGCTGCAGGACCGCGTCAAGCAGAATGCCGATAATGACGACGCTCTGGTAGAACTTGCCGGCCAGACGGATGAACTCGGCCGCGGCGTTATCGCCACCTCCGTCAGCCTGCGCCCGCGTTTCGATCAGATCAAAAGCCGCCTGGCCGAGCTTGGCGAACCGCCGAAGGACGGGCAGCCGCCGGAAGCGCAGATCGTTGCCGACGAGCGCAATGCGCTGACATCGGAACGCTCGCAGATCAATGCCGTCACGGGTGACGCGGAAAACCTGTCGATCGCAATCACCAAGCTTTCCAACGTGATCACGGCGACGCGGCGACAGCTCTTTGCCGATACGCTGTTCCGCCGTACCGAAATCTCCGTCTCCGTTTTCGACGATGCGACCAGCGCCTTCGTCCAGGAAGTGAGCGAGTTTTCCCAGACGTTATCGAGCTGGATCACCTTCGTCTGGAAGTTCAAGAGCCTGTCGCTCTTTGCGGCGATCTTCCTGTCGCTCGCGACGGCCTTGATCCTGCTCTCCGGCGGCTACCGGCTTTTCGGCCAGTATCTGCGGCGCGACGTCCATGTCGAAGAACCGTCCTATATCAGCCGCCTTGCCTTCGCCTTCTGGTCGACGCTGATCCGCACGGCGGCGCTCGATGTGCTGCTGGTGACATCGCTGATCTTCCTCGACGGCTTCAACGTGCTGCGGAGCGACATCACGCCTGTCATCGGTGCGCTCTTCGGCTCGATCGGCCTTGTCTATTTCGTCGGCCGCTTCGTCAACGCCGTCTTTGCGCCGAATGATCCGTCGTGGCGGCTGGTGCGCCTTTCCAATCTCGGCGCACGCTCGGTCGGCTACTGCCTGATCGCCATGGCCGTCGTCAACGCGCTCGACTATCTCTTCGGTGCCATCGGCGAGGCGATGGGATCGCCGCTGGTCCTGACCGTCGTGCGCAGCCTGCTTGCGGCGCTGATCATCGGCCTCATCCTGATTGCCGTGTCCTTTGGAAAACCGATGCTGGCGAAGAGTGGCGATCCCGATGCACCGGGCCGCCACTGGCCGCGCGGCATGGCGATCCTGCTGCGCGTCTTCGGTGCGGGCCTCATCTTTGCGGCGCTCTCGGGCTACGTGGGTCTGGCGCGTTTCGTCGCCACCCAGCTTATCATCACCAGCGCCATCATCGTGACGACCTATATCGGCCTTCTGCTCGGCAAGGCGATCTCGCGGCAGGACAATTTCGGCGATACGTTCCTCGGGCGTTTCCTGGAAACCCGCTTCAAGCTCGGGCCGGTGGCGATCGATCAGGTGGGGCTGGTGGTCGGCCTGCTGATCTATGCCGTGGCGCTGTTGACGGGCATTCCGCTGATCTTGCTGCTCTGGGGCTTCCACGTGCAGGATCTGCAGCTGCTTGCCTATCGGCTTTTCACCGAGGTGCGGCTCGGCGGCATCAGCATTTCGCTCGTCGGCATCTTCACCGGCATCCTGCTCTTTGCCGGCGGTTATCTCGCAACGCGCTGGGTGCAGAAGTGGCTGGACAGCAATGTCATGGCGCGCAGCCATGTCGATCTCGGCGTGCGCAATTCGGTCAAAACGGGCATCGGTTATCTCGGCGTCGGCGTGGCGGCGATCTTCGGCGTCTCGGCGGCGGGCATCGACCTCTCCAATCTCGCGCTCGTTGCCTCGGCGCTGTCGGTCGGTATCGGTTTCGGCCTGCAGAACATCGTTTCCAACTTCGTCTCCGGCCTGATCCTGCTCGTCGAGCGCCCCTTCAAGGTGGGCGACCATGTCGTTTCGGGAACGGCCGAAGGCATCGTCAAGCGCATCTCGGTGCGCGCGACGGAAATCGAGACCTTCCGTAAGCAGTCGATCATCGTGCCGAATTCGGAGCTCATCAACGGGCTCGTTGGCAACTGGACACATCGCAACAAGCTCGGACGTTCGGAAATCCCTGTTTCCGTCAGCTATGAGGCCGATCCGCGCAAGGTGATGGATATTCTGCTTGAGCTGACGGCGGCCGTGCCGCTAATCCTGCGCAATCCGGAACCGCATGTCGAGTTCCTGCGCTTCGGGCCCTACTCGCTGGACTTCGAGCTGCGCTTCTTCCTGGCTGATATGGGGGATGGCCTGACGGTGCGCAACAATCTGAGGATCGATATCCTCAGGCGCTTCAAGGCGGAGGGCATCGAGATCCCGCTGCCGCAGAGCGATCTGACCATCCATCGGCAGGCGAATGCGGATGCGGAGAAGGTGCTTGTCCAAAAGCCTGATGAGCCCGAGGAGGCCACGGCTGAAGACGAGGTCAAGGAAATAGAGACGGTAGAAGACGAGCGGCCGGTGCGCCAGTTGCGCAGCAAGACGGCGGACGGCAAGCTCAAAGGCTGAACGGGTCATTCAGCGCTCATTCACGGGTCCTGCGCTATAACCTCATGCAATCGATCGCTGCCGGGCAGCGACGAGCGCTCCAGGGGAGGGCGTATAGCCTATGTCGCATACCGTGACACGATCCGCAGTCGCATTTCTTCTTCTCCTTTCCGCAGCACCTCTGGCGTTCGCCGCCTCCGTTACCAACAAGGATGATGCAGCCGTGGTGCTGACCGTCACCGAAGGCGGCAACCGCGTCGAAGTCGTCGTGGATGCCGGCGCATCCGAACGGGTCTGCCCCTCCGGTTGCTTCATGACGACGCCTGATGGCGACCGTATCGGGCTTTCCGGCGACGAGACGATCGAGATCGTCAAGGGTTCCGCCGTCATCAAGTGACGGCGGCTTCGGCCCTGACACAATCGATTTTTATGAATTTTTGAGCCTTGCGGCTTTTGACGCTTGTCTATTTGCGCCTCGTCGCGGCAAGCTTTTCCCATGTCGTAAACAGGCCTCTCATGACGCAGGCCTCGCTGCATAGTCCGCGAAGATGGTTCGTCCGGCTTGAGCCGCCGGATATTGGGAGTTCGTCCGGTATGGGCTGCCGGACATTCGATAAAAGAGGGTATTCTCCATGAAGTCACATGCGCGGGCAGTGGTCATCGGCGGCGGCGTGGTCGGTGTTTCGACGCTCTATCACCTTGCGAAGAAGGGATGGGGCGACAGCGTGCTCATCGAGCGCAAGGAGCTGACATCAGGCTCGACCTGGCATGCAGCCGGCCTGCTGCCGCTCTTCAACATGAGCTATTCGGTCGGCCAGATTCACAAATATTCCGTCCGCTTCTATCAGGAACTGCAGCAGGAAACCGGCATGAATGTCGGTTTCAGCCAGGTCTCCAACATTCGTCTCGCCCGCACCAAGGACCGCTGGGACGAATTCATGTACTATGCCGGTATTGCCGAGACGATCGGCGTGAAGGTCAATATCCTGACGCCGGAGCAAGTGAAGGAAATCTGGCCGCTCTGTGAGACCGATGGCCTGCTCGGCGCCATCCAGCATCCCGATGACGGCTATATCCAGCCGGCGGACCTGACACAGGCGCTTGCCAAGGGCGCGCGCGACTTCGGTGCCACGATCTACCGCAACACGACGGTCACCGCCATCGAGCAGCAGGCTGACGGCCTCTGGAAGGTGACGACCGACAAGGGCGAGATCACCGCCGAACACATCATCTCCTGCACCGGCAACTTCGCCCGCAAGACCGGCGATATGGTCGGCATCAACATTCCCGTCATCCCGGTCGAGCACCAGTATATCGTCACCGAGCCGCATCCCGATATTCTGGCCCGCAAGGCCAAGGGCCTGCCGGAAATGGGCGTGCTGCGTGAAGCCGACAGCGCCTGGTACATGCGTGAGGAAAATGGCGGTCTGCTGCTCGGTCCCTACGAGCAGGGCGCACCGGTCTGTTATGTCAACGGTCCCTCTGATGACAGCGAATACGAGCTCTTCCAGGAAGAACTCGAGCGCCTGATGCCGCATATCGAAACCGCGATCGCCCGCGTGCCGGCCTTCGGCGAAGTGGGCATCAAGAAGGTCTATAACGGCGCCATCGCCTATACGCCTGATGGCAACCCGATCGTCGGCCCCGCACCGGGTCTGAAGAATTTCTGGCTGAACGAAGGCCATTCCTTCGGCATCACCGCGGCCGGCGGCGCAGGCTGGCAGCTTGCCGAATGGATCGTCGACGGCGAGCCGACCGTCGACATGATGGGCGTCGATCCGCGCCGCTTCGGCCCCTATGCCAAGGAAGGTTACCTCATCGCCAAGAACGAGGAAGCCTATGCCAACGTCTTCACCATGCATTATCCGGACGAGGAGCGCGCTGCCGCCCGTCCGCTGAAGACGACGCCCGTTTATGACCGGCTGAAGGCGCTTGGAGCTGTATTCGGCTCCGTCTATGGCTGGGAGCGTGCCAACTGGTTTGCGCCTGAAGGTTATGATCTGCCGAAGGACCAGATCGGCGTTGGCGCCGATGTGCTGACCAACCACAATCATTCGGATCCGACCGAAGACGGCCGTATCCTGGAAAAGTGGTCGTTCCGCCGCTCGAACTATTTCGAGCATGTCGGCAACGAAGTCATGAACGTCAACAAGAATGTCGGCGTGCTCGACATGTCGGCTTTCGCCAAGGCGCTGGTGACTGGCCCCGGCGCGCGCGCATGGCTGGAATCGATCTTCGCCAATGCCATTCCGAAGAAGCGCGGCCGTATCGCGCTCTGCCACATGCTGACCAAGGAAGGCGGCGTACGCGCGGAATTCACCGTCTATGAAAGCGCGCCCGGCACCTTCTACCTCGTCTCGGCCGGTGCCTATGAGGCGCATGACCACGACTATATGCGCAAGCTTCTGCCGTCAGACGGCAGCGTGAAGTTCACGCCGATCACCCAGGCCTATGGCGTCTTGGTGCTTGCAGGTCCGAAGTCGCGCGATGTCCTGAAGAAGCTGACGCACACCAGCCTCGACAACAAGGATTTTCCCTGGCTCTCGGGCAAGGAGATCTCCGTCGGTGCGGCCAACGCCCATGCGCTGCGCGTCAATTTCGTCGGCGAGCTTGGCTGGGAGCTGCATCACCCGATCGAGATGCAGAATTACATCTTCGACAAGCTGATGGAAGCCGGTGCCGAATTCGGCATCAAGCCCTTCGGCATCCGCGCCATGCTCTCCATGTCGGTCGAGAAATCCTACCGGCTGATCCCGCGCGAAATGTCGATCGAGTACAATGCCTATGAATCCGGCCTCGACCGCTTCATCAAGCCGGAGAAGGAATTCCTCGGCCGCGACGGCCTGCTTGCCTACAAGGAAAAGGGCCTGAAGTGGAACTTCGCGACGCTCGTCGTCGAGACCGGCAATGATGTCGATGCGCGCGGCTCGGAGGCGATCTACAACGAGGCGGGCGAGCTCGTCGGCCGTGCCACCAACGGCACCTTCGGCTTCCGCATCAACCGCTCGCTGGCGCTTGCCATGCTGCGGCCCGATTATGCCAAGGAAGGCACGAAGCTGAAGATCAAGATCCTCGGCACGACCTACAACGCCACTGTCGTCGGCGAGAGCCCGTTCGATACGGAGAACGCGGCGCTTCGGACGTGATTTCTTAATCATATCGACAAGAAAAAGGCGGCCGCACCATCGGCCGCCTTTTTCATAGCTGGCTATGGCAAGCCGATTAATAATTATTCAAATGAATTCATGTAACCGTTTCGTTCGGGGACAGAATTTCCACTTTAAAGGTTTGCCATGGCGTTTCTAGGTATTTCGGGGATGCAATATTCCGGAGAAATGTTTGCCGGTGCGCGTATTATCCTCGCTGAAGATTCCAACGTCTTCACTTCGATGATCGGAAAGCGCCTGAAGGAGCTCTTCGATATCGATGTCGAGATCTGCCGCAGCTTCGAAGAGCTGCAGCTTTCGTACGACAAGTCTTCCGATCCGATTACGCTCGCGATCTCCAACATCAACCTGCCGGGCGCCGAAAACGGCGAGGCGCTGGAATATCTGGTCGATCTGTCGATCCCCACGATCGTCTTTACCGGCACCTTCCAGGAAGGCATGCGCGACAAGCTGCTCGCCAAGGATATCGTCGACTATATCCTCAAGGACAATATCTTTGCCGTCGACCTGCTGGCGGAATCGATTTGCCGGTTCCTGACCAACCATCGCCATCACGTGCTGATCGTCGATGATAGCGCCACGGCTCGCGCGCTGCTTTCCAGCCGCCTGAAGCGCTATAATTTCCGCGTGAGCACCGCCGAGAGCGGCGCAAAGGCGCTCGAAATCCTCAAGGCCAACCGCGATATCGGCCTGATGGTCACCGACTATAACATGCCCGATATTGACGGCTTCGAGCTGACGCGCCGCATCCGCGCCTCGATCGGCTCGCACCAGCTGCGCATCATCGGCGTTTCCTCCTCTTCCAACCGCCTGCTTTCAGCGCGGTTCCTGAAGGCCGGCGGCAACGACTTCATGCTGCGCCCGTTCATCGACGAAGAGTTCTACTGCCGCGTCAACCAGAACCTGGATACGCTCCTGCAGATCCAGTCCATGCGCAAGGAACGCGCGGTTGCCTGACCCTGCCGCAAAGATCGGGTGCAGGGAAGCGGCTCCGTGATCGGCTCACACCTGAAAGATATGACGGAGGCTCATATTTCTGCAATCGCAGGTATTGCTGCCGTCATTTGCCCCTTCACGGAAGGGGAGGCCTCGGCTATCGTCCGGCACACTGAGAGGGGGCGAGTCGACCCCCTCGGGCGTGCGGAGGGATAGGCAGCTGTGACATTCCAGGAGGATTTTCAGCGGGAGAATGCAAGTCCTCGTTTTGGAGGAATCCGCATACTTCTGGTTGAGGATTCCCGGATGTTTTCCGCCGTGCTCCGCCATAGGTTCCAGACCGAGCTCAACCTCAGCGTTGTCTGCTGTTCCTCGCTGAAGGCGTTGCGCGAAGCGCTCTCGCAGGACGGCCACGGCTACAGCATGGCCGTCGTCGACCTGAACCTGCCGGATTCGCCCTATGGCGAGGCGCTCGACTGCACGATCGAGCACGATATTCCGGCCATCGTCTTTACCGCGACCTTCGATCTCAATACCCGCGCCCGCATCCTCGAGCGCAATGTCATAGATTATGTGCTGAAGGATAACGAGTTCGCGCTCGACAATCTGGTCGCGACCGTGCGCCGGGCGATCATGAACCGCAAGACGCGGGTGCTCGTCGTCGACGATATTTCATCTGCGCGCCAAGTACTGGTCGATCTCCTGAAGGCCCAGCAATATATGGTCGTCGAAGCCAGTTCCGGGCTTGAGGCGATTGCGGCACTCGAGGCCTACAGCGATATCGAGCTCGTCGTCACAGACCATCACATGCCGGATATGAGCGGCTATGAGCTGACGCGGCGCATCCGCCACCGGTTCGGCTCGGACAAGCTGCGCGTTATCGGCGTTTCCTCGTCGAACGACCGCATGCTGTCGGCAAGCTTCCTGAAGGCCGGCGCCAGCGACTTCGTCTACCGGCCGTTCGTGGCCGAAGAGCTGCAATGCCGCATTGCCAACAATGTCGAGACGCTGACGCAGATGAAGCAACTGCGCGCGGCGGCGGCCTGCGATTACCTGACCGGCCTCTACAACAGGCGCTATTTCTACGATAACGGCCCGAAGCTGGTGAACGAATGCCTGCGGCTGAAAATGTCGAGCGCAGTCGCCATTCTCGATATTGATCATTTCAAGCGCCTCAACGACACCTATGGCCATGAGATCGGCGACAAGGTGCTGAAGGCTGTCGCAGACAGGCTGCAGACGATCTTCGAAGGCAGCGACAATCTCCTCTCGCGCCTCGGCGGCGAGGAATTCGCCATTCTCTTCCCGCAGATGGATTCGCTGGCCGCTACCAAGCTCTGCGATGAGATCCGCTCGGATATTTCCCGCCTCAAGGTGACGGCCGACGATGAGGAACTGTCGGTGACGGTATCGATCGGTATTGCCGAGATCGCCGGTTACGAGACATTCGAGAACTATCTGAACGCGGCAGACCAGTTCCTCTACATGGCCAAACACAAGGGGCGAAACCTTGTCTATTCCGATGCCAAGATGACGGAAGAGGCGGCGCAGTAAGTGCCGCCGGTCGTCATCCTCGGTCCTGTGCCTGATATCACCTACGTCAAAATATCCAGACGGTAGCAGATGCTCGGGACAAGCCTGAGCATGGCGGAGCAGGGGAACGCCCTCGTCAGAATCTCAAAGGCGGCTCCATGAGCCGCCTTTCTAGTTCCATTGGGGTGCCGTCGTCGTGGCTCAGGCCGCAACTGCCTGCTGGCGGGCGGTGGCCATGGTCATCTTGCGATCGGCACGCTCCTGCTGCGGCGAGCGCTGGTAGAGTTCGCGATAACACTTGGAGAAGTGCGAGGCAGAGACGAAGCCGCAGGCGACGGCGACTTCGACCACCGGCATGGAAGACTGCACCAGCAGGTGACGAGCGCGATCGAGACGGATTTCCAGATAGTAACGGGCTGGCGACCGGCCCATTTCCTGGCGGAAGAGGCGTTCGATCTGGCGGCGCGACAGGCCGGCACCCTCGGCGATTTCGAGCAGCGACAGCGGCTCGGCGAGATTGCCTTCCATCAGTTCGATGATCGACAGCACCTTGGCATTCTGGACGCCGAGGCGGGCGCGCAGCGGCAGGCGCTGGCGGTCATGCGGGTTGCGCACGCGGTCAGTCAGGTGCTGCTCGCAGATGCGGTTGACGAGGCTTTCGCCGAAATCCTCGCCGACAAGGTTCAGCATCATGTCGAGCGAGGCCGTGCCGCCGGCGCAGGTGTAGAGATTGTTGTCGATCTCGTAGAGGTCGGCATAGACCTCGGCCTGCGGGAAGGCCTCGGAGAAGCCCGGCAGGTTTTCCCAGTGGATCGCGCAGCGCTTGCCGTTCAGGAGACCTGCCTGGGCAAGCACATGCGCGCCCGTACAGAGCGAACCGACGGCGACGCCGCGATTATAGGATTCGCGCAGCCAGGCATTGACGGATTTATTGTTGAAGGTCTCGACATCGATGCCGGAACAGACGAGCACCATGCCCGGCCGGTTTTCGCCACCGAGATGGCGGCGCTCCTCGGCGAGCGACGAATTGGCCTCCACGCCGATGCCGCAGGAGGAATAGACTTTCTCGCCGTCGACCGAGCTCAGGCGCCAGGTATAGGCCGGATAGCCGAGCATGCGGTTTGCGATCCGCAGAGTATCCACCGCCGCCGCAAAGGGCAGCATGGTGAATTGCGGAACCATGAAGAAGACTACGGAACGTTTCTTGAGCTGCATCTTGTTCATTGGAAAATCCATGCTCGAGGGCGACTGCATATTGGTCGCGTGGAATGCGTCGTTCCGATGTTCCAAAAGCGACACTGGCATGGATAAATGCGGCTAGGAAGAGCAAATCTGCGACATGATCGGTGATTTGCGGCGCGAGCGAAGCAAAAGGCGTCGCTGCGGGGGCGTAGTCCTGCGAAATTCACCGGGGAAAAGGCAGGCGGCGGATATGAAAAAGGCGGTGCTGCTTGGGACAGGCACCGCCTTTAGCTTGGGAGGTATGTCGCATTCATTGCATGGTATTGCATTCATGAGCCCTATGTTTAGTGAGCTCTGTCTTTGCCGGTCTCATCGGCGCTCGGCCAGCCGATATCCTTGCGGATGTCGAGAGGCATGGATTCGATCTGGCGTTCCGTCTGCCACCGGCGCCATGCGCGCACCAGCTTGTCGGCATAGGAGCCGAGCGAGGAATGTCTGCTATAGGACGACAGGCCCTTGCCGCCATCTCTGTAGGTCATCGAGGTCATTGCCGTTTCCTTTCCTTGCGAGATACGGGACTGCCGTATCCTTGAAGTGAAATATGCGCTTGCGGCACTCATCATTCAAACGAATAGATTTCATGGGTACCATAATCGATTTTGAACTATCGCTGCTGCTCGTCCAGGGCGGGCAGGGCGCAGATATCGGCCGCAAGATGCGGCGGATAATGCTTCATTTCCTGCCTGATCCGTTCGCGTACCGCCACCCGAAACATGCGCGCGCGAAACGCGAAGAAAGCCTGGAGGATGTTGAAGCCTAATGTCTGCGACATGATCGGCCTCCTTTTCTTCAGCCTCATCGTCACAACCAAAATATAGGTGCTGAGGCTGGTTCAAACAAATGAAATGAACTGGGTCTTAGGTTCAGCGAAATTGAAAGATGAGGGCACGCGTAGAATGGCTGTGACGGGCTGCCTTCGGCAGCGCTTCGAGCCTGTCTCGCGACATATCAGTGGATGGACGGGCGTGGACGATCCACGCAGAGCGGTCAGATGACCATCTGCTCTCCAAGCTCCACAACGCGGTTGCTGGGGAGCTGGAAATAGTCCGAAGGGTCAATGGCGAAGCCGGCCATGGCGATGAAGAGGCGGTCCTGCCAAGCCGGAAGGCCGGTATTCGGATCGCCGACGAGCTTGCGTCTGCCGACGTAGAACGAGGTCGACATGATCTCGAAATCGAAGCCCGCCTTGCGGCAGAGCGGCAGGGCCTTGGAGACGTCCTGATCCTCCATGAAGCCGAACAGGAGCTGGATCTTGATGAAGCGCTCCGACAGCCTTTCGATCGTCACCCGATCCGTTTCCGGCACATAGGGGCGCGGGGCGGTCTTCACATTGAGGATGACGTTGCGGGCGTGAAGAATGCGATTGTGCTTCAGATTGTGCAGGAGCACGCCGGGCGTCATATCGGGAAGGCTGGTCAGGAAGATCGCTGTGCCAGGGACCTGGGCGGGAGCGTGATCCGACTTCCGTTCGATCGACGCCAGAAACTGCATCAGGGGTATGTCGTTGCTGGCGGACTTCTGGCGTACCAGCAGCGTTCCCTTCTTCCAGGTCCACATCATTATCATCAGCGCGCCGGCGATCAGGACCGGGACATAGCCGCCGTCGTGGATCTTCAGGAGATTCGCGCCGAGGAAGATGCTTTCGAGGACGAGGAGCGGCAGGAGTGCCGCCAGAGCCGTGAGCACGTTCCATCCCCATACGACACGGAGAAACTGGAAGGACAGGATCGTCGTGACGACCATCGCACCCGTGACCGAAATTCCGTAGGCCGTGGCAAGGGCTTCGGAGGAACCGAATGCGAAGATCAGGGCAAGCACACCAATGAGAAGCGCCATGTTGACTGCCGGGACATAGATCTGGCCGGTGTTGGAGGCGGAGGTGAAGCAGATCTCCAGCCGCGGAAGGAATCCGAGATGGATCGCCTGGCGGGCGAGAGAGAACGCCCCGGTAATAACCGCCTGGCTCGCGATGATGGTAGCTGCGGTGGCAAGAATGACTACCGGAAGGATCGCCCATTCCGGAAACATCAGAAAGAACGGATCAGACGCAGCCTGCGGGTTGGCAAGCACAAGCGCGCCCTGGCCGAGATAGTTGAGGAGGAGGGACGGGAAAACCACTGCGAACCAGGCGACCTGGATCGGCTTCCTGCCAAAATGGCCAAGGTCGGCATAGAGCGCTTCCGCGCCGGTCACGGTCAGGAAGACGGCGCCGAGGACCACGAGGCCAATGAGGCCTGCATGGGTGATGAAGTCGAAGGCGTAGAGCGGATTGAGCGCTTCGAAGATCGCCGGATCGTCGGCGATGTGGGCGAGTCCGCCAAGGCCCATCACGAGAAACCACAGCAGCGTTATCGGACCGAAAAGCTTTGACACGGATGCGGTGCCGACTGACTGGACGAAAAACAGGAGCAGCATGATCGCGATGGCGATCGGCAGGATGTAGGGGGTGAAGACCGGTGTCACGAGCTTCAGCCCTTCGAGCGCCGACAGCACCGACAAGGCAGGCGTGATCATCGCGTCGCCGATGAAGAGTGCTGCGCCGATGATGCCTGCGAAGAAGAAGATGGTCGCGTGCCGGCTGGTCTTCTTCATAAGAAGGGCCAGCAGGGAAAGGGTGCCTCCTTCGCCCTCGTTGTCTGCCCTCAGAAGAAACAGCACGTATTTGAACGTGACGATGATCGTCAGCGTCCAGATCATCAGCGAGATCAGCCCGATGACCTCGTTTGGGGTGACGCCGTCATGGGTGAAGGGCCGAAGCGCTTCGCGGAAGGCATAGAGCGGGCTCGTTCCGATATCGCCATACACCACTCCGACCGCCCCGAGCAGGAGAGCCGCAAACTTTTGCTGGCCTGCATGAGACCGGTCTGCGTCGTGGGTGGTGGCGGACATGGACATTCCCTGATTGTCGTTTGGAATGAAGGATATAGGGCGCAAGCCTGAGAATGGCACGTCTGGCAGCGAGGAGAGGGCGCAAGGGCCGTCAGACCGCTTGCATCCCGGCCCTGATCGTACCGATCAGTTCTCCGCCCGTGCCTCGTCCTTCGTCAGCGCGCTGACGAGGAGCTTGTCGACGCGCCGCCCGTCGAGGTCGATCACCTCGAATTTCCAGTCGTTCTTGACGAAGGTCTCCCCAAGCTCGGGCAGATGTTTCAGTTCTTCCAGAACGAGACCGGCGACGGTCTGATATTCGACGTCTTCATCAACGGGGAAGTTCATGAATTCCGAAAATTCGTCGATCGGCGTCCATCCGGAAACCAGGTAGGAGCCATCCTCGCGTCGCTTGATCGCCGGTTCCTCGCCGGAGGCCGCGTCGCCGAAGACACCCATGATCGATTCGAGGATGTCGCCTGACGTGATCACACCCTCGAAGTGGCCGTATTCGTCAAAAACCAGGACCATATGCTGCGACGACTTGCGGATGGATTCGATCACCGAGGAAGCGGGAGCGAGGTCCGAGATGATCGGAACATCGTGTACCAGTGTCATGATGTCGACCGTCCGGTTGGCTTCAAGGGCGTCGTAGTAATCCTTGACGGCGAGAACGCCGAGAACCTCGTCGGAGCTGCCCTTGCGGGCCGGCAGTCGCGTTCGCGAGGTCGTCTGGATGGTCTTGCGGATCTCCTCGGCGGAATCTTCAATATCGACCAGCTCGACGTCGCGCCGCGGCGTCATGAGCGCACGTGCCGTTCTGTCTGCAAGGCGCATGACGCCGGTGATCATGGCGGACTCGCCGATCTCGATCACGCCGGCGCTCTGGGCTTCGGCGAGAACCGTCTTGATCTCCTCGTCGGTGACGCCATCGGCGTTCTTTCCGGACTGGCCGAGCAGGGCGAGAACGAGTTTGCCCGAGCCGTCGAGCAGCCAGACGAGCGGCAGAGCCGCCTTCGACAGGTAGGTCATGGTCGGAGCGACCCTGGCGGCGACGGCTTCCGGCGCGCGAAGGGCCATCTGCTTGGGCACCAG
Organism: Rhizobium sp. 01T437; assembly: GCF_056398505.1. Lineage (NCBI taxonomy): Bacteria > Pseudomonadati > Pseudomonadota > Alphaproteobacteria > Hyphomicrobiales > Rhizobiaceae > Rhizobium > Rhizobium sp. 01T437. Next base: position 219,761 of record NZ_JBFTPM010000007.1, read on the forward strand.
CTCGCCGATGATGAGGGAGAGATAGGTGATCGCCACGACGACTGTACCGACGCCAAGCCCGTCCGCCCAGGCATCGGGAAGTCCCTGCGCCAGCAGCCAGGTGGAGAATCGTGCGCCGAGCGTCGCACCCGAGAAGGCACCTGACAGTACGCCGACAAGGGTGATGCCGATCTGAACCGTCGACAGGAAACGGCCGGGATTCTCCGCGAGCCGCAGAGCCAGTCGCGCTCCTCTGCTTCCCTGATCTGCCATAACCCTGAGGCGTGCCGGGCGGGCGGAGACGATTGCGAGCTCCGACATCGCCAGGACGCCGTTGAGAATGGTGAGGAGGACGACGATGGCTATTTCGGTATACAAACTTTGGCCTGTTTCGATGACAATGATCCGTCGAAACTATGCGATCTCGCCTCGCTTTGCGAGGGTTCCCGTCAAAGATCATGGCGCTTGGCAAGATAATTATGGCGGGACTTCTCGCAGCCACCGCAACTGGAGAGCCGCAGGACGGCATCTCCTTGAAACAGCGCCTCATATAGTCCGTGGCTCATAAACCCACTCTTAAGGATCTGTTGACCATAATGAAGGCTTAACGCCGCCCACGTGTGCGGTGCCTGTGATGTTTTCGTGTCTCGCACCAAGGACGAAGTCTGTGTCCCTTCATCAAGCCATCGCCGCCATTCCGACGACCGCGTCTGCGTGGTTTTTGTCTGTCGTCGCCCATCGCATGGCGATCGCCGCGGCCTTCGTTTTTGCTGTCCTGGCCGGATCGGGTGAGGCGGCGGCTGAGGACAGGGCGCTGAAACTCTACTTCACGCATACGGGCGAGCGGGCGACGATCGTCTTCAAGCGCAACGGCAAGTTCGACCAGCGCGGCCTCAACCAGATCAATCGTTTCCTGCGCGACTGGCGGCGCAACGAGCCGGCGAGGATGGACCCGCGGCTGCTCGACCTCGTCTGGGAGGTCTATCGCAAGAGCGGGGCGAAGGAGGCGATCCACGTCGTTTCGGCCTATCGTTCGCCGGCGACCAACAACATGCTGCGCAACCGTTCGCGCAATACCGGTGTCGCCAAGCGCAGCCAGCACATGCTCGGCAAGGCGATGGATTTCTACATTCCGGGCGTCAAGCTTGCGACGCTGCGCGCGCTTGCCATGCAGATGCAGATCGGCGGCGTCGGTTATTACCCGACATCGGGTTCGCCCTTCGTGCATCTCGATGTCGGCAATGTACGCGCCTGGCCGCGCATGTCGCGCCAGGAGCTGGCGCGGCTTTTCCCTGACGGACGCACGATCCACCTGCCGGCGGACGGACGGCCGCTTCCGGGCTATCAGGTGGCGCTTGCCGAGCGCAAGAAGGGTATCCGCTCCGCACCGATCGAGATTGCCGCAGGTGAAGATGAGGATGACGATGCGCCTGTAACGCCAAAGGCAACGGCACCGGCTCTGCTGACGGCACGCGCAGCAGCACCCGTGAAGGCACCTGATCCCGTCGTGACTGGAAGCCTTGTCACCGCCATGCTGCCGACGCCGCAGAAGCGGGCCGAGATCGGACTGGCGCCGCAGCTTGCCAAGCCCGAGGACAAGGCGGTCGCCGACCGGGCCTTTGCCGATCTTGCCTCACTGACCGTTCCGCTGCCGATGCTGCGGCCTGTTGAAATCGAGGCCGTGGAAAGCGAGACGCCCGCACCTGTGCCCGCGGTTGCGCCGGTGCTGGCATCCGTCCAGCCGGCCCCGGCCGATTTCACGCGGTTCGTCGTCGGTCGCAAGCCTGCCAATACTTCAGGTATCGCCGACCGGCTGACCCATCCCGCACCGACGGCCGAGCAGATAGCGGTGTTGCCGGTCTCCGCGTCGGAGCATGTCTCGGGTGGCGTCGGCGAGATGTCCGCACGAGCGCTGATTGCCTGGGCAGTGCGGTCGCCGGAAACATCAGTTGAACTCACGGCGCCTGCCATGATCGGCAATACCTATCCGAAGGGTGTCGGCGAGGGCAGGGCGGTTGCTTCAGGTGCGGCTGGAACCAGCTTCAAGACCAGCCGTTTCGGTACCGAAGGCTGAACTCAAATAGGCTCGATGGTGGTCGCCCTACAGAAATAGGGGCAGATTGACTTTCAATCAAATGGAATGATAATCCTTGTTCATTCAGAAAAATTGAAAGATGTGACGATGACAATCCCGTTTCGCCGTCCCATTCCTCTGCTCGACAATGACGTGCTGCGCACCTTCGTGGCCATTGCAGAGACCGGTAATTTTTCGACTGCAGCCGAGACCGTGTTCCGCACGCCGTCGGCCGTTTCCATGCAGATCAAGAAGCTTGAAGAGCAGCTTGGCGTGACGCTGTTTCGCCGCGATGCGCGCTCGGTGACGCTGACGCAGCATGGTGAAATGCTGCTGTCTTATGCACGCAACATCCTGGCGCTCTCCAACGAGGCGGTGTCGCGCTTCATCATGCCCGAGCTCAGCGGCGTGGTGCGGCTCGGCGCGCCCGAGGATATCGGCGAGCGGCTGCTGCCGCAGATCCTGAAGAGCTTTGCGCAGATCTATCCGGGCATCATGGTCGATGTGACGATCGACATGAGCATCGGCCTGAAGAAGCGGATGGAGGAACAGCGCCTCGATCTTGCGCTCATCAACTGTGCCACGCGGCCTTTCCCCACCAATGGCGAAGTCGTCTATCGCGAACGGCTCGTCTGGGCCGGCGCCAAATGCGGCTCTGCGCATCGGCGCGAACCGCTGCCGATCTCGATCTGGGAAGACGGTTGCATCTGGCGGCAGGAGGCGATCACCCAGCTTGAGCGCAACAAGCGGCCCTATCGCGTCGCCTATCTCAGCGCCCACACGATGGCGCAGCGCGCCGCCGTGGTCTCCGATCTCGCCATTGCGCCGCTGCCGCTCTCCTATGTCAGCGAGGACATGGGGATACTCGGTATCCAGGAAGGGCTGCCGGAACTGGGCTCTTTCGATATCCAGCTGCTCACGGCATCGCAGATGACGGGGCCGATAGAGACAGTGGCCGACAGCATCCGCGCATCCTTCGCCGAAAGGTCGAAAGCGGCTGCTGCCTGATTGGCTGAGAGCGATACGGAATGATCGCGTAGACGCGGAATGCAGGCTTAGATACCACCTTACAAGGACGGTCAGGCCATGGATCAGCAAATCAGGCTTTTCGGCGCTGTTGCGGTCCGCCCCGCCGTCCTTGCCGTCATCTCCCGGTTCGAAACGATCTCAGGATGCAAGGTCGTGGTCAGGTGGGAGCTCAATCCGACCGTAAGGAAACAGATTGAAGCTGGTGAACCCTTTGATCTCGTCATCACTAATCCTGATCTGATTGAGGAACTCACCGCCCTGGGAAAGGTCAAGGCGGGAAGCCAGGTCGCGTTCGGTCGGATAGCAATGGGAGTGGCGGCAAAAGAAGGCAGCCCGCCGCTCGACATTGGCTCCGTGGAAGCATTCAAACATGCCTTGAAGAACGCCAGATCAATCGCCTATGCCAGTGACGGAACCAGCGGTGGCTACTTCTCCGGTTTGCTGGATCGGTTGGGAATAGCCGAAGAGGTGAAGCCCAAGCTGGTGCCGGTAGCAGGAGGGCAGACGGCGGTAGCCGTCGGCCGCGGGGAGGCCGAGCTGGGTGTCGTTCCCGTGACGTCTATCCTCGCCGCCGCGCCCGAGGTCATACTCGTCGGCAAGTTTCCGGCAGAACTGCAAAGTTACATCGACTTTGCCATTGGCATCAGCGCCGATTCAACGGATGCAGACGCTGCCGGGCAGCTGTCGGAGTTTCTGATGTCGGCAGCCATTGACGATATTCTGGCGGCAAAGGGCGTCGAGCGCAGCTGAATATGTGCTTGATGGGCGCGATCGGCCCGGGCTGTTGCCCCTGGTTGCTGAAGTGCGTTTGACGATGTTGGCCTTCTCCGGAGAAAGGCTCTTAGCCGGTGAACTTTTCGCTCACGAATGCGTTATCCCGCCCGGACGGCATCAGCCGTTCGGGGTTGAATTCACAAAGGGATTTCGCACATGACGACCACGGGTAAAATCGCATCCGCCTTGATGATCCTTCTCGCGCTTTCTTCCTGCGCCAACACGATCCGTGGCGTGGGCAGGGATACGGCAAATGCCGTCAATGCCACGCAGGATGCCGGCCGTAGTGTCGATCGCGCAGCGAAAAGATAATTACTTTCAGATTTTTGAAGTCGGATAGGCTTTTTCGAGGCCGCCGGATCGGGTCAGCCCGGTCCGGAATGCGGCATAGGCCGGGTGCTGGCTGGAGCGTGCCGCTTCCATGAGCCTGATCTGCAGCCGGTCGGGTGCAGCTTCGCCGATCCATTTGCCGAGGGTTTCGAGCTTCAGCGAGTTGAGAAGGCGCGCGGCGGAGGCGAGGTCGAGGTGCCGATAGAGACCCGCGAGCAGGTTATCGTCCTGCGCCGGATTTTCCATGAGCAGCGACAGGTAGGATTTGTCGGTTTCCGAGAGCGCCGCGAGTTTTTCCGCGACGGTATCGCGATCGGGGAAGGGCACCGTGCCAGTCATAACGAATCGTCCAGTCCTTGTTGTCAGCAAGGTTTATAGACTGGCCTTGACCTTCTCGGCTACATCGGCCGGGACCCAGCGGCTCCACAGCTCCTCATAATTCTGCAGGAAATAGAGGGCTGCATTCTCGTTGTCCTCGCCATTTTCATCCTGCCAGGCCAGCACCTGGCTGATGGTCTCGTTATCCCAGCTGCGGGCGTTCAGATAGTTCATGACCGGGCCGGAGCGATCGGCGAAAGCCCTGGTCATCAGTGTGAATGCCTGCGATACCGGATAGGCGTTCACCTTGGGATTGGCGCAATGAGGCACCGAGGTGCAGGCGTTCCATTCGGCCTCGTCGTGCGGCACACCGAAGCCCAGCTGTTTCATGTCGTATTTGCCGATGACTGATGTCGGCGCCCAGTAATAACCGAGCCAGCCGACCTTGTTTTCGAAGGCGCGGGCAATCGAACCGTCGAAATCCTTGGGGGTCCGGCTGTCGACCAGCGCAAAGCCGAGCTTTTCGGCATCGAGCGCCCTGAAGAGATTGCTGGTCGAGATTTCGCAGGCCCAGGCTTCCGGGCAATTATAGACGGCCGCACGCGAGGGATCATAGGTATCGGGAAAAAGCTCCGGGTGCTTCAGCGCATCCTGCACGGAACGAATATCCGGGTTGGCGTCGGCAATGAATTTCGGGATGTACCAGCCTTCGACAGCACCATCCGCAAGAATTTCGGCGCCCTTGACCAGACGGCCGGCGCCGATGGCGGCATCGAGCTGCGGCTTGACCGCCTTCACCCAGAATTCCGAGGCGATATCTGGCGTGCCGCTGCCATTCATGGAGGCGAAGGTCGGCAGCGTGTCGCCATCGACGATGGTGACGGAGCAGCCGTAGCCCTTTTCCAGGATGAATTTATCGAAGCTCGCGGCAATGGCGGCGGAGCCCCATCTCATCTCGGCGATCGAGACCTTGCCGCATCCGGCAGCTTGTGCCTCCGCCAGTCCGGCATAAAAACAGACCGCAAGGATGAATGACGTGAAAAATGTCTTCATTATACGTTCCCCGAAATTTTTATGTGATCGAACGCGCATGCACCGAGGCAATTAGCCGACAAATCTCTCCGCCGCTTCAGGTGCCCACGGCCGGAATATGGCTCCACGGGGCTTTTCCTGTGTGCGGCGCCGTTCGTCTGGTTGTCCGGCGGCTCGTCGCTGGCCATTTCTATCGATGGCTTAATATGAGCAAACCTACGGATTTGCTGCAAGAAATCAACTCTCTTTTCCGTGTTGTATCTGTAACTAAATTATTGAATTCGAAGAATTTATGCCGGCAGATTCATGAAATTGCAGCCTGGGGTGCGATTGGCGGAAATGCACGCTCGTGGCGAGGGGTGAAAGCGGTTCCAAGTGAGAGAAAATCGGAAAAGTTCAAAAAAAGTCGAATTTTGCCTCCGGTCCGGCCTTCAATAACCATCCGGTAAGAATGTGCCGTTATCTGTTGTGACGCGGCGGGGGACAACCGCTGCTTTTCCGGATCAGGTACTGCGTCCCGGAAAAAGCGAGCTTCATTGCGTAATGATGAAGGCGCCTGCGTTTTTTACGGCAAACCGCGTAGGGCTTATGGCCTGATCGCGGTTTTCGCATTTCTGGCCCTCTGTTGACCGGGCGTCTGCTCGCATTGTAGGCCTGCCGGAAATACTTCACGGATAGGCGCCAATGACCAGAGCCATCATGCTGCAGGGAACCGGCTCGGATGTCGGCAAGACGGTGCTGGTGGCGGGGCTTTGCCGGCTGGCGGCCAATCGCGGCCTGAAGGTGCGGCCCTTCAAGCCGCAGAATATGTCGAACAATGCGGCGGTTTCCGACGACGGCGGCGAGATCGGCCGGGCGCAATGGCTGCAGTCGCTCGCAGCACGCACACCGTCATCGGTGCATATGAACCCGGTGCTGCTCAAGCCGCAGTCGGAAAACGGCAGCCAGATCATCGTGCAGGGCAGGGTGTTCGGGCAGGCGAAGGGGCGCGACTATCAACGGCTGAAGCCGCAGCTGCTCTCTTCCGTGCTGGAGAGTTTCGCCAAAGTGTCCGATGGCGCCGACCTCGTCATCGTCGAGGGGGCAGGGTCACCCGCCGAGATCAATCTCAGGGCCGGCGATATCGCCAATATGGGCTTTGCGACGCGGGCGAATGTACCTGTCGTTCTCGTCGGCGATATCGATCGCGGCGGGGTCATCGCCTCGCTCGTCGGCACGCATGCGATTCTCGCCGAGGAGGATCGCAAGATGATCTCGGGTTACATAATCAACAAGTTCCGCGGCGATGTAAGCCTGTTCGGCGACGGTATCCGCGCCATCGAAGGTTTCACCGGCTGGCCCTGCTTCGGCGTCGTGCCCTGGCTGAAGGCGGCGGGGCGGCTGCCCGCCGAGGATTCCGTCGTTCTGGAGCGGCTGGTGAAGGGAGAGCGAGGGGCGCTGAAGATCGCCGTGCCGGTGCTGCCGCGCATTGCCAATTTCGACGATCTCGATCCGCTGCGGGCCGAGCTTGGCGTTGAGCTCGTCTTCGTGCGCGCTGGCGAGCGGCTGCCAGCCGATGCAGCGCTCGTCATCCTGCCGGGCTCGAAATCGACCATATCGGATCTCGCCGATCTGCGAGGGCAGGGATGGGACCGCGACCTTGCCGCCCATGTGCGCCGTGGCGGCCGGGTGATCGGCATTTGCGGCGGCTACCAGATGCTCGGCCGCAAGGTGCATGATCCGCTCGGCATCGAGGGTGCGACGACAGAGATCGAAGGGCTTGGCCTGCTCGATGTCGAGACGGAGATGGCGCCGGAGAAGACGGTGCGCAACAGCTCTGCCCATTCGACGGAGTATGACGTGCCGCTGTCAGGCTATCAGATCCACCTCGGCGTCACGCAAGGGGCTGATTGCGAACGGCCGGCGGCGATCGTGGATGGATTGGCGGATGGCGCGGTTTCGACCGACGGCCGGATCATGGGCACCTATCTGCACGGCCTTTTCGGCAGCGACGCCTACCGCGCCCGGCTGCTTCAAAGCTTTGGCCTCTCAGGCGAAGGCGGTAATTATCGCGAGAGCGTCGACCGGGCGCTCGACGAGGTCGCAGGCGGCCTGGAGCAACATCTCGACCCGCGCTGGCTTGCAGGGCTGCTCGGCTAGGCCGGATGTGGTCTGCGTTCATGATCCCGGTCTGCTATTGCCAAATTAGTTGACTGAGTCCATTAATTATCGCTGCAACGCACCCAGTCGAGAGCGATAAAGATCATGAGCATACTGGATGGATTTTCACTGGCGGGCCAGGTGGCGCTCGTGACTGGTGGCGGCCGTGGCCTGGGCTTCGAGATGGCACGCGCACTTGCCGAGGCCGGTGCGCATGTCATCGTCACCGGGCGCACGGCGGCGACGCTGGAAGATGCCGTAAGGATCATCCGCGCCGCTGGTGGCACGGCGCAAGCCGCCGCGTTCGACATCGCCGACCGAGAGGCTCAGCGCGGGCTGATGGCCGACATCGAAAAGACCCACGGCCGTCTCGATATCCTGATCAACAATGTCGGCGCCCGTGACAGGCGGCCGCTAGCCGAATTCGACGACGATGCCATCATCGAACTGCTGCGCACCGATCTGGCCGCAGCGATAACGCTTTCGCGGGACGCAACCGTGCTGATGAAGCGACGCAATTACGGCCGCCTGATCGCGGTGACCTCGATCAGCGGCCATGTCGTAATGCCCGGCGACTGCGTCTATCCGGCGGCCAAGCAGGGCCTGACCGGCCTGATGCGCGCCATGGCGGTCGAATTCGGGCCGCATGGCATCACCAGCAACGCGATTGCGCCCGGCTGGTTCGCGACCGAGACGAATGCGGCGATGGCTGCAAACGAGGAATTGATGCCCTTTGTGCGCCAGCGCATCCCGGTCCAGCGCTGGGGCCGCCCGGACGAGATCGCCGGCGCGGCGCTGTTTCTTGCAAGCGGTGCCGCTTCCTTTGTCAACGGCCACGTACTGACCGTCGACGGCGGCATGACGGTCAGGATGTGAGCGGAGATGCCTGCCTTCATTCCTGCGGCGTTTTTCTTGGCTTCTCACCGGAGTGGGTGGAGGCCTGCTCGGGATGCGGTTCTTTCAGCGACGGCGGAGAGGTCCGGGCGAAGATATTGCCGAGATCGGTGAGGAAGGTCAGCAGCAGGTTGAATTCCGGCTCGCTGTAGGAGTCCAGGATCGCGGAGACCGGCTCGCTCTGCACCTCGTAGAGCCGGGTGGCGCGTGCCGAGGCCTCGGGACAGGCAACCAGGACAAGGCGGCGTTTGTCGGTCTCATCCCGTTGCCTGACGACGAAGCCGGTCGCCTCCAGCTTGTCGATCAGCCCGCTGACCGTACCGATCTTCAATCCGACCTCGCGCGACAGCGCCGTCATCGACAGCGGTCCGAGTTTTTCCAACAGCCGGAAGCACTTGAATTCGGTGCTGGTCAAGCCCACCTGCTCGGCCACCTTCTGGTGGAACAGCCCGAGCCGGGCCGAAAACAGCTGGACCGTCGGAATGTAGCGCGCGAGGCGGTCAGTTGACTTTTTCGGCAAAACGTTTAGATCTCCGAACTAATTGTTTCGATATTCTAAGGAATCGTCAGCGTCATGTCGATACTCTCGCATGGCTGTTCGGCCCTTGTTAGAGGCAGCGATCCATGAGCGCCTATTTCATTCTCGAAATCCATCCCGATATCAAAGATCAGGCGATCGATGATTATCTTGCATGCATATCGTCGGATATGACGTTCCATGGAGGCCGCGTCCGGTCTCCGGGAGGCAGGGTCCAGCCGGTCCAGGGAAACCGGCAGATGAACAGGCTTCTGATCATCGAATTCCGCACCGCCTCCATTGCCCGGGAATGGTATGAGGAGGCGAGGCAGGCGAATGAAGGTCTTGCCAGGTATCGTTCTCTCTTCGCCTGCCCCGCGGTTATCGTTGCCGGGATGGATGGTTAGAAACATTGGCCTCGCAGCCATTGCCTGAGGTCGCAGGCCGGTTCGGTATTGCCGCCCATTCGCCCTATTTCCCATCATAGAATTGCGCCGGCCCATGTGGAGGTTCCAAAATTAACGATCATATTCAGTGGCTTATAGATGAGGGAATCAGGAGCGAGCATATCGGTGAGCTCATTGCCGGTTTGTGCGACCGGCTGATCGCGGATGGCTTTCCCATCTGGCGGGGCAGTATCGCGATGCCATCCATTCATCCCATGTATGCCGGCATCTCGGCCAATTTCGTGCGCGGCGGCGCGACCACCATCGAGAGGGCCGAATATGGCAGCGCGGCGCAGCTGAGCTTCGAGAAGACGCCGATCTATTATCTGCTGGGCCGAGGCGAAACGTCGGGGCGCTGGATCCTTGCCAAGGGGGAGGGTGTCGACGACTATCCGCAGCTTGCGGAATTCGCGCTTGGCGGCGGCACGGATCATCTGGTCAGCCTGCTGGAGTTCCCGAAGGAGGCCGCGTTGCGCGGGGTCAGCCTGTCCCTGACAAGCGACAGGCCGGGCGGATTTTCCAATGATCAGCTGACCATCATCGCAAAGCTTTTCCCGGCACTGGGGCTGGCCTGCTACCGCATCGCGGCATCGCGAACCGCCTCGGATATCCTTGCTGTCTACACGGGCGCCAAGACGAGTGCGCGCATCCTTGCGGGCGAGGTCCAGAGGGGAACGGGAGGCGCCATCAATGCCGCGATCCTGCTTGCGGACCTCAGAAACTTCACGGCGTTGACCGAGGTCTATCAACCCGGTGAGATCGCCGGGTTTCTGAACGAGCATTTCGAGCTGATCGGCCGGCATGTCGAGGAAAATTCCGGTGAGATCCTCAAGTTCATGGGCGACAGTGTATTGGCGATCTTTCCGACAGGCGGTGAAGATGGCGAGGATACTGAGACGGCCTGCATGGCTGCGCTCGCCTCGGCCCGAAATGTTCTGGAGGCGAACGAGGCGCTTAATCGTCAGCGGGCGCGCGAGGGCGGACCTGATATCGGCGTCGACGTTGTCCTGCATCTCGGCGAGGTGTTCTACGGAAATGTCGGCGCCCGCGGCAGGCTTGATTTCACCGTGATCGGCAGGGCCGTCAACGAGGCCTCGCGGCTCGAGAAACTCTGCGGCGAACTCGGCCAGCCCCTTCTGATGTCGGAAAGCTTCGCGGCCGCCTGCGGTGTCGCCTGCGAACATCTGGGATCGTTCGAATTGCGTGGTGTTTCGAGGAGGGCGGACGTGTTCAAGCTCGCGGTACCGACTACGGCCGTGGCCTGAAATCGGAATCGATTTTCAGAAAGTTTGATGCGTAGCTCTAATGGCGGCGTGTTTCTGACTTCAGCGGCAAATGCCTCAGATCTCGCCTGAGACCTCACGACGGCGGCGGTCGAGTTCTTCGCTGTAGCGGCGCAGCGTGTGGCTTTCGCTGAGCTGGCCGATTACCTTGCGCTCGATGAGGTTGTTGACGACGGCGAGCGCTTCGCTTTCAGTCTTGTCGAAGATCGCGGCCGCCTGTTTGGCGTTCATCTGCGGCTGCAGGAAATCGTTTTTGTAGCGGATGAAATCGGTCAGCTGCTGGGCTTCGTCCTGCGCGCTGGTGGGGTTGGCATAGATTTCCGGCACGAGCACGAGACCGGCATATTTGTCGCCGTCATCGACGAGGATGACGCGCTGTGTCGAGCCGATGGGGAAGGCCTCCTTGAACTCGTCCATCGTCATTCCAAGTTTTGCGGTCTTCACGTCTGATCGCATCAGCTTGTCGACGGTCAGGTTGCGGATCCAGCCGACATCATGGGCGCTGCGGATGCTTTCGCCGCGCAGGTGAAAGCGCCATGTGGCGAAGGAGTAGCCGAAGGTGGTGCGCACCACGAGAGACGAGGTAATGACGGCGGCGAGCACCAGAACGGTAATCGGAAAGTCGCCGGTGATCTCCAGCGCCAGGAAGGTCATGGTCAGCGGCCCGCCGATGACGGCGACGGCGAGCGAACTCATGCCGACCACGGCATAGATCACGGGTGTCAGCGTCGCATCGGCGAAATAGGGGGCGGAATAGGCGAATAGCTTGCCGAGCAGGGCACCCATGAAGAGTGAGGCGAAGAACAGGCCGCCTCTGAAGCCGGACCCGATCGAAATGGCCGATGCCACCGACTTCAGAAGGAAGAGGCCGATCAGCGCGGGAATGGTGATTTCATGGGCGAGGTTGAGATGCAGCGCGCCGTGACCGGCGGCGAGGACCTGTGGCGAGACCAGCGCCAGCAGGCCGACGACGAGGCCGCCGAGCGCCGGGCGGAAGGGCAATGCGATGGAGCTTTTGCGCGCCAGTTCCTCGACGAAGGAGACGCCCTGCATGATGAGGATGCCGATGCCGGCGCAGAAGGCGCCGAGGGCGATCGCCGGCACGTAATCGGCGGGCTGGACAGCGCCGAAGCTGCCGACATCGATGATGAAATCGCTGCCGGAGAGCAGCCGGGCGACCAGTGTGGCGACGAGGGCGGCAACGACGACAGGCGTCAGCGAGACGATGGTGTAGGTGCCGATGATCAGCTCGAAGGCATAGAAGGCGCCCGTCAGCGGTGCATTGAAGGCGGCGGCGATGGCGCCGGCCGCGCCGCAGCCGACGAGGACGCGCATGTCGGAGCGGCGCAGCTGCAGCTTCAGGCCGAATTTCGAGGCGATGCCGGCCGCAAGCTGCGTATAGCCGGCCTCCAGACCGACGGATGCGCCGAAACCGTTGGACACGAGATTCTGGATGGCGACGAGGATGCTGTCCGTCAGCGACAGGCGGCCGCCATGCAGGGCATTGGCCTCGATCGGGTCGACCATCGGCTTCTTGCGCCATCTGGCGAGAATGAAGATCAACAGGCCGAGCAGCATGCCGCCGGCAACCGGGGCGGTCATCAGCAAGAACTTGCTGTCGATTTGCGAGGCACTGAGCCTCGTCGTGCCGTCTATACCGAAGATCAGCCTGTGCATCTCTTCCGAGACATAGCTCATGGCGGTGACCGCAAGCCCCGAGGCGATACCGACGAGCGCGCCGGCAAAGACCATGCCCATTTCGCTGTGGCGGATGAGCGTGCGCAGGCGTCCCGGATCAAAGACGGTGCCGAGAGGGCCGAGGCGGCGAATATCCATTCGGGAGAGCATCATGGGGAAACTAGGCGGCAGGAGTGGGGGTCAAGGGCGGAGCCGGCATCCGCATGAGCGGCAATTGCGGCAAAATACCGACTGGGCCGTAAAGTTTTTGTGACGTAAACCTTTGATTAAAGACGATAATATCGGTAGTGTAAGTCGAGATGAGCTCTGTGTGCGCCCAGTGCGCCGATTGACATGCCCGGGGCGGAAGCCTAACCATGAATTGACATAATGGATGGTTCCGGATCGGCCTTACGCCTTCCGGATGAAAAGGGAATGTGACGGGGCGGACCCAAGCCGGGCGCCTTCATCACAGCCGACCCCGCGACTGTAGAGCAGTCAGGGTCTTCCGTCCGGTATTTCGACTGCTGCGCCGACGGTCTTGCATTATGCAAGCGGGCAAGGCGGAAGAAGTGCCGGAAAAGCCACTGGAATGCATCGTGATCAGCCGGGGCAGGACGCCTCTATTTCTACGAATCGTCCGCCTTTTCACGAGACGCAGCCGGGAAGGCGAGGCAGATCCGCTGGCACGACCAGGGGCGACCGGAAACGGTCTGCCCCTGTCGCGTCCGACAACTGCGAGCCAGGAGACCTGCCATCCGTGCCGGGCATAATGCCCATACTGGGCCGTTTGCCCGCTGCCAGCACGGAGGTTGTCTTGGCTGAAGGATTTGATTCAGCGCTGCCTCTGGTGGTGCGTGTGAAAGGTGTCGGTTCGGTACCTCCTGGTGGGATGCGTCTGGCGCCTGCTGGTGATGTAGTTCCGGCGCGCACTTTCCTCTCCTCCCTCATTCCTGTGCTTGTCACAGGAATCCAGCCACGGCGCGTCCGCGCAGTGAATGAATCTACGCCGTCGTTGAGTGAGCGTTCCGCGCCCCAGGACTGGGGCGCACTGGATTTCTGTGACAAGCACAGGAATGAGGGAGGTAAGGGGCTTCGCGTCCTTCCTCCGAGGGCGGCGTTGTCATGACCGGAGCCACCTTCGTCCTCGGCGGCGCCCGCTCGGGCAAATCCCGCTTCGCCGAAAACCTCGTCACCACAAGCGGCCTTGACCGCCACTACATCGCCACAGGCCGCGCCTGGGACGATGAAATGCAGGCGCGCATCGACCAGCACAAGGCCGACCGCGGCCCCTCCTGGACCACGCATGAAGAGCCGCTCGATCTCACCGAGCGCCTTGCGGCCATCGATGGCGCGGATAGGGCGATCCTCGTCGATTGCCTGACGCTGTGGCTCACCAACCTGATGATGGAGGGCCGCGATATCGCCGCCCAGTCCGCCGCCCTTGCCGCCTTTCTACCGCAGGCAAAGGCGCGGCTCGTCATCGTTTCCAATGAAGTCGGCCTCGGCATCGTGCCTGAGAACCGCATGGCGCGGGAGTTTCGCGACCATGCCGGCCGGCTGCACCAGATGATCGCGGCTTCGGCCGACGACGTGTATTTTATCGCGGCAGGTCTGCCGCTGAAAATGAAGGGTTAAATCCATGCAGCAGAAAATCCCCGCAACCGTCATCACCGGCTTCCTCGGTGCGGGCAAGACGACAATGATCCGCAACCTGCTCACCAATGCCGGCGGCAAGAAGATTGCGCTCATCATCAACGAGTTCGGCGATCTCGGCGTTGATGGCGATGTGCTGAAGGGCTGCGGGGCGGAGAACTGCACCGAGGACGATATTATCGAGCTCACCAACGGCTGCATCTGCTGCACGGTGGCCGACGATTTCATTCCGACCATGACCAAGCTCCTGGAGCGCGAGCAGCGCCCTGATCATATCGTCATCGAAACCTCGGGCCTTGCCTTGCCGCAGCCGTTGGTCGCCGCTTTCAACTGGCAGGACATCAGAAGCGAAGTCACCGTTGACGGCGTGATCACCGTGGTCGATAGCGCCGCTGTTGCCGCAGGTCGTTTTGCCGATGACCATGATGCTGTCCATGCACGCCGCGTCGAGGATGAATCGCTCGATCATGAAAGCCCGATCGAGGAGCTCTTCGAGGACCAGCTGACCTGCGCCGATCTCATCGTGCTCAACAAGACCGATCTCATTGATGCCGACGGCCTCGGTCGCGTGAAGAGCGAAGTCGCCTCGCGCATCGCCCGCAAGCCTGTGATGATCGAGGCCAGGAATGGCGAGGTGCCCGCAAGCGTGCTGCTCGGCCTCGGCATCGGCACGGAAGACGATATCGTCAACCGCAAGTCCCATCACGAGCTGGAGCATGAGGATGGTACTTCGCACGATCACGACGAATTCGACAGTTTCGTCGTCGAGCTCGGCGCTATCGCCGATACATCAGGTTTCGTCGAGAAGCTGAAGGGCATTATCGCCGAGCATGATGTGCTGCGCCTCAAGGGCTTCATCGATGTCTCCGGCAAGCCGATGCGCCTGCAGCTGCAGGCCGTGGGCAGCCGCATCGACCAGTATTTCGACCGCGCCTGGGCATCGGGCGAAGCCCGCAGCACGCGCCTTGTCGTCATCGGCCTGCACGAGATGGATCAGGACGCGGTGCGCAAGGCGATCGTGGCACTGGTCTAAGGGGTTTCGATGCATCTACTTCTGGCCCAACAGGGAACAATCAGCGACGGGGACGAGGCCATCGACCTCGGCCAGTCGCCGGGCGATATCCTGTTCCTCTCGGCCGCCGACACCGAGCTTGCGGCGATCGCTGCGGCTCATTCCGGCGGGGCGGGCGGGCATACGCTCAGGCTTGCGAGCCTGATGAGCCTGAAGCATCCGATGTCGGTCGATACCTACGTCCAGCGCACGGCACGACATGCGAAGCTGATCATCGTGCGGGCGCTGGGTGGGGCGAGCTATTTCAACTATGCGCTGGAGGCGCTGCATGCGGTTGCCGCTCGTAACGGGGCGCTGATTGCGGTCCTGCCGGGGGATGCGCGGCCGGATGCGGGGCTGACGCCGTTTTCCAATGTGTCGCTTGAGGATCTGAATGCGCTGTGGGCCTATCTGATCGAGGGCGGCGACGCCAATGCGCGGGGCTTTCTTGCCTATGCCTCGGCCATGCTCTCGGGGGTGGAGAAGCCGGCGCCAGCCGCGCCGCTGATGAAGGCGGGGATCTGGTGGCCGGGGCGGGGGCTTGTCGGGGTTGAGGAGTGGCGGCGGCTTGCCAAAGCCGAAGTTCGCGTCCGGCAGGGGACGCCACCTACTGTCGCCATCGCCTTCTACCGCGCCCTCGTGCAGAGCGGCGAAACCAAGCCCGTCGAAGCCTTGATCGAAGCCCTCCAGCAGCAAGGCCTGCGCCCGTTGCCGGTGTTCGCCTACAGCCTTAAGGATCCTGTCTCCAAGGGCATTCTCGAATCCATCTTCGCCGAATTGAAGCCCGAGGTCGTCATCAACACGACAGGCTTTGCCGTCTCCGCACCCGGCGCCGATCGCGAGCCGACGGTGCTGGAGGCTAACGACGCGATCGTGCTGCAGGCAATCTTCTCCGCTTCGTCGCGAGAGGCCTGGGCCGCTTCGCCGCAGGGATTGTCGGCGCGTGATCTCGGCATGAATGTCGCGCTGCCGGAGGTGGATGGCCGGGTGCTGTCGCGCGCCGTCTCCTTCAAATCAGCGGCGCGCTACGACGCTGCGGTCGAGGCCAACATCGTTTCCAGCGAGCCGGATGCCGGGCGCATGAACTATGTGGCATCGCTTGCCGCCAACTGGGCGCGGCTGCGGCAGGTGCCGGCGGAGGGCAGGCGGGTTGCGCTCGTCATGGCGAATTATCCGAACCGTGACGGACGGCTCGGCAATGGCGTCGGCCTCGATACGCCAGCAGGCACCATCGAGGTGATGCGGGCGATGGAGAAGGCCGGTTATCCGGTCGCCGATATCCCTGCCGATGGTGATGCGCTGATACGGCACCTGATGGCGGGGCCGACCAATTCCGGCTTTGATGGCAAGGTCGTGCGCGAGCAGCTTTCACTGAGTCGATACAAGGATTTCCTGGAATCTCTTCCTGCTCAGATTCAGGATGAAGTCAGCGCGCGCTGGGGTGCGCCGGAAGCCGATCCCTATGTCCGCGATGGCGCTTTCGCGCTGCCTTTCGCCCGGTTCGGCGACTTGCTGATCGGTATCCAGCCGGCGCGCGGTTATAATATCGATCCGAAGGGAAGTTATCACTCGCCCGATCTCGTGCCGCCGCATGGCTATCTCGCCTTCTATGCTTTCCTGCGCGGGGAATTCGGCGCGCAGGCAGTGATCCACATGGGCAAGCACGGCAATCTGGAATGGCTGCCGGGCAAGGCGTTGGCACTGTCGGAGACCTGCTACCCCGAGGCGATCCTCGGGCCGCTGCCGCATCTTTATCCCTTTATCGTCAACGATCCCGGCGAGGGCACGCAGGCCAAGCGCCGCACTGCCGCTGTTATCATCGACCATCTGACGCCACCGCTGACACGGGCCGAAAGCTATGGGCCGCTGAAGGATCTGGAGGCGCTGGTCGATGAATATTACGAGGCATCGGGCGGCGATCCGCGCCGTATCCGCCTGCTCAGCCGGCAGATCCTCGATCTCGTTGCCGATATCGGGCTGGATCGGGATGCGGGGATTGCCAAGGGTGAGGCCGAAGGCGAGGCGCTGAAGAAGCTCGATGCCTATCTCTGCGACCTCAAGGAAATGCAGATCCGCGATGGGCTGCATGTGT
The DNA here is from genome assembly GCF_056398505.1 of Rhizobium sp. 01T437. Classification (NCBI taxonomy): domain Bacteria; kingdom Pseudomonadati; phylum Pseudomonadota; class Alphaproteobacteria; order Hyphomicrobiales; family Rhizobiaceae; genus Rhizobium; species Rhizobium sp. 01T437. The sequence continues at coordinate 237,052 of NZ_JBFTPM010000007.1, forward strand.
TTGGCGTGTCGCCTGAGGGACGGTTGCTGACGGATCTCACCGTGGCGCTGGCTCGGGTGCCGCGCGGGCTGGGTGAGGGTGGAGATGCGAGTTTGCAGCGGGCGATTGCTGGGGATGCGCTGAAAAACCCCTCCCCAACCCCTCCCCACAAGGGGGAGGGACTTTCCTCGGAACTTGCTTCACTCTCGGCGGCCACAGATGCGGCGGATACGGTGAGCCCAGCTAGCCCCTCCCACCTGTGGGGAGGGGTTGGGGAGGGGTCTTCTTTCGACCCTCTCGACTGCGACATGGCTGCCCCCTGGAGCGGCCCAACACCCAAAATCCTCGCAGACATCCTCGACGCCCCGTGGCGCACGAACGGCGATACGGTCGAACGCATCGAGCTGCTTGCAGCCAAGCTTGTCTCCGGCGAAATCACCTGCCCATCTCTCTGGTCCCAAACCAGAAGCGTGCTCGATGAAATCGACGCTCGTCTCAAACCCTCGATCCTCGCCTGYGGCCCGGCAGAGATCGCCAGTCTGCTGCGCGGCCTCGACGGCCGTTTCGTGCCGCCCGGCCCATCCGGCGCGCCGACGCGCGGGCGGCCGGATGTGCTGCCGACGGGGCGGAATTTCTACTCGGTGGACAGCCGCGCGGTGCCCACACCTGCGGCATACGAACTCGGCAAGAAATCGGCCGAACTGTTGGTCCGCCGCTATGTGCAGGATCATGGCGAGTGGCCCGTCTCCTTCGGGCTAACGGCTTGGGGCACGTCCAACATGCGCACCGGCGGCGACGATATCGCCCAGGCCTTGGCGCTGATCGGCGTCAAGCCGGTCTGGGACATGGCCTCGCGGCGGGTCACCGGCTACGAGATCATTCCGCAGGCCATGCTGCGCCGGCCGCGTGTCGACGTGACGCTGCGCATTTCCGGCTTCTTCCGTGATGCCTTTCCTGAGCAGATCGCGCTCTTCGACAAGGCGATCCGGGCTGTCGGCGCGCTGGAGGAAGATGCGGCTGACAATCCGATTGCTGGGCGCATGTGCGGTGAGGCGGCGCGGCTTGCCGCTGCCGGGCTTGACGAGAAGGCCGCGGCAAAGCGGGCCGGCTATCGCATCTTCGGGTCAAAGCCCGGTGCCTATGGTGCGGGTTTGCAGGCGCTGATCGATGAGAAGGGCTGGGAGCGGCGTGCGGATCTGGCTGAGGCCTATCTCGTCTGGGGCAGTTATGCCTATGGCGCGGGCGAAGAGGGGCAGGCCGAGCGCGGGGTCTTCGAGGAACGGCTGCGCTCCATTCAGGCGGTCGTCCAGAACCAGGACAATCGCGAGCACGACCTGCTCGACAGCGACGATTATTACCAGTTCGAAGGCGGCATGGCGGCGGCGGCCGAAGTGCTCGGCGGTGCGCGGCCGGCGATCTATCACAACGACCATTCGCGGCCGGAAAAGCCTGTTATCCGTTCGCTTGAGGAAGAGATCGGGCGCGTGGTGCGCGGGCGTGTCGTCAATCCGAAATGGATCGATGGCGTCATGCGCCATGGCTATAAGGGCGCCTTCGAGATTGCCGCGACGGTCGATTATCTCTTTGCCTTTGCGGCGACGACGGGGGCTGTCGGCAATCACCATTTCGAGGCGGTCTATCAGGCCTTCGTCGCCGACCCCAAGGTCCGCGACTTCATGGCCGAGAAGAACCCGGCGGCACTTTCCGAGATGAAGGAGCGGCTCATGGAGGCGATCGAGCGCGGGCTCTGGACGCCACGCAGCAACTCGGCGCAATTCAACCTCACTGAATCCAACGAAACCAAGAAAAGAGCAGGCAGCCAGCCATGACCGAAGAGCCAGTCGTACCAGCCGAAAAGGACGATGCCCGTCACGCCGAGAAGATGGCGAAGAAGAAGGCCGCCCGTGACAAGATCATGGCCAGCAAGACGGATGAGAAGGGCCTGATCATCGTCCATACCGGCAAGGGCAAGGGCAAATCATCAGCCGCCTTCGGCATGATTTTCCGCCATATCGCCCATGGCAAGCCGTCTGCCGTCGTGCAGTTCATCAAGGGCGCCATGTGGACGGGCGAGCGGGATCTGATCGAAAAGCATTTCTCCGATGTCTGCCAATTCCACACGATGGGCGAGGGCTTTACCTGGGAGACGCAGGATCGGGCGCGGGATGTGGCGGCGGCCGGTACGGCCTGGGAAAAGGCCAAGGAACTGATCCGCGACGAGCGCAATTCCATGGTGCTGCTCGACGAGATCAATATCGCGCTGCGCTACGACTATCTCGATATCAACGAGGTGGTGGAGTTCCTGAAAAACGAGAAGCCACACATGACGCATGTCGTGCTGACCGGCCGCAACGCCAAGGACGAACTGATCGAGATCGCCGATCTCGTCACCGAGATGGAGCTCGTCAAGCATCCCTTCCGCTCGGGCATCAAGGGGCAGCCGGGCGTGGAGTTCTAAAGCAATTCCAGCAAAAGTGCGTAGCGGTTTTGCGTCCGGAATTGCGTGAAAAGTAGAGCAATTCCAGCAAAAGTGCATAGAGGTTTTGCGTCCGGAATTGTGCGGAACAAACGCGTCAATTGGCGAGATGGCCGCGCAATATCGCGGCCGTTTCTTCATCGGACGGGAAGAGCGTTTCGATCGCCAGTTCCGACAGGGTGATATCGACGGGCGTGCCGAAGACGGTCGTTGTCGAGATGAAGGAAAGCAGGCCGGCTTTGGTCGAAAGTTGCAAGGACACGGCGATGCCGGCAAGGTCGGTGTGGGTTTCGCCAGCATCTTTGGGAGCCGGATAGGTCAGCAGTTCCTTCAGCAGCTTTTCCAGTACCGGATCGCCCGAGACCGAAATCTGCTGACGCAGCCGATCAAGGAGATGGGCGCGCCATTCCGAGAGATTGATGATGTGCGGTGCCAGCCCCTGTGGATGCAGGCTGAGGCGCAGCACGTTGACCGGCGGTTCCAGCAGGGATGGATCAGCAACGGCTTCGAGCAGTGGTGCGATGGCGGCATTGGCGGCAACTAGCGTCCAGTGGCGGTCGATGGCGACCGCCGGGAAGGGCTCGTGGCCTTTCAGCACCCTATCGATGGCGCGGCGCGCGGGCTCAAGGGCGGGATCATCCAGCTTGCGTTCGGCAAAGACGGGGGCAAAACCCGCAGCCAGCAGCAGCGGGTTCCGGTCGCGCAGAGGCACGCCGAGGCGTTCGGCGAGATGCAGCAGCATTTCGCGGCTCGGGGTCGAGCGCCCGCTCTCGATGAAGCTCAGATGCCGTTGCGAGATTTCGGCCTCCAGCGCCAGGTCGAGCTGGCTCATGCGCCGGCGCTGGCGCCATTCGCGCAGGTGATCTCCGAGAGAGCGGGCGGTCGGGGTCATCAGGCGGCTTCCGGCAGGAGATCGATGAAGCCACGTACGGATTTCAGCCTGCCGTCTTCGAGCTCGGCGAAATCCGTGCCCTTGATCAATGCTTCGCCATTTTCCGGGCCGAGGCCCCAGGAGAAGCGCAGGTTGTTTCCATAGCCATCGGCCGTGCCGATCAGCTCGAAGCGGAAGCCGGGGAAGCGGCTCTGCACTGCCTCGACCAGCGAATTGATCTGCTCATGGCCTTCGCCGCGCATCAGCGGATCGATATAGGTGGCGGCTTCCGCCCAGCTCTCGGCGATGAGAGCGCGGCGGCGTGCGGCATCCGTCTCGTTCCAGATGGTGAGGTAGCGCTCGGCGTTGGTGTTTGCGTCGTTTGTCGGGGCATCTGTCATCGGGTCATCTCCTTTTGATCGCCTTTCATATTCAGGCAGGTGGCATGTTCAGGCAGGGCGATCATCGGCGAAAGCGGTGCAGCCTATCAATTACGCGGGAGGTAATGGAAGGCTGATCAACAATCGGTTTTCACACAATTGCGGACGTAAAACCGCGGCATATTTTTGCTGGAATTGTTCATCTCGCGGCTTGGTGATTTGACAGGCGTGGAGGCAGCCCGGAGATTTGCGGCGACCCTTTTGCCCCGGAGGAGACATCGGTGAAAACCCGTTCATACAAAGCCTTAGCCGCATTCGCCATTGCTCTTCTCGGTGCATCCGCGACACAGGCGACTGTTATCGATGATTGGAATACGATCAAGGTGCCGGCAGCACCGGCGCTGAAGCCGGTCAGCGTGAATAGGTCGGATACGGCGCTGCTGCTGCTCGATTTTAACGGCGCGCAGGATCCGTCCAAGGGGCCGTGCAACTCGAAGAACAAGCCGCGCTGCATCGCCTCGCTTCCGAAGGTGGAAAAGCTGATGAACGAGGCGCGCAAGAGCGGCGTTCCCGTCATCTACAGCATCACCGGTGGTGCCACGAAGGGCGATATCGCCAGCGTGCTGGCGCCGAAGGAGGGCGATGCGATCGTACAAGCAGGCGCCAACAAGTTCATCAACACCGATCTCGAAAAGATCCTGACCGAGAAGCACATCAAGACCATTATCGTGACCGGCACGGCATCCGAAGGCGCGGTGCTGAATACGGCAGCCTATGCGGCGCTGAAGGGCATGAACGTCATCCTGCCCGTCGATGGCATGTCATCGACCAATCCTTATGCCGAACAATATGTCGCCTGGCATTTCGCCAATGCGCCGGGTGTTTCTGCCAAGACGACGCTGACCACGATTGATCAGATCACGTTCTAAAGCCCGAGCCAGACACGCAGCGGGTTTACGGGGTCGGAGAGCAGCTTCACCGCGAAAGCGATGCAGACGATGACGAGCAGCGGCTTTATGAGCTTTGCGCCGATGCGCATGGCGAGCCGCGAACCGAGCTGTGCTCCGAGGAACTGGCAGACACCCATCAGAAGGCCGATCTTCCAGAGCGTTGCACCGAAGCTTGCGAAGACGACGAGCGCGCCAAAATTCGAGCCGAGATTGAGAAGCTTGGTATGGGCGGTCGCCTTCAGCATGCCGAAGCCGGCAAGTGTGACGAAGGCCAGCATGAAGAAGGAGCCGGTGCCGGGGCCGAAGACGCCGTCGTAGAAGCCGATGAGTGGCACCAGCGTCAGGCCGAAGAGGAAGGGCGTCATGCGGCGGTGGGTATCGACGTCGTTGAGGTTCGGCTTGACGGCGAAGAAGATGGCGATTGCCACGAGCAGCACCGGCATGACGGCCTGCAGCACCTGGCCGGGGACGAGTGTGGCGAGGGCTGCACCGAGCGCGCCGCCCATGACGGCCATCAGCGCCATCGGCAATTGTTCCGAAAGCTTCACATGGCCCTTGCGGGCATAGGCGATGGTTGCCGAGGCCGCGCCGAAGAGGGATTGCACCTTGTTGGTGCCGAGTGTCTGCAACGGCGGGATGCCTGCGATCAGCATGGCGGGAACGGTGATCAATCCGCCGCCACCGGCAATGGAATCGACGAAACCGGCAAAGAAGGCGGCCGCGCAGAGCAGCAGAAGCAGATGGATGGCAATGTCAGGCAAGATGCTATTCCGGGAGAGGTATGCGGGGGGCGGGGCTTTCGGGCGGCCTTGTTGCATTTCCCGCCTTGAGCTGCAATGGCTCCGGGGACACAGCGGGGCGCAATCGGCTGACGGGAATGAGCGAAATCACCATTGATGAGGCAAGGCGGCATGTGCTCGGGCTCGGCTGCGAGCGCGGGGCGCCTGATGGCGAGGTGATGGCGCTTGCCGTCGAGGCGTTGAGGGCGGCCCGTATCAGCGGGGCTGAGCTTGTTGCTGTTGCCTCGATTGATAGCCGCAGCGAAGAGCCGGCGATCCTCGCCGTTGCGGCGCATTTTTCCGTGCCTGTCGTGTTCTTCGATGCGGTGCGGCTGGAGGAGGAGACGCCGCGGCTCAGGAATCCCTCTGCCATCGTCTTTGCCCGTGTCGGCTGCCATGGGGTGGCGGAAGCGGCGGCCCTTGCGGCTCTTGGCATGGGTGCGGAGCTGGCGCTCGGCAAGATCAAATCTCAGCATGCGACAGCGGCCGTCGCCCGCATCGGGTTGCAGAAAGCCTGACGGGCGTTATGGTGGCGGCACTTCGCGGCGCCGTACGGCTGCCAGCGATTCGAATCCGGAGCATCTTCGTTTTTTGAATCACGAATGTGCTCTATCCCTTTGTTTTCACGCAATTCCGGGCGCAAAACCGCTGCAGATTTTTGCTGGAATTGCTCTGGAGGATACATATGCATAAGGTCATTTATGACACGGATCCGGGCGTCGATGACGCAATGGCGCTGCTTTTCCTGCACCGCCATCCCGAGATCGATCTGATCGGCATCACCACGATTTTCGGCAATGCCTCGATCGAGACGACGACGCGCAATGCGCTGTTCCTGAAGAGGGAATGGAATATCGCAGCACCCGTTGCCAAGGGCGCCAATGTCACCATCGATCCTGCGCGTCATGAGCGTCCGTGGCCGACCATGGTGCATGGCGAGAATGGCCTCGGTGATATGCCGGTGCCAGATACCATCGACCTGCCGGTCGATCCGCGCCCGGCGCATCGCTTCATCATCGAAACCGTGCGCGCCAATCCGGGCGAGGTGAGGCTGGTTGCCGTCGGCCGCATGACCAACCTGGCCCTGGCGCTCAAGGAAGACCCCGAGATTGCAGGCCTCGTGAAGGACGTCGTCATCATGGGCGGCAATTTCTATGTGCCGGGCAATGTCTCGCCGGTTGCTGAAGCCAATATCCATGGCGATCCGGAAGCGGCCGATATCGTCATGACTGCGCCGTGGAAGGTCGTCGTCATCGGCCTCGATGTGACCGCGATCACGACGATGAGCCGCAGCTATCTCGGGGAGATGGCCGCCAGGGGCGACAAGGCGGTCAAGCAGCTCGATACGCTTTCGCAGTCCTATATCGACTTCTACAAGCATGCGGTCGAAGACGGCATGATGGTGCATGACAGCTGCGCCAGCGTCTATGTCGTGGCGCCCGAGCTGTTCACGACGATCACGGGCGCCGTGCGTGTTGTCTGCAGCGGCATTGCCGATGGCCAGACGGTGATCAAGCAGGATGGCCGCCGGTTCCCGCCGGGCGACTGGGATGGCCTGCCGAGCCAGATCGTTGCCACCGGCATCGAGTCGGAAAAAGTGCTCGAGCTGATCCGCGAGACGCTGCTGCGCCTCTGATGGCTTCAACGGGCCGGTCCCGCATGCCTGCGGCCGGCCCGTTTCCATATTCTGGAATCCAATCAAATTGTTATATGCGTTTCTTCTGAAGCTGATTCCGCTTCTTCGAAAATTGAGTCTCGGCCATTTTGTCAACTTCCGGTGCGCCGCCACTGATGGCGTTGACCTCGTCTGCTGCCGGGCCTAGATCAGCGGGATGATAGATCGCGCATTCTCACATCTGCCGGCGCTGGAGCCGGGCAGCGTCTGGCTCGTTGGGGCCGGTCCCGGCGATCCGGGCCTGCTGACGCTGCTTGCCGCCAAGGGGCTTTCCGAGGCCGATGTGATCGTCCATGACGCGCTGGTCAACGAGGAATGTCTGAAGCTCGCGCGGTCAGGGGCGGAGCTGGAGTATGCGGGGAAACGCGGCGGCAAACCCTCGGCCAAGCAGCGGGATATTTCGCTTCGGCTGGTGGAGTTGGCGCGGACCGGCAAACGCGTGCTGCGGCTGAAGGGCGGCGATCCTTTCGTCTTCGGACGCGGCGGGGAAGAGGCGTTGACGCTGGTCGAGCACAATATCCCGTTTCGTATCGTGCCCGGCATTACCGCTGGCATCGGCGGGCTTGCCTATGCCGGGATTCCGGTGACGCATCGGGACATCAACCATGCCGTGACCTTCCTCACCGGCCATGATTCCTCCGGCATCGTGCCTGACGCGATCAACTGGGAGGCGATCGGCAAGGGCTCGCCCGTCATCGTCATGTATATGGCGATGAAACATATCGCCCAGATCAGCGCCAATCTGATTGCTTCGGGCCGTTCGGCTTTCGAGCCCGTGGCCTTCGTCTGCAATGCGGCGACCGGCGACCAGCAGGTGCTGGAGACGACGCTTGGCGAAGCGCCTGAAGCCGTTGCCGCCTCCGGTCTGGAACCGCCGGCGATCGTCGTCGTCGGCGAGGTGGTGCGGCTGCGTGCCTCACTCGACTGGCTTGGCGCGCTTGGCGGTCGGCGGCTGCAGCCCGATCCCTTCAGGCACGCCGGCGGCCAAGGGAAGGAGACAGCATGAGCGGGTTGCTGATCGCTGCACCATCCTCCGGTTCCGGCAAGACCACGGTGACACTTGGGTTGCTTCGTGCGCTGCGCAATCGCGGCGTCGCCGTCGCACCCGGCAAGGCCGGCCCTGATTATATCGATCCGGCCTTTCACGCGGCAGCAAGCGGCACGCTCTGCCTGAATTTCGATCCCTGGGGAATGCGGCCAGAGCTGATTTCCGCCAATGCGACGCTGCACCGCTCCGGCGACCGGGTGCTGCTGATCGAGGGCATGATGGGCCTCTTCGATGGTGCTGCGGACGGGCGCGGCACGGCGGCGGATCTCGCGGCCCAGCTCGGACTTTCGGTCGTGCTCGTCGTCGATGCTTCGCGGCTGTCGCAATCGGTGGCGCCGCTCGTCAGCGGCTTTGCCGGTTTCCGCGCCGATGTGCGCATCGCAGGTGTCATCCTCAACAAGGTCGGCAGCGACCGGCACGAAGCGATGCTGCGCCAGGCGCTGGAAGCGATCCGCATGCCCATCGTTGCCGTCATCCGCAAGGATGCGATGCTGGCCCTGCCGGAGCGGCATCTTGGGCTGGTGCAGGCCGGCGAGCATGGTGCGCTCGAGGAGTTCATCGACTATGCGGCCAATGCCGTTTCCGAAGAGTGCAATTTCGAATTCCTGATGCGCATCGCGCGCCAGGGCATGAACCGGCCGTCGGCTGCCAATATTGCCCGGCTGATGCCTTTCGGCAGGCACATCGCCGTTGCCCGCGATATCGCCTTTGCCTTCTGCTACGAGCATATGCTGCTTGGCTGGCGGCGGCGCGGGGCGGAGATTTCCTTCTTCTCGCCGCTCGCCGACGAAGGCCCGTCCGAGGCTGCCGATGCGATCTATCTTCCGGGTGGTTATCCCGAACTGCATGCGGGCAGGCTCGCGGCTTCGCAGAATTTTGCAGCCGGCATGAAAGCTGCGGCAGATCGCGGCGTGCGCATCTATGGCGAATGCGGCGGCTACATGGTGCTCGGCGACGGGCTGATCGACGGGCAAGGCGCGCGCCATGAAATGCTCGGCCTGCTGCCTGTCGTCACCAGTTATGAGACGCGCAGGCGGCATCTCGGCTATCGCCGCGTCACGCCGCTCGACGGCGCGTTCTTCGACAGGCCGATGACGGCGCATGAATTCCACTATTCGACGATCGTCTCCGAAGGGGAGGCCGACCGGATGTTTGCCACGCAGGATGCGCTCGGCAACGATCTCGGCCTAGCCGGCTTGCGGCGCGGGCAGGTGGCCGGCTCCTACATGCATCTGATCGATCTTGCGGGAGCAGCCGCATGAATGCGCCGATCGTGCATGGCGGCGGCATTACCGCGGCGGCAGCAAGCTTCGGCGGCCGGCTGGAGGATTGGCTGGATCTTTCGACCGGCATCAATCCCAATCCGGTGGCGCTGCCGGAGATACCAGCGCGGGTGTGGCACCGCCTGCCGGACCGGCATCTGGTCGAGACGGCGCGCTTTGCTGCGCGGGATCATTATCGCAGCGGCGCGATCCTGCCGCTTCCGGTTCCCGGCACGCAATCGGTCATTCAGCTTCTGCCGCGATTGATAGAGGTCGGCAGGCTTTCAGCCGCCGGGGGCAAGCGGGTGGCGATCCTGTCGCCGACCTATGGCGAATATGCCCGCGCTTTCAGCTCTGCTGGTTTTGTGGTCGATGCGGTCAGCGATATCGATGACGTCGGCGCGCAGCACGAGCTGGCAGTCGTCGTCAATCCGAACAATCCGGATGGCCGCATACACTCATCCGACAGGCTGGAAGCACTGCATGATCGGCTGAAGGCGGCAGGCGGTTTTCTTGTTATCGATGAGGCTTTCGGGGATACGAGCCCGGAAGCGAGCCTCGTGCCGCGTGCAGCAGGGCTTTCGAACCTGATCATCTTCCGTTCCTTCGGCAAGTTCTTCGGCCTTGCAGGGCTCAGGCTCGGCTTTGCCATTGCACGGGGCGATATCCTCCAGCATTTCGAGGACTGGCTCGGTCCTTGGGCGGTGTCGGGGCCGGCCCTGTTTCTGGCGGGTTCGCTCTTGAATTCGGATGTCTCCGCCATTACCCGCTCGATTGCCGAGCGCCAGGCAGGCCTGCATGCCGTGCTTGCCGGAGCAGGGCTTGCCGTTGCCGGCGGCACGCTGCTTTTCACCCTCGTTGCCGACGCGAAAGCCGGTGACATTTACACGACTCTCTGCCGCCATCATATTCTCGTCCGCCGGTTCGATTATGCACCGGACTGGCTGCGCTTCGGCCTTGCGCCGGATGCTGCGGCGGATGGACGACTTGCCGCGGCCCTTCGGAGCTTTAACCGATGAATCTGGATGAACATTTTCTCGTGCTGGTTCTGGCCCTGCTGCTTGACCGCATCATCGGCGATCCGCAATGGCTGTGGATGCGCGTGCCGCATCCGGTCGCCATTTTCGGCCGGGCGATCGGCTATTTCGACCAGCATTTCAACCGCGAGAGCCTGAGCAAGGCGCAGCGCCGGCAGAATGGCGTGGTGGCGATCCTGGCTCTGTCGGGGCTCGCCGTCGTCACCGGCCTGGTGCTGCATTGGTTCTTGATGCTCTTTGGCCCCGTCGGTATCCTGCTCGAAGTCTTCTGTGTGGCGATTTTCCTGGCGCAGAAGAGCCTGTCGGATCATGTCGCGGCGGTCGCAGCGGCGCTGAAGAGCGACGGCCTCGTGGGCGGGCGCAAGGCGGTGTCGCGTATCGTCGGGCGCGATCCGGAAACGCTGGATGAGCCGGGTGTCTGCCGTGCAGCAATCGAGAGCCTCGCCGAGAATTTTTCCGATGGCGTGGTCGCGCCGGCCCTCTGGTTTGCGATCTTCGGCCTGCCGGGCCTGTTCTTCTACAAGATGCTCAATACAGCGGATTCGATGATCGGCCACCGCTCGGAAAAATACGTCGATTTCGGCTGGGCCTCGGCGCGGCTGGACGATATCGCCAACTGGCCGGCGGCGCGCCTCTCCATCCTGCTGATCGCCGTCGGCGCCGGCATCCGCCGCGGCACAGCGGCCTTCCGCGATTCCTTCCGCGTCGGCATCCGCGACGGCAAGCTGCACCGCTCGCCGAATTCCGGCCGCCCGGAAGCGGCAATGGCCGGCGCGCTCGATCTCCAGCTTGCCGGCCCGCGCGTCTATTCCGGTGTCGTCGTGCGTGAGCCGATGATCAACGGCACGGGCCGGGATGTGGCGACGGCAGGCGATGTGGAGGACGGGATTTCGGTCTTCCAGGCCAGCTGCATGGCGCTGACGCTGCTCACCTTCGTGGCCTTCGTCTGCCTGCTGTGAGCCAGGAATGTCCTATCCGGAAGAACAGCTGTGGGAGAAGATCAATGACGGCTGGACCTGCATGTCCTTCCAGCAGCGGCGTTTCTGGGATGCGATCCGGCGCCCGCCCGAGGAATGGGAATTGCCTGGCTACGACCGTTGCTGGGTCGTGGCGCTGATCGGTTCGACTGCGATCTATTACAATCACTTCGAACATGGCTTCAATCGATCGACATGGACGCAATATGGTGTGATCGATCATTTCCAATCCCTGCAGGATGGGTTGGACGAGGCTGTCCAGCGGCAGCTCGACGTGCTGGATGCCGGTTACGACATCGGCCCCTGGGCGAGTCCGCCAATTCCCGGCGAATATCCTAAGTCCTAGCCTGGCTGGCGGACCATCCTGTAGGGAGATGAGAAACGGTGATCGTCGGAAGCAGCAACGTTTTCGCAATTGAAAGCGAGATCACGGAAGCGGTGCCAAACATAGCGCAACTCGCCTTGGGCTTTTTCGTCATTCACATCAACGGCTGGGTCTTTGGTGTCAAAGAACCTGACGCAACGATGTTGGGATGTTCCTTTGGCGAAGTGAGTAACCGTCTGCGGCGCCGCGGAACACATTCATTTGCCGTTTTGGATGATGTCGATCCTGTGACGATTGCTCAAGCTTACCTTGATGCCATTTACAGGGGCGGGCCGCGAACCGGTTATTTTGGACTTTCGCAACAGGGATTTGCCGATGCTGTCCATTCCAGCGCCGTGAGATGGGCGCCGGATGGAGACGAGGCCTTTGACGATGGAAGTTATGTGCTTCAGTTTGATGTAGGTAACAGAATTCGCCTTGTTGGCTTCGTCAACACCGACTTTGCCAATGATGTTCCCGCCACGGTCAAGGAGATATGGCTGGACGCTGATTTCTTCTATGATGTTCTGTCGCGCTGGAGAAACCTCTTTGCCTCGGAACGGGAAAATCGATTGGCTCGCAGGCATAATACTTAGCCGTGCCTTAGTTGGCTTGCCATCTCCTAGCCAGCAGCCACACCGCCAGCACAGTACTCAGCAGGCCGAGGGACAATGGCAGGCCCTGGTGGCCGATCAGTTGCATCGCCACGCCCGTTGCGGGCGAGCCTGCGATGCCGCCGAGGCCCCAGACGAGGGCGAAGGCGGCGTTGCCGGCGATGAGGGACTGGCCGGTGAAGCGCTCGCCGAGCTGGATCAGCGACAGGGTGTAGATGCCGAAGGAGACGCCGCCCCAGGCGAAGAACAGTGGCCAGATGAGCCAGGTGTCAAAGACAACAGGTAGGAGCAGGCAGCCGGCGAGCGAGGCGAGCACGCAGAAGAGCAGGGTAGGGCGGGAGCCAAATTGTTCGGCGAGCCGGCCGAGGACGATCTGCAGCACGGCATTGCCTGCGATGAAGCAGGTGATCAGCGCGGTGATGCGCGATTCGGGGCTGCCGAGGGCTGCGCCATAGACGGCGAAGAGGGCAAGCAGGATCTGCTCGAAACCGGCGGCAACGAAGACGGCGACGAGCAGGAGCGGCGCCAGCATGAAGAAGCCGCCGACAGATATGGCTTCGCCCTCCTGCGGCATGTCGGGCAGTCGTCTTGTGACGGCAAGCACGATCAGGCCGCAGACGAGGAAGGCGAAAATACCGATCAGGAAGGGCGGCCAGCCCTCCGTACCGGCAAGGCCGAGGGATAGCGGACCGATGGCGAAGCCGCCTGATACGACGGACGAATAGAGGCCCATGATGCGGCCGCGGCGCGCGGCGGGCGTGATGGCGAGCAGCCAGGTTTCGCTGATCACGTAGAGCGGATTGGCGAAGACGCCGAGCAGGAAGCGCAGCGGCATCCAGGCCCAAATCTCCTGCGTCCAGGCGATGGCAATCAGGCTGAGCGCTGCGAGGATCGAGCAGAGGATGGCAAGCCGTCCGGCGCCCACGCGGCGTGACAGGGCAGGAATAAAGGGTGCGGAGACGATGAAGCCTGTTGGCGTCATGGCGGCCGACAGGCCGATCAGGCCTGATGGTGTTTTCTGCCGCTCCAGGATGAAGCTCAGCAGCGGATAGGTCAGGCCCTGCGCCATGGCGAACACCGTGACGGTGGCGATGATGCCTGCCATCGCGGCCCATGGAATGCGATCTTCGCGTGGCGATATCGGGCTGCGCCGGTCGATCGTTACGGCTGGAGGAAACTGGCTATCGTCTGTCATCGGACATTCGCCTCACACGTGCCAGAAAAAGCCGGTGGTCTCAGAGCCTGCCTGTTGTTCCGTCAGGCCGATATCGTCGATCAGAACGGGGCTGATTTTGGACCGTTGCTTCCGTTCGCGGCGGATGCGGATGCGCCAGAACCAGCGCGTGATCGCGCTTCGCAGGATGATCAGGCTATTGTGCCGGCGCGACAACTTTTGACATGGGGCTGATGCAAGGATGCAGCAATCGCTCATGATAAACTCCATGGGTTTGAAGGTCCGGGAACTTGGATTTCACCTCGGACCTTCGATTTCAAAGGATGCTGGAGTCTGGAGGATGCGGCGCGGAGCGTAATTAAGCGCTTCCAAAAAGTTCGCAAAAACTTCCAAAGTGACTAAACAGGTCAAAACAGGATTTCACCCCATCAGGACAATAAGGACATGACCGCCTCATCTTCCTTTCTCGGCCTTCCCGATCACCTGGCCGATGGCCGTTTGCCCCGTGCGGTGATCTTCGCAGCCGCGCACGGCAGCACCTATCCCGGCAAGGACAGCAGCGGTTATGCGCTGGCCGCCGGCGCCATCCGCGCTGCGAGCCAGGAGGATGCCGGGCTCATCGAGCATTGGGATTTCGATCTCGGCGGCCCGCTATTTGCCGGCAAGCCGATCTCCTGTATCGACGCCGGCGACATCGAGACCATCATGCATGACAATGCCGGCAACCGCGCCCGGATCGAGGCGACGACGCGCGAAATCCTGGCGCTATCGGCCGTACCGATCCTGCTCGGGGGCGATTGTTCTGTGACCTTTCCTTTCCTCGCCGGCTTTGCGGATCAGGGGCCGGTCTGGGTCCTGCAGATCGACGCCCATATCGACTGGCGCGACGAGGTGCATGGCGAGCGCTACGGCTATTCAAGTCCGATGCGTCGGGCGAGCGAGATTCCGCATGTCGCCGGTATGGTGCAAGTCGGTCTGCGCAGCGTCGGCAGCGCGAGAATCGCCGAGGTGGAAGCGGCGCAGCACTATGGTAGCCGCTTTGTCACTGCTCGCGAGATCCACACGGCGGGTGTCGAAGCTGCTCTCCGGCATATTCCCGAGGGCGCGCGGGTCGTCGTCACGCTCGATTGCGACAGCATCGATCCCGGCATCATGCCGGGCGTGGCGGCGCGTACCCCTGGCGGCCTTACCTACACGCAGGTGATCGACCTGATCGCCGGCCTTGGCAGGCGGGCGAGAATCGCCGGGTTTGACCTGGTCGAGTTTTATCCTCCGGCTGATATCGACGGCCTGTCGGCGCTGATCGCGTCGCGCGTGCTCGTCAATGCGGTCGGCGCTATCGTCAGGCAGGATTGAAACGCTTCCAGCTCGCGGCAATTGGTATCGGTGCATTTCGATTCTAGGCGACTTTGCCCAGACGTGGCTCGGTCCCAGCCAGCAGCCGCCTGATATTGGCGCGATGGCGCACAATCACGTAGATCCCGCCTGATATTACCAGCAGCCGATAGGGCAACGGTTGCTCCAGACCGCAGACGAGAGCGATGGCCGTCAACGCTGCCAGCATCGAACTCAGGGAAACAATGCGGAAGGCGGCCAGCGCAAGGCAGAAGACCGCCGCAGCACCCAAACCGACGGGCCAGGACATTGCCAGCAACACGCCGAGCCCCGTCGCAGCCGACTTGCCTCCCGTAAAGTTCAGCCAGATCGAACGGCCATGCCCCAACAGCACGCCAAGGCCGGCCAGGCAAACAGCCCAAGGCTGCGCGCTTTGCAGATCAGACGCTGTCGGCGGGATGCCTGATGAGACTGTCGAGAGCCAGAGATAAAACCAGCGGGCAAAGACGACTGCTGCGACACCTTTCAGCACGTCGATCAGGAGAACTGCCAAGGCAGGCCATTTACCGAGCGTTCTGAGTACGTTCGTTGCTCCGGTGGATCTCGAGCCATGCTCGCGGATATCCATGCCCTTGAGCAGTTTGCCCGCCAGATAGCCCGTGGGCAGGGAGCCGAAGAGATAGGCGACCGCCAGTCCCACCAGACTTGCTATCCAGAAAACCATGGGTGTACCTCGACGCTCTATTTCAGCCGGTAATTATCTGATCGAACACGATTAAACCAGTCGCGCTTCGGATGCCACGCGCATGAGCGGACGAAATTGTCCGCGGGAATGCCGAGATCGAATGGCATCAGGCAGGATGGTTCCAACCCGGCATGAAAGCCTCTAGGATGCGCGCCATGCAGGGAGCGCGTTTTGCCTTTGGTCCGTTCGTGCTTGATCCGGAGGCGGGGACGCTTCTTCGGAACGACGATCCCGTTGCCGTCGGGCACCGCGGCGTAATGCTGCTTGCCGCGCTCGTCGGGCGGCCCGGCGAAATTCTGGCCAAGACCGAGCTGATGGATGCGGCCTGGCCGGGCACGGCCGTCGAGGAGGGCAATCTCACCGTCCAGATCGCGCAGCTGCGCAAGCTGCTGGGTCCTGCCGCTGACGGTGGTGAATGGATCTCGACGGTTCCGCGCATCGGCTATCGCTTCACCGGCGCCATAAAGCAGCTCGGCAGCCGGAAGCGAATAGCTTTGGCGCTGCCCGACAAACCATCGATTGCCGTACTGCCCTTCGTCACCGTCAGCGGCGATCCGGAGCAGGAGGGTTTTGCGGATGGCCTGACCGAAGATCTGATCACCGATCTTTCCCGGACCTCGGGCCTCTTCGTCATCGCCCKCAATTCGAGCTTTGCCTATAAGGGAAAGGCGATGGATGTGCGTGATATCGCCGAGGAGCTTGGGGTGCGCTATCTGCTCGATGGCAGCGCAAGACGGGCGGCCGGGCGCGTGCGCATTAATGCGCGGCTCGTCGATGCCGAGAGCGGCGATCATCTCTGGGCGGAGCGTTTCGATCGCGGCCTGGACGATATTTTTGCCGTTCAGGATGAGGTCACCGGCAAGATCGTCGAGGCGCTGCTCGGCCGGCTGCGTCCACCGCCGCCGCGCAACCGCCCCAAGAGCCTCGAAGCGTATGATCTTTGCGTGCGGGCGCGCGCGCTGATGGATGATGCGCCGCAAAGCGCGCGGGAAACGCAGCTGATGCTGAGACGGGCGATTGCGCTCGATCCTGACTATGCCGAGGCCCATCGCTGGCTTGCGCTGAACCATTGGATGGGATGGGTGCATAGCGGCGGTCCAACGGAGGCCGATCGCAGCGTTGCCCTGGAACTGGCGCGCAAGGCCGTCGCGATCGATCCCAACGATGCCGGCTGCCGCTGGGTGCTTGCTTACCTGCTTGCCTATGAGCGCAGCTTCGCTGAAGCCGATGCGGAATTCGAAAAGGCCATCGTGCTCGACCCGAACGAGGCCGATACGTGGGCGGCGCTGTCAGATATTTCGGTTCTCGCCGGAAGGATCGACGAGGGCCTGGAGCATATCGGCAAGGCGTTTCGGCTGAACCCTTTTCCGGCCAGCTGGTATTATCTGACACTCGGCCAGGCGCAATATGCTGATGGGAATTACGAAGCCGTCGTCGAGACGCTGCGCCGGGAGGAAACCTATCGCACGAGCTCACGCCGTTTCCTGGCGGCAGGTCTTGCCCAGCTCGGCCGGCTCGATGAGGCCCGTGCAGAGGCGGAGCTGTTCCTCGTCGCAAACCCGCATTTCACGATCAGCCACTGGGTCGCGATGGAACCGTTCCGCGACGCAGCGACGCTCGCGCATTTTGTCGACGGCTATCGCAAGGCCGGCTTTCCCGAGTGACGCCGCTGCCGCAACCGGCCCTGGCTTGTTAAAAATGTGATTACCATTCGAGTTAAAGCAAAATAACAAGTATTGCCGTAGTCTCTTCTCTCGTTGGGCGAAAATAAGCCTTTAAAGGTTCGATAGAGGGACGACCATGAAGACGTTTTTTGCGGCTGCTACCGCAGTGTTGTTATTGCAATTTTCTCCAGTTGCGGCTCAGGCTGCTACGCTGGTTGCCAATATCAGCCTCAGCAAGCAGACGATGACTGTCACCGAGAACGGTTGGGTGAAGTATCGCTGGAAGGTTTCGACGGCGCGCAAGGGTTATACCACGCCGACCGGTTCCTGGGGCGCCAAGTGGCTGTCTCGCGATCACCGCTCCAAGAAATACGACAATGCGCCGATGCCATTCGCCGTATTCTTCAATGGCGGTTATGCCGTTCATGCCACTTTCGAACGCAAGCGCCTCGGCACGCCGGCTTCGCATGGCTGCGTGCGTCTCGACCCCAACAATGCGGCCCAGTTCTTCTCGATGACGCAGGAAAACGGCCTTGCCAATACTCGCGTGGTGATCACGCGGTAAGCAAATCAGGCGCTAACCAGGCGTTCCAGCTCATCCATATCGGGAACGACGATATGACGGTTGTTCTCGATGCGGATGACGCCCTGCTTGCGCAGCTTCGTCATCTGGCGGCTGACGGTTTCAATCGTCAGCCCCAGGAAATCGGCAATCTCGCCGCGTGAGAGCGGCAGGTCGAAGGCCGCGCTGCTGGTCGTTTCCGGCTCTGCATGCGTGGCGACGAGATAGAGGAGGCTCGCGACCTTTTCCTGGGCCGTGCGACGGCCGAGTGTCAGCATCCATTCCCGTGCAGCATCCAGCTCCTTCAGCGCCTGGGCATGCAGGTTATGCTGCAGTTCCGGCGTATCCGTGATCATGCGGTCGAGCAGGCCGCGGGGGAAGACGCAGATTTCCGTCGGCGTGGCTGCTTCGGCCGACAGCGTGCTTTCCGGCACGAAGGGGCGGCCGATGAAATCGGGGGCGAATTGCAGGCCGACGATCTGCTGGCGCCCATCGGGCATGACCTTGCAGAGCTTCACCACGCCATTCATGATGTTGGAGTAGGAGGAGACTTCTTCGCCCTGGGCGACGATCTCACAGCCGGCATCGAGTTTGCGGCGAGTCGAGTGCTTGCAGAGCTCGCGCAGTTGCGCAGCTGCCAGCGCCCCGCAGACGACGCCGTGGCGCGCCTCGCAGACGCGGCAGGTTGCCGGAATACCTATGTCAGGATCTTCACTGCGCGCGATGTCCATGTTCCGATGCCCCGATCCGACCATGTGCCTGCGTTGTGTTACGCTTCGGCCCCAAAGTCATCTATCCCGATTTCTTGCGTCTGCGTCTTGATCTTTATCAATTCCGACCGGATTCCGATTTGATCCAGATCAAAGTTTCCTTTTTCGGCAGGTTTATTTCCCGCCTTGAAAACCACCCTGCTGCAGAAATATCCGGCTCTGTTTCGCGTTATAAGAGCTATCCGGGAGCGCCGCAATTGAACGCAAGTTTAGGGACACGGAGGTGTCGCTCTGTGTCCACATTCCGCATTGCGGCCATGGATCAGAACGGTCTCTGTGCCGTCGAGATGGACGGTTTTGCCGTCACGGGGGCCGGAATAGTCTTTAGCCGGGTGGTCGCTTTACGCTTCGATATCTATCTCGGACAGGTCAAAAGGCGCCATTCCATTGCTGTTTAGGCAACACCTGCCCGCCAAATTGGCTTGCAACCGGGACGAAAGCATTGGCTTTTGAAATGGATTTGCCTATGAGGAGGGGAATCTTCATTTCCAAGAGGTAGAGCGAGTGACCGCTACATTCGATAAAGTTGCCGACATCATTGCTGAAACCAGCGAGATCGACCGCGCAACGATCACGCCGGAAAGCCACACGATCGACGACCTCGGTATCGACAGCCTCGACTTCCTCGATATCGTTTTCGCCATCGACAAGGAATTCGGCATCAAGATTCCGCTCGAAAAGTGGACGCAGGAAGTCAACGAAGGCAAGGTTTCCACCGAAGAATACTTCGTGCTGAAGAACCTCTGTGCCAAGATCGACGAGCTGCGCGCCGCCAAGGCTTGAAGCAACATCATCATCTTTTTTTCACGCCCTGCCGCCATTGATATGGCGGCCGGGCGGTTTTGTTCCTAAGTAGGCCTTCCGACGGGCTTATTGCGCGTCGCGCCGGAGAAGTCTGATGCTGCTGGAATATTTCCAGATGATTGACCGCGTCGAGGCGGTGGACCTTGAGAAGCGCACGCTCGTTGCGCGCTCGGTCGTGCCGGCCAAGAGCCCCGTTTTCGAGGGGCATTTTCCAGGAATGCCGCTCGTCCCTGGCGTGCTTCTCATCGAAACCATGGCGCAGGCATCAGGCATGCTGGTGCTGGTCGCCACCGATTTTACGTCGATGCCCTTCCTGATGTCGGTCGATGGCGCCAAGATGCGCACCTTCGTCGAGCCGGAAGCGGTGCTCGACATCGAGGCTTTCCTCGAACATGACGGCTCCGGTTTTGCCGTCACCAAGGCAAAGATCACCAGCGGCGGCAAGAAGGTCTGCGATGCGCAGCTGAAACTGCGCACCATGCCGTTCAGCGAAATTCCGCTCGGCGATATCGTGAAGAAACGTGCGGAAGAGGTGGGCCTGATGGACGCCATCGCTGCGCAGCGGGCGAAGGCCCAGGGGGTGAGTGAATGAGCAAGGCCGCCAATGACGTCGTGATATCAGGCGTCGGCATCGTGACCTGTCAGGGTGTCGGCAAGGATGCGCATCTGGCGATCCTGACTGCCGATGCCGCACCTGCGACCGTTATCGAGACCGAGAAGTTCAAGCCCTATCCAGTCCATCCGCTTCCTGAGATCGACTGGTCGCAGCAGATCGCCAAGCGCGGTGACCAGCGCCAGATGGAAAACTGGCAGCGCATCGGCGTCTTCACCGCCGGTCTGGCGCTCGACGATGCCGGTTTCAAGGATGATCTGGAAGCCTGCGGTACGATGGACATGATCGTGGCGGCCGGCGGCGGCGAGCGCGACATCAATGTCGATACGCTGATCGTCGACGAGGGCCTGAAGCGCAACGACCGCGAGCTGCTGCTCAATGAGAAGCTGACGACAGAGCTGCGTCCGACGCTGTTTCTGGCACAGCTTTCCAACCTGCTCGCCGGCAATATTTCCATCGTTCACAAGGTCACCGGCTCCTCGCGCACTTTCATGGGTGAGGAAGCCTCCGGCGTTTCCGCCGTCGAGACGGCCTTCTGGCGCATCAAGTCAGGTGAATCCACCCATGCGCTTGTTGGCGGCGCCTTTGCGGCCGAACGCCCGGATATGATCCTGCTGACGGAAGCAATCGGCGCGCATACGCGCGGTGAGTGGGCGCCGCTTTGGTCGCGCTCCGGCCTCGAGGGCGGCGGCATGATCACGGGGTCTGCCGGTGCCTTCCTGGTGCTGGAATCGCGCAAGCATGCTGAAGAGCGTGGCGCGCATATCTACGCGACAATTGGTGCCGTCGAAGGCGACCGCGGCAATCGCGCTGCAGGCAATTTCGAAGTGCGCATGGAGCGGCTGCTGAAACCCGCTGCCGATCTGGCCCCCGAAACCACGGCGATCTTCTCCGGCTCGACCGGCATGCATGAGCTTGCCGCCCGTGAAAAGGCAGTGCTGGAACATCAGCTTCCGGGTGCCGCGATCCGCGGCTTCAGCGGCGTTTCCGGCCACACGATCGAGGCGCAGTTCACGCTCGGCCTTGCGCTTGCAGCGCTTGCGATCGACGCCAAGGCCAAGGTTCCGCCTTTCGATGCCGCGAACGAAGCGCCGATGAAATCAGGCACCAAGGCTGCCGTCGTAACCACCGTCGGACATCAGCGCGGCGAAGGCGTTGCCGTTCTTTCCGCAGAAGCGTGAGGAGTGACTGAAATGACAGCGTCCGCTTACAGGGATCATCTCGGCCGTCCGATCGTTGCGGTCACCGGCATGGGTATCATCACCTCGCTCGGCCAGGGCCTCAAGGATAACTGGGCAGCCCTTTCCTCAGGCACATCGGGCATTCACGACATCACCCGCTTCCCGACGGACGGCCTTTCGACGCGCATTGCCGGCACGGTCGATTTCATCGACATCCCGGTGCCGAACGCCGTCGAGCGCTCCTATGCCTTTGCGCGCGAGACGACCATCGAAGCGCTTGCCGATGCCGGTATTTCCGGCGATTTCAATGGTCCGCTGTTCCTGGCCGCACCGCCGATCGAGCCGGAATGGAGCGCCCGTTTCGAGCTTGCCGACCGTTCGCCGGCCGCCGACCATCCGGGCGATGCCTATGAGCGGTTCCTCGCTGCCATGCGCCAGCGTCCCGATCCGGCCTTCCATGAGGCGGCCCTCTTCGGCGCGATTTCGGAGCGATTGTCCGACCGGTTCGGCACGCGCGGCCTGCCGGTCACGCTGTCGACGGCCTGTGCATCGGGTGTGACGGCAATCCAGCTCGGCATCGAGGCGATCCGCCAGGGCCGCACCGACCGGGCGCTGACGGTTGCGACCGACGGTTCGCTGAGTGCGGAAGCGCTGATCCGCTTCTCGCTGCTGTCTGCTCTCTCTACCCAGAACGATCCGCCGACCAAGGCTTCCAAGCCGTTCAGCAAGGATCGCGACGGTTTCGTCATCGCCGAAGGCGCGGCGACGCTGGTGCTGGAATCCCTGGAATCGGCAATTGCCCGCGGCGCCAAGGTGCACGGCATCATGAAGGGTGCGGGCGACAAGGCCGACAGCTTCCACCGCACGCGCTCTTCGCCCGATGGCGGCCCGGCGATCGCGACGATCCGCGCAGCCCTTGCCGATGCCGGCATGAGCGAGGACGATATCGGCTATATCAATGCGCACGGCACCTCGACGCCTGAAAACGACAAGATGGAATATGGCTCCATGTCCGCCGTCTTCGGCGAGAAGCTGGTCGGCATTCCGGTGTCGTCCAACAAGTCGATGATCGGCCATACGCTGACGGCAGCCGGTGCGGTCGAGGCGGTCTTCTCGCTGCAGACGATGCTGACTGGCACGCTGCCGCCGACGATCAACTACAACAACCCGGATCCGTCGATCGTTCTTGACGTCGTGCCGAACAGGAAGCGGGAAGCCCAGGTTTCGGCCGTGCTTTCCAACTCTTTCGGCTTCGGCGGACAGAATGCCAGCCTTGTCATGGCGCTCGAACCGGCTTAAGCGGTTCCCGACAAATCTAAAGCGTGTCGCGATCCCCAGGATTCGCTTGACACGCTTTTGGTCTTTGTTTTTACGCATGTCGTCGCCGCAAAACCGCTGCACACTTTTGCGCGACATGCTTTGAGATAATAAAAACGCCTTGAAGGCGAGAGGTTTTGCCATGCGCGCTTTGCAACTGATCGATGACCGCAAGCTTGAGATCACCGACCTGCCGGAACCGGACGCTCCCGGTGCGGGCGAAGTGACACTGCGCGTCAAGGCGGTCGCGCTGAACCATATCGATGTCTGGGGCTGGCGCGGCATGGCATTCGCCAAGCGCAAGATGCCGCTCGTCATCGGTGCGGAAGCCTCCGGCGTCGTCGAAGCGATCGGCCCCGGTGTCGCCAACGTTCTGCCCGGCCAGCTCGTGTCGATCTATGGCGCGCGCACCTGCGGCCTCTGCCGTCCGTGCCGCGAAGGCCGCGACAATCTCTGCGAACATGTCTCGGGCGTACACGGCTTCCATCTCGATGGCTTCGCGCAGGAGAAGGTGAACCTGCCGGCGCGTCTCCTGGTTCCGGCCCCTCCCGGTGTCGATGCCATCGGTGCGGCCCTTGCGCCCGTCACCTTCGGCACGGTCGAGCACATGCTCTTCGACAATGCCAAGCTCGAGCCCGGTGAGACGATCCTTGTCCATGCCGGCGGTTCCGGCATCGGCACGGCGGCGATCCAGCTTGCCAAGAAGATCGGCTGCACCGTGATCACGACTGTCGGCTCCGACGACAAGATCGAGAAGGCCAGGGCGCTCGGCGCCGATCACGTCATCAACTACCGCACCGACCGCTTCGAAGGCGTGGTGCGCAAGCTCACCAAGAAGAAGGGCGTCGACGTCGTCTTCGAACATGTGGGCAAGGATACCTGGGCAGGCTCGATGCTCTGTATGAAGCGTGGCGGTCGTCTCGTCACCTGCGGCTCGACCTCGGGTGTTTCGACCGAGATGAACCTGATGATGCTCTTCCAGCAGCAGCTGAAGCTCTTCGGCTCCTTCGGCTGCCGCATGGAGAACATGGCCGATGCCATGCAGAAGATGGGCCGCGGCCTCGTTCATCCCGTCATCGATACGGAAGTCAGCTTCGACGATATCGACCGCGCACTGGAACGCATGGAAACCCGTCAGATCTTCGGCAAGATCATCCTGAAGATGGACTGACTGAGTGAAGCTTTTCATCACCAGGATCGTTCTGGCGCTCAGGCGTTTCCAGCAATGGCTGGTGGCGCAGCTGATGTTCGGCTTCCTGAACTTCCTGAAGCTTTTTCCGGCCGACGGCGCCATGCGCTTTGCCGACTGGATGACGCGCCAGATCGGCCGGCGGCTGAAGCGCCACAAGCTGATGCTCTACAATCTGCGCCGGGCCTTTCCGGAAAGGAGCGATGCGGAGCTTGAGGAAATCGCGCTCGAAAGCTGGGGCAATATGGGCCGGCTTGCGGCCGAATATGTCTTCCTCGACCAGCTCTTCGATTTCGATCCTGAACGGGCCGAGCCGGGCAGGGTGGAAGTCTCAGGCATTCCGATCTTCCTGGAGCTGCGCGACAATCCGCGCCCCTTCATCGTCTTTACCGGCCATACCGGCAATTTCGAGCTGCTGCCGGTTGCGGGCAATGCCTTCGGTCTCAGCGTGACAGTGCTCTTCCGCCCGCCGAACAATCCTTATGTGGCGCAGAAGGTCTTCGATTTCCGCAGCGGCCGCATGGGCAAGCTCGTGCCTTCGCATGCCGGCTCCTCCTTTGCGCTCGCCCGTCAGCTGGAAGCGGGGCAGGGCGTTGGCGTACTCGTCGACCAGAAGTTCAGCCGCGGGTTGAAGACGACGTTCTTCGACCTGGAAACCAAGACCAATCCGCTGCTGCCGAAGCTGGTGCGCCAGTTCAATTGCGAGGTCTATCCGGCCCGCTGCATCCGTCTGCCCGGCAATCGCTACCGCCTGGAGATCGAGCCGAAGATGGAGATGCCGCGCGACGAGAAGGGCAATCTGGATCTTCCCGCCACGGCACAGATGATGAACGACAAGGTGGAGAGCTGGGTGCGCGAATATCCGGCCCAATGGCTCTGGTATCACGACCGCTGGGATATCAAGCGTTCCGTCAGTCTGTAAGATTCTGCCTGTAAGATTTTGCTCCTGATTTATAATCGGTGAAAAGCGACAGGTCCGGTTCGGTTGAAAATGAGCACGGTTCATGTTACGCGTCTCTACTAGGGCGCGAAAAGCACCTACCGCAGGGCGTAGTCTTTCATTAAGCATAGGCCTCGACCGGTTTCGGAACGTTTCTCAGGAAATGGATATTGGGGGTATCTTGCTTGAGCTGTTCAGGGCCTTTTCCTTGCGCTGCGCGCAGATAGAGGAAGCGATAAGGCTAGGGGATGATGGGCGTGTGGAGGCGCTCGACCGCGATATCCAGCCGCTGGTCGAGGCGATCCTCTCATGCAGGGCGTCCAGCCTCATCGAAGTCTATATGCAACTTCAGTTTGTAAGCTACCTCATCGCGCAGGATGCCGATGACGCGGCTTTCGTGACGCAATATTCCGCAGTGCTCTCCTATCTGCTCGACCGCTATTTCGGCGCCCATGCGCCGGACTGGCGCGTGCCGCTGCCGGTGGACGTGAAGCTCAGGCAACCGCCCGCCTATATTCCCGATACCGATAACGGCCAGTTCCTCAATGCGGCGATCCTGCAGACGCTGCCGGACCGCGTGGCGGTGCTGACGAAGGATTACCGCTACCTCTATTCCAATCCCGTCAATTGCGCCCACCTCGGCAAGAATGCCATGCAGCTCATCGGCCGCCATATCGTCGAGTTCATCGGCGAGGAGCGCTTTGCCAGCGAGGTGAAGGAAAAGCTCGACGCCTGCTTCGACGGCCTGTCGGCGGATTACACCTACGCGCGGGATGAGCGGCACAATCGCTGCCGCATGGTGCCGTTGCATGACGCAGCGAAGAAGGTGATCGGGGCGCTCATCACCATCCAGAATCTCGGCACCACGGCAACGGCGGACGCCTGAACTTCAGTTCTTGCTCCAGACGGCGAGTTCGTAGCCGTCCTTGTCGACGAAATGGAAGCGCCGGCCGCCGGGGAAGGGCGTGATCGGTTTAGCTATGGTGCCGCCGGCCTTTTCGACGCTTGCGAGCACGTCTTCCAGCTTTTCGGCATAGAGGATGACGAGCGGGCCGCCTGCGGCACGCACCGGGCCGAGATTGGTGAAGCCGCCTTTCAGCCTTCCGTCGTCGAACTCGCAGTAGTTCTCCCCGTAATCGGTGAAGCGCCAGCCGAAGGCCGCGCCGTAGAAGGATTTTGCCGCACCAATATCGGCGACGTTAAACTCGACATAGTCGATGCGGCGGTCATTTTCAGCGTCGTTGCTGGCCATCTTATTTCTCCATCATCGATTTCAGAGCCGCCAGATCCTTCTGCACATGGGCAGCATCGGCGGCGAATTGTTCGTCGGTCATGCCGGGCAGGCGCAGCAGCGTGAACATCACCTCGCAGCCATCGCCATTCGGCACGATGCGCAGCGCGTTATAGACGCGCAGGCCGGATTCGATGGTGACGGTATGGTCGATGACGCCGAATTCGTTCGGCGGCACGAAGCTCACGCGGACACTGCCGAGCGGGCCGTGGGCGATCCAGTCCTCGCCATCGGGTTCCAGGCCGCTCGCAAGGCCGGAGGCCCAGAGCGGCATGTTCTCCGGCCGGCCGGCGAAATCATAGACATCGCGCCAGTCTCTTTTGATCGTGATATGGACGATGCGGGCGGGCATTGTGTTCATCGGTCTGTCCTTTTGCGTTGCGTCAGATTAGCAGGCCGGCACGGACCGTCTTGAACAAAACGGTCAGCGGGTCGTCAATTGAGCGAGCATGGCTGAAGGCGTCAGTGTCGTCAGGTCGCCGATTTCGCGCGTCATATGGGCCTGATCGGAAAAACCGGCTTCAAGGGCGAGGGCGGCAAGGGAGAGGGGCTCACTTGCGCGGCACAAGGCCATGAAACGCTGCAGCCGGCGGATGCGTTCCAGCGTCTTGATGCCATAGCCGAAATGGTGGTGGGCGCGGCGGCGCAATTGCCGTTCGCCGATATCGAGCCTCTGCTGCAGGTCGCCGATACGGCCCGATCCATGGTCAGCAGCGGCAAAGATCAGGCGAGCCTCGGGGTCCGGCTCCGCTTCTTTCCTTGCCAGTTCACTCAACAGGGTGGCGAAGAGCGAGAGGGCGGCAGCCTCATCCGGACAGTCGGACAGGCACGGTTCGAGGAGGGCAGACTTCTCAGGCGCGAGATCGCTCAGGGGAATGGAGAGGCCGGTGATCTCTGACAGAGGCAGCTTCAGCCAGGCGGCGCCGGCGCCCGGTGCAAAACGCGCGCCGATAATGCGCATCCCAGGCGTCATCGGCGGGAAGGCGGCCGTGCGGTCCGGCCCGACAACGAAGAGGCGGCCGTCCGCGAAAAGCAGGTCGCAATAGCCATCAGGGACGATGGCGACCGGGCTTGCGGTTCGAATCTCATGCGACCAGAGGCAGCGGAAATGCGGGGCGAGTACAGGCGAGGGCGCGTATTCGCGGTAGCGCCCGGCTCTCTTTGCGAGCAGCGGCCCGATATCGCTTTGCCTCGCTGCGGTGGCAGTCATTCCGGCCTCCCAAACCTATGCATATGGTGCTCCCCCGGCCATTCGAAAAGCCTGTTCCGACAGCCTTTTTTCGACCCGAATCGCGGTCTTCGACCTTGCCGTTTGGCCGAGAGAGTGCCACAACATCGCACCATTTCACTCATCGGAGGTTTGTCGTGGAAAAGGCAGAAATCGGACTGATCGGCCTCGCCGTCATGGGTTCCAACCTGGCTCTCAACATTGCGGAAAAGGGCAACAAGATTGCGGTTTTCAACCGCACGCCTGAAAAAACGGATGAATTCTACGAGAGCGCCGGCGATCTCAAGAAGCAGATCATTCCCTGCAAGACGATCGAGGAGTTCGTCGAGGCGATCCGCCCGCCGCGTCCGATCATCATCATGATCAAGGCTGGTGAGCCGGTCGACCAGCAGATGGAGGCGCTGCGCCCGCATCTGGAAAAGAACGACATCATGATCGATGCCGGCAACGCCAATTTCCGCGACACGGTCGCCCGCTTCGACCGCCTCAAGGATACCGGCCTGACCTTCATCGGCATGGGCGTTTCGGGCGGTGAGGAAGGTGCGCGCCATGGCCCGTCGATCATGGTCGGCGGTAAGGAAGAGTCCTGGAAGCGTGTCGAAAAGGTTCTGACCTCGATCGCCGCCAAGTATGATGGCGATCCGTGCGTTGCCTGGCTCGGCAATGACGGCGCAGGCCACTTCGTCAAGACCATCCATAACGGCATCGAATATGCCGACATGCAGATGATCGCCGAAATCTACGGCATCCTGCGCGACGGTCTCGGCAAGAGCGCTTCGGAAATCTCCGGCATTTTCGGCGAGTGGAACAAGGGCCGGCTGAACTCCTACCTGATCGAAATCTCCGAGAAGGTACTTTCGGCCACCGACCCGATCTCCAAGACGCCGATGGTCGACATGATCCTCGACAAGGCCGGCCAGAAGGGCACCGGCAAGTGGTCGGCGATCGAAGCGCAGAACATGGGCATTCCGGCAACCGGCATCGAAGCCGCCGTTGCTGCCCGCAGCCTGTCGTCGATGAAGGACCAGCGCGTCGCCGCCGAAAAGATCTTCGGCGATCTCGGTGCGGCCTTCCCGATCGCCTACGGCCCCGACTTCAACAAGGATCTGGAACTGGCGCTGTTTGCCGGCAAGATCGGCGCCTATGCGCAGGGCTTTGCCGTCATGGCGGAAGCCTCGAAGGAGTTCAACTGGTCGCTGCCGATGCCGACGATCGCCCGTATCTGGCGCGCCGGCTGCATCATCCGCTCGCAGTTCCTCGACGAGATCACCAAGGCGTTTACCGACGCGCCTGATGCGGCTAACCTCATCGTTACGCCCGCCTTCTCGGGCATGGTCAAGGAATCGATCCCGGCGCTGCGCCGCGTCGTGACCGCAGCCCTTGCCGCCGGCCTGCCGGTTCCGGCGCTGACCTCGGCGCTCAGCTATTTCGACGCTTACCGCCAGGGCCGCGGCACTGCCAACCTCATCCAGGCGCAGCGCGACTTCTTCGGCGCCCACGGCTTCGACCGCCTCGACGGCAAGGACTTCCACCACGGCCCCTGGGGCAGCGGTGCATCGACCTTCTGAGATCGGCGAGAATAGAGTTGAAAAGCCCGGCCATTACGCCGGGCTCTTTGTTATCCTGCCGCAAAGCGGCTGATTGCAATCGGGAGGTCCGATAAATGCTCCACCATGCATCCTTCGGGGTGACCGACATCGAACATTCGGCCCGGTTCTACGATGCCATCTTCCGCCCGCTCGGCTATGTCCGCGTCTGGGAAGATATCCGCCCCGGCGAGGCCGAACAGGCCGTCGGCTATGGTGTGCCCGGCGGTGGCGACAAGCTGGCGATCAAATCGGTCGAGGCGGGGCAGGGTGCGCCGGGTGCAGGCTTCCACCTCGCCTTTGCCGCGCCGGATCGGCAGTCGGTCATTGATTTTCACGCCGCAGCGCTTGCCCACGGTGGCGTCGATAATGGTGCGCCGGGGCTCAGGCCGCATTATGGGCCGAATTACTTTGCTGCCTTTGTGATCGATCCCGATGGGTATCGTATCGAGGCGGTTTTCAATCAGGTGGGGTGAGGGCTGGCGGGTCGTTCGGAGTAGAGCCACGCTGGCGGATATCCGGTGTGTTTCTGCTGACGTCATGCCGTGGAATACAAGATCAACATTAGAGCGATGCCACACAACGAGAAGCCATCATGCGATTCATTTCCAGCTTCCTCATCGCCTTCTGCCTCGGCATCCTCCTTTCCACAGTCGCACAGGCCGCCGGCTTCGACTGCACCCGGGCCTTGAGCACTGACGAGAAGATCGTCTGCGGTGATACCCAGCTCTCATACCTCGACGACGTCTTCAACGCGCGCTATGGCGCGGTACGGAAGACGCATCCGGATGACGATATCATTCACTCGGCCCGCAATTTCCTGGCCGACCGGCATGATTGCGGCAGTGACCGGGCCTGCATCCTCAGCGCCTATCTCGCGGTCCTCTGGGAAATCTCGCCTGATAAGAGCGGCTTCATGCAGGGCATTTCAGCGATGTCCCTGACCGGCGGCCACGCGCCGAAGGCTTCGGAAATCCCCACGAAGGTCGGGGGATGCGCAGCCACCACAATCCTTGAAGTCCATCCGCGTCTCGATACCGGCGACGCGCCTGCCACCGACGAGGATTTCAACGCCGGCACGGGCATCGATTATGCCAATGACGGCTATCAGGTCTCGTATAGCCGCGAGGAGGCGCTGATCCGCTCCAAGCCCGGCGATCCCGTGACCCTATGCCTCGTCGAGATCGATCGCGACTGCAAGTCCGATGAGAATGGCCGGCTCTTCCTCGCCACCAATGGCAGAACGAAGGAAAGCTGGATCCTGCCCGACGCTCAGCACAAATGCGGCGGTTGAGGCGGCCGGCACGCGCGAGCGACACGGATTCTTAAAAGCGCAGGCATGAGGTTCATTGCCGGCGAACTCGGCTGCCACTTTGCGCTGGTGGCATTGTCGCGCTCATTGCCATCGATCTGAACAAGCAGTACCATTGGGCATTAGCCTTCTTTTGAAGTGCATGCAGGCATCGGCAGCAATGTCATCGAGCGTTGATCTGAGTATCAAGCGCTTGCAAATAGTCCTCATCAGGAAATTCCTCTTGCGTCGGCGGGCAACTGTTCAAGAGGCGGTAGCTATTCCCGACGTTTTGACTAGTTCCATCAAGGACTATTTGCGTGGCGTTGTGTCGTTCCGTTGAACCTAGGGGGAGAAATGGGATGTCGGACAGGAAAGGCTTTGACCCTAACGAGATGCCGCCAAGCGCGCAGGATCTGCGCGACCTTCAGGACGCCCTGAAGCAAAAGGCAACGCGAGCGGTGGAGGCGAAGGAGAAAAGTCACTTCGACAAGGTCAATGATTTTCTCTTCAAGCATGTCACCGAGAACGAAATTCAGATCGTTCGACGATTGGTCGATAACGCTCTCAGGGACGGCAAGAACGAAGCGCTGGTCTACCAGTTTTCGTCCGATTTCTGCACCGACAGCGGTCGTGCAATCAACAACGGTGCTGATAACTGGCCGGAAACGCTGCAAGGAAAAGCCAAGGAATTCTACGAGCGCTACGAGAAATACGGGCGCCCGCAGGGCTATAAGCTGAAGGCTGTCGTCGTCAATTTTCCAAGCGGCATGCCGGGCGATGTCGGCTTTTTCCTCAATTGGGAATCCGAGAAGCCCAAGCAGTAAACAGACGGACAATCTACAGCCTCGTCGTGCCGAGAGCACAATTCACCAGCCGTTTCCTGGGCGCTCTGTGCTCCAGGCATATGACCTTGCCTCTCCGGTGCTTTGACACGCTCCGGTCGCCGTTTGCGAGCCTCGACGCAGGGAGCAGCGTCCGGTGATCGCAAACGGCGAGCAGCACAGGCTGACGGTTGTTCGTGAGCAGAATTTGTAAGGGGACGGCAGGATGGCAAACATTCACGTGCCGATACTGAGGGGGCTGAGTGGGTTTCACGCGAACTGGCTGCGGAGCGATATTCCGGCAGGCCTGTCAATCGCCGCTGTCGGCCTGCCGAGCGCAATAGCTTATCCCGCCATCGCAGGCCTGCCGCCGGAAACCGGACTCTATGCCAGTATCGTCGCGCCCATCGCCTATGCCCTGTTTGGACCATCACGGCTGCTAGTGGTCGGGCCGGATGCTGCGACCATGGCGGTTCTCGCAGCTGCCATGGCAGCCGTCATTGCCGCCCAGCCGGCCGCTGCGCCCGTCGATCCCGTGGTAATCGCGTCCGCTCTGGCGCTCGGCGTCGGCGTCTTCTATTTCGCGGCGCGGCTGCTGCGGCTCGGCGTGCTCGCAAGCTTTCTGTCCCGTCCGATTCTCGTCGGCTTCTTTGCCGGCGTGTCGATTTCCATCCTTGTCGGACAGATCGGCCGCTTTACCGGGGTGCGTATCGAGTCCGAAGGTCTGCTGCAGCCCGTTGCCGAGATCCTTCGCAAGAGCGCCTCGATCCATTGGCCATCGCTGCTGCTCGGCCTTGCCATGTTCGCGCTGTTGTGGATCGTCAAAGCCACGCGCCTGCCGATCCCGGGACCTGTCATCGTCGTCGTCGTTTCGGTACTGCTGTCGGCCATTTTCAATTTCGAGGGCGCCGGCATCAACGTCGTCGGTGATATCCCGACCGGCCTGCCGTCATTTTCCCTCCATGCCTTCTCGCAAATGCCGATGGACAGGATCGTGCTCGGCTCGGCGGCCGTCTTCCTGGTCAGTTTCGGGGCGGGCATCGTTGCCGCCCGCAGCTTCGGAGGCCGCACCGGGGAGGAGGTCGACGCGAACCAGGAGCTGATCGGCCTGGGTGCGGCAAATATCGCGCCCGGCCTGTTCGGCTCGTTTCCCGTCAGCGTTTCGGACTCGCGGACCGCGATCAATCTTTCCGCCGGCGGCAAATCGCAGGCAGCAGGGCTCGTTTCTGCCGCCACGCTGATGGCCGCGCTGGTATTCCTGCATAGCGCGCTGCGCATCCTGCCGATCCCGGCGCTGGCGGCGATCCTAGCAGCCGCCGCCATCAGCCTGATCGACATTGCCGAACTCAAGAGGATATGGCGCATCAGCCACATGGAGTTCGTCTTCGCGCTGATAGCCATGTTCGGGGCCATCAGCTTCGGCGTGCTGAACGGCGTCATCGTCGCGATATCGGCAACGCTCGTCTATCTCCTGCACAAGACGATGTTTCCGCGCGACACGCTTCTCGGCCGCATTGCCGGACGCGACGGCTTTTACGATATGCAGCGCTTTGCGCAGGCTCGGGGCGTGCCAGGTGTCGCCATCTGTCTCGTCCAGGGCAATCTGCTCTTTTACAATGCCGATTATGTCCGCACGCGGCTTCGCGCCGTCATCGCGGGCCTGCCTGCTGATACGCGCTGGTTCATCCTGGATGCCAGCGCAATTGCCCATATCGACAGCACCGGTGCCGCCGCGCTCGATGTGCTGCCGGCGGATCTTGCCGCGCGGGGCATGAGCTTCGGCGTCGCTCACCTGAATGCCGAATGTACGGCGCTGCTGGGGCGCGCCGAAGTCGTCGGCCATATCGGTGTGGAGAAACTCTTCGATGATACGGAAGACGCGCTGCGTGCGGCTGGCCGCCAGGGCGGCGAGCAGCCTTTGGCCGAGGTTTCAGATGCAGGATCACTGCGTGGAGCACCCTGACAGGGCAAGGAGGACGTGATGGACAAAATGCACACTGAACCCGCGCAAGCGGGAGGAAAGAAAAACAAGAAACCCTGGAACTACGAGAAGGAGCTCGGCAAGCTTCAGGTCGAACTCGCGCATCTGCAGGCCTGGGTGAAGAAATCGGGCGCGCGCGTTGTCATCATCTTCGAGGGCCGGGATGCAGCCGGCAAGGGCGGGATGATCAAGCGCATTACCGAGCGCGTCAGCCCACGGGTCTTTCGCGTGATCGCGCTGCCGGCGCCGACCGATCGCGAAAAGTCGCAGATCTACATCCAGCGCTATATTGCCCATCTGCCCGCCGCCGGCGAAATCGTCATCTTCGACCGCAGCTGGTACAACCGCCCCGGCGTCGACCGGGTGATGGGATTCTGCTCGGAGAAACAGGCCAGACGCTTTCTCGAATTGGCTCCCGGTTTTGAAGCCTCCATCGTCGAAAGCGGCGTCATCATGCTGAAATACTTCCTGACCGTCAGCGAGGAAGAGCAGGACAAACGCTTCAAGCGGCGGATCGAGGACCCGTTGCGGCAGTGGAAACTCAGCCCCATGGATATAGAGTCGTATCGGCGTTGGTGGGATTACTCGCGCGCCTATGACGAGATGATCCGTGCAACGGATAGCCGTCATGCGCCGTGGTGGATCGTGCCGTCAGACGACAAGAAACGCGCGCGCATCAACTGCATCTCGCACATCCTGGAGTCGATCCCCTACGAGAAGGTGAAGTTCGACGAGCCGGACCTTGGAAAGCGACAGAAGCGGCCAAGCGATTACGTCGAGGACCACGCGGTGCGTCATGTGGTGCCGGATGTGGCTGCCAAGGAGGCGTGATGATCGCAACGCGCAGGGATATCTCGCCACCGCGGTCGTGAACCGCGATCCGAACTGAGATCCTCTTACCGTGAACGGCGACCGCTATCGAACATGTAGCCATGTTGGCCTGTCCGGGATGATGCCGTCAATCAAAAGGAGTGCTGTGATGAGCGATCTGTCGATCGTCCGTGTAATGTGCATCAAATCAGCGGTGATGCGCCCCGGGGCTTGTCTCGCAATCGCCCTCATTCTCCCGTTCGTCGGTCTATGCTTGCCGGGATGGGCCTTGCCGGGCGCTCATGCGGCCGAGCCATTGGAACAATTCCCTGTTGTCATAACCTGCGAATACAAAGGTTTGCATCAGGCCTTCTATTTCGCGAGATCGGATTCCAAGGGCGTGGCCACCTATGTCAACCCAAGCAGGCTTGCCGGAACCATAACCGTGGGCGGTACCGCCAAGGCTCTCGGCGAACCAGTCGGGGGAACTTGCCTCGGCAAAACACTTGAAGAGCTGCGAGCGTCGGGACAGGCGCGCGATCTGGGGCACTAGCAGCCGCCTTTTTTCGTTGAAGTCGATAGCGATGCAGGGGGAGCAGGATGACCACGGAAATCGAGCGAAAATTCCTCGTGTCAAACGATAGCTGGCGCGATCACGCATCGGTGGGCGCCGCATTCCGCCAGGGCTACCTGCTGGCACGAAAAGATTCGTTTGTCCGTGTCAGGATCATCGACGAGGCCCGCGCCCTTCTGACGGTCAAGCTCCGGACAGGGCGCCTGAGGCGCGAAGAGTTCGAATTCGAGATCCCCTATGCCAACGGTCTGGAAATGATCGCTCATGCAAAGAGCGTGCTGCATAAAACCCGCTTTGAGGTAAGCCATCGCGGCTACCTCTGGGAGGTGGACGTCTACACCGGCGCCAATGACGGGCTCGTCGTCGCAGAAATCGAACTTGATGACGAAAGCGATCAACCGCCCTGTCCGCCGTGGCTGGGTGTGGAGGTGACAGGAGATGCCGCATATTCCAATCGAACGCTTGCAACGTCCGTGCGAGGCGGCCAGCAAGACCGATGCGGCCGCGTGCGAAGTTCCTTAGTGAGTGCCCTGCCGTTAACATGATATTCGCGATCGCTGCCATAACCAGCGTCGGATATCTGTAACCTGCCGCCCGGCAAATGTTCGGTGGTCAGGCAGGCTCGGCAATTGCAAGTGACACTGTTGCGGGAATGCGTGGGCATAGGGCATTCCTCTGTGCGAAGCAGCGTCGTGAGCAAGCACTTTCTGAAGGGATAAAAATGATCAAGGCATCCGTCGACCATGCGGCATTGGCCCGGCAAATCTCCGAAATCGCAACGCTGGAAGGCGAATTCGTTCTCCGCTCGGGCCAGGTGTCGCACCGCTATTTCGACAAATACCGCTTCGAAGGCACACCGGCTCTCCTGAAGCCGCTGGCGCAGGCAATGGCCGCCCTTCTGCCCGCCGATATCGAAATCATCGCCGGGCTGGAGCTCGGTGGCGTACCGCTCGTGACCGCGATCTCGCTGGAAACAGGCCTGCCAGCCGCCTTCATCCGCAAGGAAGCCAAGACCTACGGCACCTGCCGCGCGATCGAAGGGCAGGACGTGGCCGGCCGGCGCGTGACCTTCATCGAGGACGTAATCAGCACGGGCGGGGCGGTGGCCGATGCCTATCGGATGGCGGTCGGGGAAGGGGCCGAGGTGCTTGGCGTCGTCTGCGCGATCTGGCGCGGCGAGGGGGCTGCGCGCATCGAGGGCATGCCCGGGCTTCAGGTGTATCCGGTGTTTACGCGGGCGGATCTGGAGAATGCTCGGTAGGCGGATGCCTTTCGGGCTTCCGGCAGGCGCCCGTTGCGGCCGGCGTGATAGCGACTAGACTGCCGACGGCAAAGAAAACCGGATGTTGGCGGCGAGCATGGTGCGTTTGAAGGGTGAGACTATCGCGCTGCGGCCGGCGTCTTTTGACGATGTGGATGCTCGGCTGTCTCTTGGCAACCCGGTCGAGATCGTCGAGATGTTTGGCATTGACCATGATGATGTGACGCCGCTGACGAGAGAGGGTGCCGTTCAGTGGATCCAGGGCCTCGTCGTTCATCCGCATGCCTGGATCATCGAATTTCAGGGGCGGCTGATCGGCGAAATCCGGCTGGACAGGCTCGACGCCATCGATCGCCACGCCTCCATGGCGATCGGCATCTACGATCCGCAATTGCTGGGAAAAGGGCTCGGGAGCGAGGCTATTCGTCTCCTCCTGCACCATGCTTTCAACGAGTTGCGGCTGCACCGGATCGGGATAAGGGTGCTTGCGTACAATACGCGGGCGATCCGGGCCTACGAGAAATGCGGCTTCGTGATCGAAGGCAGAGAGCGGGAGGCCGCTTTCGTTGATGGTGTGTGCCATGACGACGTAATGATGGGGCTGCTGGAGACGGATTTTTCGGCACAGGCACAGACCGATTGATGAGCCTCACCGTGAAAGGCGTGCGACGAGTTCTTCCTTTTTCTTGAAGGCGTCGGGGATGCTGCCGTTTGCAAGCGAGGCGTTGCAGTCGTCCAGCGCCTTCTGCAGCTCGCCGAGTTCCATATAGGCATAGCAGCGATTGTTATAGCTCACTGCGACATTGTTCTTGGCGGTGACGTCGGTATCGTAGAGGTAGGGATATCTGTTGAGAAGGTCGAGTGCGCCTTTGTTGTCCTTTCGGTTGAAATAGATCATCGAAAGCTCGATCGCTGCCTGCGCGCGCCTGTCGTCCTGCGAGTTCGCAACTTCTGTCAGGTCATCTATGGCCTTCTCGTCGTTCTTCATGGCCTGATACACGAGCCCGCGCCAGTAACGTGCTTCGACACCACTTTCGGGATCAGCGGTAATCTGCGAGCACTTGTCGAGCGCTGCATCATATTGCTTGAGCTGATAGTTGCCGAAGCACAGATAGATCCGGTTATAGGCCTTGCCGTTGAGTGCCAGTGCCGCCTTTGCCGCATCGACCATCTCAGACGGCCGGTGGTATTTCGAATACATCCCGGCGAGCGTTTCATAGATATCTGCGACGGCCATGTCCTTCTCTTCCGGTGTCGGAAACGAAGCGGCCCCTATATGCGACAGGGCTTCCTTGTATTTGGTGACGGCATTGTCGTAGAAGCCTTTGTAGTACCAGGATCTCGCGACAAGCTTGTCGATAAGAAAATTCTGATTTCCCCCGCCCGACTGCACGAGGCGCGGATCGGTGCCATAGCTATCGGCCGCAATCTGCAGCAAACGACCGGAGTAGGGCTCTCCGCCTGATTGTGAGATCATATCCGACAGGATGTCGTCGACAGCTGCGTTGGTTTCATACTGATTCATCTGGCCGAACTGCTGCAGAGCCTTTGCCGCGTCGGCCTCCAAGCCCGGCCGAAGGGTCTGCTTCATGAAATCCTGAAAGCAGGAAACATAGGCGTCTCCCCGTTTGCCGTAACAAGTCGTTCCTGCCGTTTCGAACAGATATCGGTACAGCTGCAGGGGCAGCAGTTTCAGCGGCGAACCTTCCGGTGCGTTCGCACCATAGCGGTCGACGAAGGCGTACATCATGTCGATGTCGCCACCCCATTTGGGCTGCAGGGTCGACAAGACGATCTGGTAGAGAGGCATGTAATGCGGGTAGACTGCTATCGCCTGGTCGAGCGCGTCGTTCAGCCGTGATGTCGCGCCATAGCCGCGCAGCATGTTCACCTGCAGATACAGGCCGTAGGCCGAGGTCGGGTCGAGCTTCAGAACCTTGCTGACATCGGCGGCGCCCTTTTGCAGGATGCTGGCAAAAGCGACCTGCGACTGCTTGTCGGTTTTCGCGCTGAACCTGTGGCCGCGCTTATACCATGCGAGGTCGTAGTAATATTGCGCGCGCACGAGGCGCGGAAACGGAGCCAGTGGAGCGTGGTCCACCCAGGCCGAAAGCTTGCGTTCGAAAGATGGGTCGCTGAGATCGGAAACGGCTTTGACGAAGTCGTCGAAAGGATAGAACGTCCATACCTTGGCGCGGCTCGCCGCAAGCGTATCGCTCGAAATTCTGGTCGCGGTGGCAAAATCACCCCGCTTGATGGCATCCTGCACAAGTTTGGCGCGGATGAAGGGCAGCTTGTCCTGTCGACCAGCCGGGCGTGCGGCGCTGACCTGCGCATCCTGACTGCTGTCGGCAATGCCGCGCAGGGACCAGTCCGATACTTCCAACTTCGACAAGGCAGCGGAAGGCATGAACCGCTCTCCCACCCATACGCCGGTCATCAGGATGCTCACGCCGGCGACGGCCAGCAGGAAAAGCATCAACGGATTTCGTCCTGCGCTGATCGTAGCCATATCATCCAGCTCAAAGGAATATGTGCCCGGCAAACTATTGGGGCGCCGAAATCGGGATATTCCGCAAGCGTACGTTGTATCAAGCCGGATATTGCTGCAAGGGACCGGCAGGGGGTTCTGCGGCTATTGTTGCCGGTTAAGCAAACAGTTCGTTTACGTCGGCTTGTCGCGAGTCGAAGATCACGAGCGCCGGTCAGCGAGCAGCGCGCTTGGCCGGGAGGGTGGAAGCAGAATGGTCACACGGTGAGGAGTGCGCACGACAGATCCTCTGACCGCATTGTGGCTTTCTCTACCGCCCGTCCGGCCATTCCGGCTTGCTGATACTCTGCAGCAGCTCCGCATCCACGCCATCGATCCGCGCAATCACCTGCTTGGCCATCTCGCGGCCGGCGTGGCGGACGTCTTCGTAGGCGGTGATGATCTCCGGGCGGATCCAGTTGAGGATCGGGGCGGATTGTTTGGAGACGAGGTCGACGTCGTGGCCGAGGCGTTTGCCGGCGGCTTCGATGCCGGCGTTGACGGCGATAGTGGCGCTGCCGGCGGACGAGACGATGCCATCAGGGGCACCAGGGGAGCGCATCAGCTGCTCCACGGCGTCACGGATTTCGGCGAGCGGGGCGTCGATATTGGCGCGTAGCGGCACTTCCTCGGCGCCATAATCGTGCAGGCCGGTCTGAAAGCCGATGCGGGTATGGGTGTAATAGGTGAGCTTGCTCGGCGGCTGCAGCAGGGCAATGCGCTTGCGGCCGCGGTTGACGAGCTTCTGCACGGCCTGATGGGCGTAAGCCTCGTTGTCAAAATCGTGGTAGGGGTGCACGAGGCCGGCATCGGTGCGGCCGTGGGCGGTAAAGGGCATGCCGCTTTCGGCGAGCAGGCGCACGCGCGGATCGTCAGGCTCGACGCGCGAGATGATGACACCGTCTGCGGAGCCTGTGTCGAGGATATAGCGCACCGGCAGCATGGGGTCCTTGCTGTGCGAATGCGGGGTGACGACGATGTGGTAGGGCGTGCCGGTCAGCACTTCGGAAATGCCGAAGACCATCTGGCTGGAAAAGCCCATGATCTCCTCATCTATACTGAGGACGAGGGCAATTACGTTGGTCTTGCCTGTTCTCAGGCGTACGCCGGCCCGGTTCGGCTGGTAGCCGAGCTGGCGGGCGACCATGCGCACCCGTTCCTTGGTTTCAGCGCCAATATCCGGTGCATCTTTCAGTGCCCGCGATACGGTCGTCACGCCAAGGCCCGTCATGAAGGCGATCGTCTTCAATGTCGGGCGCTCGCGTGGAACGGAACCGGATGCCGCTCCGCCGAAATTTCCGTTGTTTTCCATCCCTTTAGGCCCGCCTCACGCGATTTGCTTAGCCTTATAGAGGCTTTTTGCTGCGCTGTAAGTACGCCGGCGCTGAAAAAGCTCTCCTCCCTGAGCGAGACAATCTGTAACGATACAGTAGAAATGTCGAGCCTTTTTTCTGATCAACGTTGCATAGTGGTCCTCTCTGGTTGAATCGCGTGTCCGGCGCGCGATTTTTTGCACCTGCGAAATAGTGAAAGATCGAAATTGTCAGATTAATCAAAAATTAAATAGTTGAATCAGTAGTATAGATGAGTGCCGCAATTGCGAAATCGCTTGCCTACGCTTTTCTTATAGAGCAAAGACGGAACTGGTGATTGCCCTCATAGGCTGTAATGGCGCCTTTCACAGAAAATTTTACGAGCGGGCGGTTGCGCGGATAAATCGATTGCTCTAAGTTTTTCCGGCAACGTTTCAGTGAGGGAGGAGAACTCATGAAAATCCGTATGATGGCGGCTGTGCTTGCCGCTTCCGTAGCCATTCCGTTTGGTGCCGCCAAGGCAACCGATCTCGAAGTCACCCATTGGTGGACCTCGGGCGGTGAAGCTGCCGCTGTAGCTGAGCTGGCAAAGGCATTCGATGCCACCGGCAACCATTGGGTGGACGGCGCAATCGCCGGTTCCGGCAGCACGGCGCGCCCGATCATGATCAGCCGCATCACCGGCGGTGACCCGATGGGTGCCACCCAGTTCAACCACGGCCGTCAGGCCGAGGAACTCGTTCAGGCCGGCCTCATGAAGGATCTGACCGATGTGGCGACCGCAGGCAAATGGAAGGATATCATCCGTCCGTCGACCCTGCTCGATTCCTGCACGATCGACGGCAAGATCTATTGCGCACCCGTCAACATCCACTCCTGGCAGTGGCTGTGGCTGTCGAATGCCGCCTTCCAGAAGGCCGGCGTTTCGGTTCCGAAGAACTGGGATGAATTCGTCGCTGCCGCTCCGGCTCTGGAAAAGGCCGGGATCGTTCCTCTTGCAGTCGGCGGCCAGGGCTGGCAGGCAAGCGGCGCCTTCAACGTTCTGATGATCGCCATCGGCGGCAAGGACAACTACCTGAAGGTCTTCAAGGACAAGGATGCCAAAGTGGCAGCCGGCCCCGAGATCGCCAAGGTCTTCAAGGCTGCCGATGATGCACGGCGCATGTCCAAGGGCAGCAACGTGCAGGACTGGAACCAGGCCACCAACCTCGTCATCACCGGCAAGGCCGGCGGCCAGATCATGGGTGACTGGGCGCAGGGCGAATTCCAGGTTGCCAAGCAGGTTGCCGGCAAGGACTATACCTGCCTTCCGGGCCTCGGCGTGAACGAGATCATCTCGACCAGCGGCGACGCCTTCTACTTCCCGCTCCAGAAGGATGCCGAGAAGGCCAAGGCTCAGGACGTGCTTGCCGCCACACTTCTCGACCCCAAGACCCAGGTTGCCTTCAATCTGAAGAAGGGCTCGCTTCCGGTTCGCGGCGACGTCGACATCTCGGCCGCAAACGACTGCATGAAGAAGGGTCTCGATATCCTCTCCAAGGGTAATATCGTCACCAGCTCCGATCAGCTCGTTTCGCCCGATACGACAAAACAGATCGAAGACCTCTTCGCCGAGTTCTTCGCCAATAACACGATGACGCCCGACGCAGCGCAGAAGCGCTTCGCCGACATCATCGCCGCCGCCGACTGATCCTCGGTCCTCAAGCCCATCAGGTCCGGTCCTGCATGTCGCAGGGCCGGATCGCGCCGCCGGATCTCTGATCCTTGCGGCGACGGCAGGTCACACCCGGCTGCGGTCGCGCCAAGACCGCATAGCGGTTGCGACAGGGACGGGAAGGGCGGCCGTCTTCGGATGGAGCCCCGATCACCGAAGCGACTGTGCTTCAGGAGGAAACTCAATGACAGGTCAAGCGAAAGCCGGCCGACCGTTTAAATTGTTTCGCAATCTGAATTCGAAGATTGCCTCTATTCCCATGATCCTCACCGCCATGGTCATCTTTCTCGGTGGTACGATCTGGACGGTGGTTTATTCCTTCACCAATTCCAAGCTTCTGCCGCGATTGAACTTCGTAGGCATCGAGCAATATCAGCGTCTCTGGGCCGCTCCGCGTTGGGTCGTGTCCATCGAGAACCTGGCGATCTACGGCATTCTGTCGCTGATCTTCAGTCTGGTCATCGGTTTCATGCTGGCGGCTCTCATGGATCAGAAGATCCGTTTCGAGAACACGTTCCGCACGATCTTCCTCTATCCCTTCGCGCTGTCCTTCATCGTCACCGGTCTCGTGTGGCAGTGGATCCTCAATCCGGAATTCGGCGTCCAGGCGGTCGTGCGGTCGCTGGGGTGGACGAGCTTCAGTTTCGATCCGCTCTATACGTCTGAAATCGTCATTTACGGGGTGCTGATCGCCGCCCTCTGGCAGGGTACCGGCCTCGTGATGTGCCTGATGCTCGCCGGGCTTCGCGGCATTGACGAGGATATCTGGAAGGCTTCCCGCGTCGATGGCATTCCGATGTGGCGGACCTATCTCTTCGTCATCATTCCGATGATGCGGCCGGTCTTCATCACCACGCTCGTCATCATCGCCAGCGGCATCGTCAAGGTCTACGACCTCGTCGTCGCCCAGACCAGCGGCGGTCCGGGCATCTCGTCGGAAGTGCCGGCGAAATACGTCTACGACTACATGTTCCAGGCGCAGAATCTCGGTCAGGGCTTTGCAGCTTCGACCATGATGCTGCTGACAGTGGCGATCATCGTCATTCCCTGGGCATATCTGGAATTTGGCGGAGGGCGCAAACGTGGCTGACAATATCGCTCTCAAGGCCGTCAATGGCGGCGACACTCCTTTCGAGAAGAAGTCGGTTTCCGGTCCGACCGGGCCAAAGCCGCGGCCGGTGGTTTCGGGCCGCAACATCATCGTCTACGGCACGCTTTTCGTGGCCGCCGTCTATTACTTGATTCCGCTCTACGTGATGGTCGTCACCTCGCTCAAGGGGATGCCGGAGATCCGGCTCGGCAACATCTTCGCGCCGCCGATGGAAATCACCTTCGAACCCTGGGTCAAGGCCTGGGCGACGGCCTGCACCGGCCTCAACTGCGACGGTCTTTCGCGCGGTTTCTGGAACTCGGTACGCATCACCGTTCCTTCGGTCATCGTCTCGATCGCGATCGCCTCGGTCAATGGTTATGCGCTGGCGAACTGGCGCTTCAAGGGATCGGAATTCTTCTTCTCGGTCCTCATCATCGGCGCCTTCATTCCCTATCAGGTGATGATCTATCCGATCGTCATCATCCTGCG
Source organism: Rhizobium sp. 01T437 (assembly GCF_056398505.1). NCBI lineage: Bacteria > Pseudomonadati > Pseudomonadota > Alphaproteobacteria > Hyphomicrobiales > Rhizobiaceae > Rhizobium > Rhizobium sp. 01T437. Next base: position 279,743 of record NZ_JBFTPM010000007.1, read on the forward strand.
CGAAATCGGCATCTACGGCTCGCTCACCGGGCTCGTCATCGTGCATTCGATCTTCGGCATGCCGATCCTGACGCTGCTCTTCCGCAACTACTTCGTGTCTCTGCCGGAGGAACTCTTCAAGGCGGCGCGTGTCGACGGGGCGGGCTTCTGGCAGATCTTCCTGAAGATCATGCTGCCGATGTCGCTGCCGATYTTCGTCGTCGCGATGATCCTGCAGGTGACCGGCATCTGGAACGACTTCCTGTTCGGCGTGGTCTTCACCCGGCCGGATACCTATCCGATGACCGTGCAGCTCAACAACATCGTCAATTCCGTCCAAGGCGTGAAGGAATACAACGTCAACATGGCGGCAACAATCCTTACAGGACTTGTTCCGCTCGTCGTCTATTTCGTGTCGGGGCGGCTTTTCGTCCGTGGCATCGCCGCTGGCGCAGTGAAGGGTTGATCCCATGAACATGAATGCAAGTGTTTCCATCAAGGACCTGTCGCTGAACTTCGGTGCGGTCAGCGTGCTCAAGGATCTGAACCTCGACATCAATGACGGCGAATTCCTGGTGCTGCTCGGCTCTTCGGGCTGCGGCAAGTCGACGTTGCTGAACTGCATTGCCGGGCTGCTCGACGCCTCGGAAGGGCAGATCTTCATCAAGGGCAAAAACGTCACCTGGGAAGAGCCGAAGGACCGCGGCATCGGCATGGTCTTCCAGTCCTATGCGCTTTATCCGCAGATGACTGTTGAAAAGAACCTCTCCTTCGGCCTTCGCGTCGCCAAGGTGCCGCAGGTCGAGATCGACAAGCGCGTAGCGCGTGCCTCCGAGATCCTGCAGATCCAGCCGTTGTTGAAGAGGAAGCCCGCCGAGCTTTCCGGCGGCCAGCGCCAGCGTGTGGCGATCGGCCGTGCCCTGGTGCGCGATGTCGATGTCTTCCTCTTCGACGAGCCACTGTCGAACCTCGATGCGAAGTTGCGCTCGGAACTGCGCGTCGAAATCAAGCGTCTGCACCAGTCGCTGAAGAACACGATGATCTACGTCACGCATGACCAGATCGAGGCACTGACGCTGGCTGACCGTATCGCCATCATGAAGAGCGGCATCATCCAGCAGCTCGACGATCCGACGACGATCTACAACAAGCCGCGCAATCTCTTCGTCGCCGGCTTCATCGGCTCGCCGTCTATGAACTTCCTGCATGGCGAACTGATCAAATCGGGTGACGGCATCGCCTTTACCGCCAATGGCGTCAATTTCTCGCTCGCCGCCTATGACGGCTACGATAAGCTGCAGCCCGGCCGCAAGGTGGTGCTTGGCGTTCGCCCCGAACACATCAAGGTCAACGAGAATACCGGTGGCGAAGAGCATGACGCCACCGTCGACATCGAGGAACCGATGGGCGCGGACAATCTTCTGTGGCTGAAACATGCCGGTCACACGATGTCGGTACGCATCAACGGTGCGCGCCGCTTCAATGTCGGAGCCAAGGTGAAGCTCAGCTTCGACATGTCGCTCGCCTCGGTCTTCGACGGCGAAAGCGAACTGCGCCTCTAGAAAGTTCTGCGGGCGGCGCTGGAAACAGTGCCGCCCGATCCTCCAATCGGCCGTCAGGCCAGCCAAATTCGGCCGCAGTCCGGCTTGCCCGGCATTCCCAGGAGCGGCCCGATCAGGATAAGACTATGACATCCTTGCCGAAGAACGGTTTCAACATCGAACTTTCGGGCTCGTGGCAGCTTGCCTCCGCCGATGGCGAGATCCGCAGCGTCATCACGCTGCCGGGCGACGTGCACACCGCGCTTCACCGCGCGGGACTGATCCCGGATCCCTATTTCGGTCGAAACGAGGAAAAGGTGCAGTGGGTCGCCCAGCGCGAATGGGTGGTCGAGCGCAGCTTCACGCTTCCCGATGCCGAGGGCGACTGGTATCTCGACATCGACTATCTCGACACGGTCGCCAGCGTTCACGTCAACGGCTTCCTGGCGCTCGAAGCCGATAACAGCTTCCGCCGCTACAGGCCGGATGTGTCGAGCATGCTGAAGAAGGGCGAGAACACGATCCGCATCGTCTTTGCCTCAAGCATTGCCACCGGCGCCGAACGGCAGAAGAAGCAGCCCTTCTACATTCCCTATAGCACCGGCAATTCGCCGATCCCTGACGGCAACATGCTGCGCAAGCCGCAGTGCCATTTCGGCTGGGACTGGAATATCGCCATTGCCCCTCTCGGCCTCTACGGCACGATCGCGCTGAAGAAGCTGGAGACGGCGCGCATCGAGCATGTGCTGACACGCCAGACGCATAATGCCGATGGTTCGGTGGAGTTGCAGGTCACGGCGACGCTCTATGCCAAGAATGCCGGCATCGCCCAGCTCTATTTCGATCTCGATGGCGAGCGCGTGCGCCTCGATGTCGGCGTCAACCCCGGCGAGGCTGACATCAACCACGTCTTCCAGATCGATAATCCGCGCCTCTGGTGGCCCTCCGGCAGCGGCGAGCAGGTGCTTTATACGCTCACCGTCGAGCTTGGCTCCGACAGCGTGACGAAGCAGATCGGCCTGCGTACGATCGAACTGATCACGACGCCCGATGCCGCCGGCAGCCGTTTCGCCTTCAAGGTCAACGGCCGCGAGATCTTCTGCCGCGGCGCCAACTGGATCCCGGCCGATGCGCTGTTCTCGCTGTCGTCGCAAGAGAATACCGAGGACCTGCTGCAGTCGGCCAAGGCCGCCAACATGAACATGATCCGTGTGTGGGGCGGCGGCTTCTACGAGCACGACTGGTTCTACGATATCTGCGATCGCCTCGGCCTGATGGTCTGGCAGGATTTCATGTTCGCCTGCAACCTCTATCCCTCGACCGAGGACTTCCTGGAAAATGTCGCCGTCGAGGTGGATTATCAGGTCCGCCGGCTTTCCTCGCATGCCTCGATCGCGCTCTGGTGCGGCGATAACGAGCTCGTCGGCGCGCTCACCTGGTTTGAGGAGTCCCGTAGGGATCGTGACCGCTATCTCGTTTCCTACGACCGCCTGAACCGCACCATCGAGCAGTCTGTGAAGAAGGCGATGCCAGGCGCTCTCTGGTGGCCGTCGAGCCCGGCTTCCGGTTATCTCGATTTCGGCGATGCCTGGCATGCCGATGGTTCCGGCGACATGCATTACTGGTCGGTCTGGCACGAGAACAAGTCGTTCGACAATTACCGCTCGGTCAGGCCGCGCTTCTGCTCGGAATTCGGCTTCCAGTCCTATACGTCGCTGCCTGTCATCAAGACCTATGCCGACGCCAAGGACATGAACGTCGCTTCGCCCGTCATGGAGCTGCACCAGAAGAACGCCGGCGGCAACGAGCGCATTGCCGGCACGATGTTCCGCTACTTCCGCTTCCCGAAGGATTTCCCGAATTTCGTCTATCTCAGCCAAATCCAGCAGGGTCTGGCGATCAAGACTGCGGTGGAATATTGGCGCTCGCTGAAACCCCATTGCATGGGCACGATCTACTGGCAGCTCAACGACACCTGGCCGGTCGCTTCCTGGTCGAGCCTCGATTACGGCGGCCGCTGGAAGGCGATGCACTATCTCGTCAAGCGCTTCTTCCAGCCGGTGGCTGTGGCGGCGATCCCTTCGGACGATGGCAAGTCGATCCGTTTCTCGCTGGTCAATGACACGCTTGCCGATGTCAGCGTCGATCTGTCGATATCGATCCTGACGATGAAGGGCGAGCGCAAGCACCTGAAGAATGTGCAGGCCATGTGCGAGCCGGATGCGGCGGTCACGGCCGCGACGCTCGATATCTCTGATATCCCCGAGGGCACGCTGCTGGCCTGGCACTTCACCGCCTCGAACGGCATGGGCGGCGAGGGGCATTTCGTCAACGGCACCTACAAGGCGCTGGAACTGGAGCCGGCGGGCCTTTCCGTCACGCATGAATTCATCGAAGAGAATGGCTCGATCGATATCGCCATCACGGCGAAGGGGCTGGCGCTCTTCGTGATGATCGAAACGGATACGGACGGCAAATATTCCGACAACGCCTTCGACCTTGCAGCCGGCGAAAGCCGCCGCATCACCTTTGCCCCGGCAAAACCGCTCGAAAATGGCAAGCTGCCGGAATTCCGCTTCTACGACCTGCATTCCTGCCAGTCGGCAGATTGATCTTACGTGAGAACGGGCACGAGGCCCGAGGAGGATGACATGACCAAGCTCAGCTATCAGCTCTATAGCGCCCGCAATTTCCCGCCTTTGTCGGCGATCTTTGAAAAGCTCGGCAAGGCCGGCTACGGCGAAGTCGAAGGTTTCGGCGGCATTTATGCCGAACTCGACGAAGCCGGCCTGAAGAACCTGCGTGCCGATCTCGACAAGAACGGTCTCGTGATGGCGACCGGCCATTTCAGCCCCGATTTCCTCGACGGCAATGTCGAGAAGTCCCTGCAGATTGCCAAGATCCTCGGCATGGATTCGATCTATGCGCCGCACCTGATGCCCGACCAGCGCCCGACGGATGCTGCCGGCTGGCTCGCCTTCGGCAAGCGCCTGCAGGAAATGAGCAAGCCCTACAAGGATGCGGGCTATGAATTCGGCTGGCACAATCACGACTTCGAATTCGTGAAGCTTTCCGACGGCTCGCTGCCGATCGAGCGCATCTTCGAAGGCGCGCCCGGCATCACCTGGGAAGCGGATATTGCCTGGGTCGTTCGCGGCGGTGCGGATCCCTATGCCTGGGTCGAGAAGCTTGGGGACCGCATCAGCGCCGTCCACGTCAAGGACATCGCACCGGCTGGCGAAGCCACTGACGAAGGCGGCTGGGCCGATGTCGGCCATGGCACGATCGGCTGGGCGAAGCTGCTTCCGGTCGTCAAGGCAAAGACCAAGGCCAAGCATTTCGTCGTCGAGCATGACAATCCCAATGATATCGACCGCAACATCACGCGCTCGATCGCTTCCTTCAAGACCTACTGAGGCAGACCATGACCAAGGAACTTGGCGTCGGCATCATCGGATGCGGCAATATCTCCACCACTTACTTTTCGCTGGCACCGCTCTTCAAGGGGCTGAAGGTGCTCGCCTGCGCCGATATCAATGTGCAGGCTGCAAAGCATCGCGCCGAGGAATATGGCGTGATCGCGCAGACGATCGAAGAGCTTCTCGCCAATGACGAGATCGACGTCGTCGTCAACCTGACGATCCCGGATGCGCATTATCCGGTGTCGAAGGCAGCACTCGAAGCCGGCAAGCACGTCTATTCGGAAAAGCCGCTCGTGCTCTCGCTGGAGCAGGGCGAAGAGCTTCGCCGCATCGCCAAGGAGAAGGGGCTTTCCGTTGGCTGCGCCCCCGATACTTTCCTCGGCGGCGCGCATCAGCTCGCCCGCAAGTTCGTCGATGACGGCGGTATCGGCCGTATCACGTCGGGCGCCTGCTACGTCATGGGCCCGGGCATGGAAATGTGGCATCCGAACCCGGACTTCTTCTTCCTGCCGGGCGGCGGCCCGATCCTCGACATGGGTCCGTATTACATCGCCAACCTGATCAACCTGATCGGACCGGTGAAGCGTGTTGCCGGCTTGACCTCGATGGCGTCGGAAACCCGCACCATCACCAGCCAGCCGCGCAACGGCGAGTCCATTCCGGTCAAGACGCCGACGACGATCCAGGCGCTGCTCGAATTCGTCTCGGGTGCCACCGTGACGCTGACGGCGAGCTGGGATGTGTGGTCGCACCGCCATGCCAATATGGAGCTCTACGGCACGGACGGATCTCTCTACGTGCCGGATCCGAACTTCTTCGGCGGTGTCGTCGAGGCAAGCGGCCGCGACAAGGACATCAAGCAGCTGAACGGCTGGGATCATCCCTTCGGCAAGTTCAACCAGGAAAGCCCGAACGGCCCGCGCGCCAATTACCGCACGGCCGGCCTTGCCGACATGGCCATGGCGCTGATCGAGGGCCGCGATGCACGCTGCTCGCTCGACCGCACGCTGCATGGCGTCGATATCATGACCTCGATCCTGAAGTCGGGTGCGGAAGGCCGGTTCGTGGACCTCACGACGACCTGCACGCAGCCGGCGGCTCTTGGCATTGAAGAGGCGCAGGCGCTCTTGAAGTAAGGTGAGGGGTGCGCCGTGCGCTTGTCGTGCGGTGCGCTCGGGCAATAATCTCGTCATGTCAGGGACAAGCCCTGACATGACGGTGTCGGCTGACAGGGCTTGCCATCAGGCAGCGTCAGTGAGTGAAGTTGTCGAGAACACGCGCCACGCGCTTGCCGTATCGGCGTGCTTAATCCAATAGTGCCGTCGCGCTTTGCCTGACATGAGGGCGGCGACGTTTTTAGCTTTCGACTGCCGCTTGGTGCGGGATACGAAAGAGAAGCACTTTTACAGGTTGAGGAGACCTCAGATGAGCTGGCAACCGGCCGAAAACCGCTATTCGAAGATGAAGTATAACCGCACGGGCCGTTCCGGCCTGAAGCTGCCGGCCGTTTCCCTCGGCCTCTGGCACAATTTCGGCGGTGACACCCCGCATGACCGCAAGGTCGATATGTGCCGCACGGCCTTCGATCTCGGCATCACCCATTTCGACCTCGCCAACAATTACGGCCCGCCTCCCGGCAGCGCCGAGACCGCGTTCGGCGAAATCCTGCGCACCGATTTTGCCGGCCTGCGCGACGAGCTGATCATCTCTTCCAAGGCCGGTTACGACATGTGGCCGGGTCCCTACGGCGAGTGGGGCAGCCGCAAGTATCTGATCGCCTCCTGCGACCAGAGCCTTGAGCGTATGGGTCTCGACTATGTCGATATCTTCTATTCGCACCGTTTCGATCCGGACACCCCGCTGGAAGAGACCTGCGGCGCGCTTGACTATATCGTGCGTTCCGGCCGCGCACTCTATGTCGGCATTTCCTCCTATAATTCGCAGCGCACCCGCGAGGCGGCCGCGATCTTGAAGGATCTGGGAACGCCTTGCCTCATCCACCAGCCGAGCTATTCCATGCTCAACCGCTGGGTCGAAGATGACAAGCTGCTCGATACGCTCGACGACGTCGGCATGGGCTCGATCGTGTTCTCGCCGCTCGCCCAGGGCATGCTGACGACGAAGTATCTCGGCGGCATTCCTTCCGACAGCCGTGCGGCGCAGAACCACTTCCTCAAGAAGGATTTCATCCGTCCTTCGATCATCGACAATATCAAGAAGCTCAACGAGATCGCCGAAAAGCGCGGCCAGACGTTGGCGCAGATGGCGATCGCCTGGGTGCTGCGCGGCGGGCGCGTGACCTCGGCGCTGATCGGCGCCAGCCGTTCGTCGCAGATCGTCGATTGCGTTGCCGCCCTCGACAATCTCGAGTTCACGGCCGAGGAGCTGAAGCAGATCGATGTCTATGCCAAGGAGGCCGACATCAACCTCTGGGCCAAGTCCGCAGAGCTGGAATAGTTTTGATCGCCCGGGGCAAAACCCCGGGCGTTTTTCTGTTATAATTTGATGTACGTGCAGCAAAAATTGTTGCTCAACGGAGGAGCCGCCATGATCCGCAATCCCATCTTGCCTGGATTCAATCCCGATCCGTCCGTTTGCCGCGTCGGCGACGACTATTACATCGCGACCTCCACCTTCGAATGGTATCCGGGTGTGCAGATCCACCATTCGCGCGATCTGGTGAACTGGAAGCTGGTGCGGCGGCCGCTGGAGCGGGCCTCGCAGCTCGACATGCGCGGCAATCCTGACAGCTGTGGCATCTGGGCGCCATGCCTTTCCTATGCCGATGGACAGTTCTGGCTCGTCTATACCGACGTCAAGCGCTTCGACGGCAACTTCAAGGATGCGCATAACTACATCGTGACTTCGCCCACCATCGAGGGCGAATGGTCCGAGCCCGTCTATGTCAATTCCTCGGGCTTCGATCCGTCGCTCTTCCATGACGAGGACGGCCGCAAGTGGTTCATCAACATGCAGTGGAACCACCGGACTGAAAGCTATGGCGGCTCGCCGAAGTCGCCGGCCTTCGACGGCATCCTGCTGCAGGAATGGGACCCGCAGACGAAGGCGCTGAAAGGCCCGATCAAGAACATCTTTGCCGGCAGCCCGCTCGGCCTCGTCGAAGGGCCGCATCTCTTCCGCAAGAACGGCTGGTACTATCTGACGACGGCTGAGGGCGGCACGGGCTATGACCATGCGGTAACGATGGCGCGCTCGCGCAATATCGACGGCCCGTATGAGCTGCATCCGAACCGGCACCTGATCACCTCCAAGGACAATCCGGAAGCGGTGCTGCAAAGGGCAGGGCACGGGCAATATGTCGAGACGCCCGATGGCCAGGTCTATCACACACATCTCTGCGGCCGGCCGCTGCCGCCGAAGCGCCGCTGCACGCTGGGGCGCGAAACGGCGCTGCAGAAATGCGTCTGGCGTGAGGATGGCTGGCTCTACCTCGAAAACGGCACGGCGGTTCCTGATGTCGAGGTGCCGGGCCTTGGCGGTGCTGTGCGGGCGGAGAAGCCGATGCGCAGCGAATATTCCTTCGATGGCGGCAAACTGCCTGATGATTTCCAGTGGCTGCGCACGCCGCAGCCGGAGCGCATCTTCAACCTGACGGACCGTCCCGGCCATCTGCGCCTCATCGGGCGCGAAAGCGTCGGTTCCTGGTTCGAGCAGGCGCTTGTCGCCCGCCGGCAGGAGCATCACAGTTTCCGCGCCGAGACGGTGGTGGAGTTTGCGCCGGATACCTATCAGCAGGTGGCAGGCCTAACGCACTACTATAACCGACACAAGTTCCATGCCGTCGTCGTGACGTTACATGAGAAGCTTGGTCGTTGCGTGACGATCTTCTCCTGCGATGGCGACTATCCGAACGGCCGCATGACGTTCCCGGCCGATGCGGGAGTGGCGATCCCGGCCGATGGCCGCGTGCAGCTTTCCATGGAGATCCGCGACAACGACCTGCAGTTTTTCTGGCAGACGGAAGGCAAGGGCGCCTGGCAGCCGATCGGCCCGGTTCTCGACGCGGGCGTCGTCTCGGATGAAGGCGGGCGCGGCGAGCATGGCTCGTTTACCGGCGCCTTCGCGGGCATCCTCGCTTTCGATACGTCGGGCCGGGCAAAGACGGCCGATTTCGACTGGTTCAACTACGAGGAACTGTGAGGGCCGCGATGGCAGGCGATATCCGCATCGAGCCGATGAGCGAGGAGCATATCGAGGGCTTTCACCGGGTTCTCGATACGGTGGCGCGCGAGCGGAAATATCTGAGCCTCCTGCAGGCGCTCCCGCTGGAAGAGACGCGCAAATTCGCGTTGGCCTCGATTGCCTCGGGTAATGTGAACCTCGTCGCTGTCGATGGCGGCGAGGTTGTCGGCTGGTGCGATATCCGCCGGCATTTCTTTCCCTCGCATGCCCATCGCGGCTCGCTCGGCATGGGCCTGCTTCCCGCCTATCGCGGGCAGGGGCTCGGCCACCGCCTCATCGAGGCGGCTATAGCGGGCGGGCGTGAGGCGGGCATGATCCGCATCGAATTTGGCGTGCACGCCGATAATGCGCGGGCGATCCGGCTTTACGAGAGGGTTGGCTTCGTGCGGGAAGGGGTGAGCCGCGATGCCTTCTGCGTCGATGACGAGTACACGGATGTCATCAACATGGCGCTGATCTTAAGATAAGCGCGTCCGGCAGGGGCTTGCTCCCTCTTCTCCCCGGCGGGGAGAAGACACGTGTCGCAATGTCTCGCTCCGCCCTCTTGAGCGCAGGCTCACAACGAGCTGGCAGCAGGCCCATGAAAGGCCGGTGCCATCGACGAAAACACCACCTCCAATGCCATTCTCATCACGCCCGATTACATAGTCGTGATCCCCGGCGGCATGATCTCGCCATCACATATTAGTCTGAAATTAGGATATTAGGAATCCGGCATAAACTACCGATTTCATTACAGATCTTTAATTTTATTTTCAGATTTCGTTCATTTTCGAAGACGTAGTTTCGGGGTGTGTTCAACACGAGGAAGCCCYATGAAAAAGTTTTTTGCAGCTCTTCTTTCCGCCTCTTTCCTGCTCTCGCCGATCGTCGCATCGGAAGCGAGTGCGGCCGATCACCGCCGTCCGCCGGTCGTCGGCCACAAGAGGGTCGTCGTCGAGAAAAAGGTCGTCCGTCGGCATCACTGGTCCAAGGGTTACCGCATGTCGGCTGCCGAGCGCGGCCGCTACGGCGAAGTCCGCGACTACCGCCGTTACCGCCTGGCACCGCCGCCGCGCGGCTATCACTGGGTGAGGGCCGATAACGACTACCTTCTCGTCGGCGTCGCCACCGGTGTGATCTCCAGCATCATCGCCGCCAATCGCTGAGCTCACGCAGGACCTGGAAAAAGGGGCGGCTTCGGCCGCCCTTTTTTGTTTTATGAGGCTGGGCGTCCCGCGACGCAGCGCTCAATGCCTAATCCTGCTTTCGCGACGAAATCACACGCTCGGCGATCATGCCAAGCAATCCCTTCGGCTTCTGTGCCTCACTCTCCGCTGCATCGCCATAGGTTAGCGGATGTAGCCCCTCGATCGGCGGCAAGGGTTCGCACTCGATGCACAGGCACCGGTAGGGTTTGATTGCCGTTGCCCTCATGCTGCCTGCCGGCTCCAGCTCGCGAACGGATCCGGCAGATTTCGCCAGCGCTCTGGAGTGAAGCCATCGCTTCCCACCAGACAAGCATCGAGCTCCCGCCTGATCCAGGCCTCATCCATCGGGTCGGCGCCGATGAAGACGATTTCCTGCCGGCGGTCGCCCCAGACGGGGTCGAGGTAGGGGCCGATGGCGCGCAGGAAGGCGGTTTCCTGCGGCCATTGCTCGCGCGGGACTGCCGCCCACCAGAGGCCCATCTTGCCGGTGCGGACGATGGCGCCCGCCTGGCTGACCTCGCCGACATGATGCGGGCGGGTGGCGAGCCAGAAGAAGCCCTTGGCGCGCACCACGCCCGGCCAGGTGCGGTCGAGAAAGGCCTGGAGTTTTGCGGGGTGGAAGGGGCGCCTCTCGCGGTAGACGAAGGAGCGGATGCCGTATTCCTCGGTTTCCGGCACATGGTCCTTGAAGCCGTGCAGCTCCTTGTACCAGAGCGGATGGGTCTCGGCTTTGTCGATATCGAAGCGGCCGGTGCCGAGCACATCCTTCAGCGGTACCTTGCCGAAATCCGTCTCGATGAGGCGGGCATCCGGGTTGAGGCCGGTGATGATCTTCCGGGCAGCATCGCGTTGCTCTTCGCTCGCCGTGCCGATCTTGTTCAGCACGACAATATCGGCGAATTCGATCTGCTCGACGAGCAGGTCGACGATCGTCCTGGTGTCACCGTCGCCGGCGGTTTCGCCGCGGTCGGCGAGGAAATCGGCCGAGGCGTAATCGGCGAGCAGGTTGGCGGCATCGACGACGGTCACCATCGTATCGAGGCGGGCGACATTCGAGAGGCTGAGCCCATTCTCGTCGCGGAATTCGAAGGTGGTGGCGACGGGCAGGGGCTCGGCAATGCCTGTCGATTCGATCAGCAGGTAATCGAAGCGGCCCTGCTCGGCGAGCTGGCGCACTTCCTTCAGGAGATCGTCGCGCAGCGTGCAGCAGATGCAGCCATTGGTCATTTCAACCAGCTGCTCCTCGGTGCGGGAGAGATTGGCGCCGCCATCCCGCACAAGGGCGGCATCGATATTCACCTCGCTCATATCGTTGACGATGACGGCGACGCGCATGCCCTCGCGATTCCCGAGAACATGATTGAGCAGCGTCGTCTTGCCGGCGCCGAGGAAGCCAGAGAGCACGGTGACGGGAAGTCTCTTGTCCATTGTAGTCTCACTTTATGTTATAACGTAACATTCATATTTGACAAAAAAAGGCGGAACGGGGGTGTCGCCGCCTTCTTTCGCCGCAGCGCTCGCGGGGAGAGCTGCAAGTCCGGCAGGGCGCGGAGGCGCACTGTCACTGTTCCCTAGCGTATCCCGGGGGCAAGATCGGCGCCGATCTTCCGCCAGGCCCATGCATTCCGAGTGGCGCATGATCCTTATCGAAAATCGTTTCCGACTTTCGGTTCATGCGCTGGCAAGGCAGTTCCTCATGCTGTCGGCGATGCCGCGCATGAGGGTGAAGTAAAGATCGGGGCCTGCGGGCAGGGTGGCGGCTTCTGGGTCCAGCACGCCTGATTTCGCCTTGGTACCCTCGATGACGACATCGACGAGGCGCGGTTCGAATTGCGGCTCGGCGAAGACGCAGGTAGCGCCGAGATCGCCGACCTTCTTGTGGATCTCCGAGACGCGCTCCGCCCCCGGAATGGTCTCCGGGCTGACGGTGATCGAGCCGGCGACGCGGATATGGTAGCGGTGCTCGAAATACTGATAGGCATCGTGGAAGACGATGAAGGGCTTGTCCTTCACCGTTGACACCGTCGCGGCGATTTCCTTGTCGAGCGCGTCGAGCTTGTCATCCAGCGCCTTGGCATTGGCCTCATAGGTCAGAGCATTGGCGGGGTCGGCGGCAACCAGCGTGGTGGTAATCTCGGTGGCCATCGCCTTGGCATTCATGGGGTCGAGCCAGAGATGGGTGTCGAAGGTGCCGTGGTCGTGGTCATGGTCTGCCTCGGCATGATCGTGATCTGCTTCCGCATGCTGATGCTCGTCGCCATCGTCGTGGGCCTCAAAGGCACCGCCTTCGCGGAAGGGCAGCTTCACGAGACCGGGCGCGTTGTCGAGCCTGGCGACGATGGCGTCGGAACCCAGAGATTCCAGCGGCTTTTCGAGGAAGGCTTCGAGGCCGGGACCGACCCAGAAGATCACCTTGGCTTCCTGCAGGGCGCGGGCATTGGAGGGTTTCAGATTATAGGTGTGCGGGGAGGCGGCGCCATCGACGATCAGCTCCGGCTTGCCGACGCCCTGCATGATGGCCGAAACCAGCGAATGGACCGGCTTGATCGAGGTAACGACGACGGGTGCATCGGCCGCCTGGAGGGACCCGGCGAAGAGGAAGGCCGGGATTGCGAGGGTAAGGCCCACCGCCAGTTTCATCAGCATGCTCCGCTTGAATTGCAATTGTTATGTTATTACATCAATTGCGTTATGCTATAACGTGTGCAATAGCAGGACGCAACAGCACTTTCGGAAAATTTGATGCTCTCTCCCGCAGATAACCCCGCTGGTATCAGGGCCGAACCGCTGGTTTCGCTCGACAATGTCGGCATTCGCCGCAGCGGCCGGTGGCTGGTGCGTGGTGTGGATTTCTCCGTTTCGCGCGGCGAGATCGTCACGCTGATCGGCCCGAACGGTTCCGGCAAATCGACGAGCGCCAAGGCTGCGATCGGCGTGCTGAAGCCGGATGAGGGCAGGGTGACGCGCATTGCCGGCCTCAAGGTCGGCTATGTGCCGCAGAAGCTCGCGGTGGACTGGACGTTGCCGCTTTCCGTGCGCCGGCTGATGACGCTGACCGGACCACTGCCCGAGGCCGATATCATGGCCGCGCTCGAAGCCGCTGGCATGGCACATATGCTGGATGCGCAGGTGCAGCATCTCTCCGGCGGCGAATTCCAGCGGGCGCTGATGGCGCGCGCCATTGCCCGCAAGCCCGATCTTCTGGTGCTCGACGAGCCGGTGCAGGGGGTGGATTTTGCCGGCGAGATCGCCCTTTACGAGCTCATCAAGTCGATCCGCAATACGACCGGCTGCGGAATCCTGCTGATCTCGCATGATCTCCATGTCGTCATGGCGGAGACGGATACGGTCATCTGCCTCAACGGCCATGTCTGCTGCCGCGGCACGCCGCAGGCCGTCAGCCAGAGCCCGGAATATGTGCGTCTCTTCGGCAGCCGGGCAGCGCCGACGCTTGCCGTCTACAGCCATCATCACGACCATACGCACCTGCCTGACGGACGCGTGCTGCATGAGGACGGCTCGGTGACGGATCATTGCCATCCCGAGGATGGGCATCACCATGACCACGGGCACGATCATGCGCATTCGCACGATCACGCGGAAGCTCATGCCCATGCGCACGCTGACGGTGATCATGCCCACGGGCATGCCCATGCGGAGGCTCATGCCCATTCGCAGAGCGGGGCCAAGAACGGGGAGAACCGTCATGCTTGACGATTTCTTCGTGCGCGCCATTCTCGCCGGTGTCGGTCTGGCGCTGACGACGGGGCCGCTCGGCTGCTTCATCATCTGGCGGCGCATGGCCTATTTCGGGGATACGATCGCCCATTCGGCACTGCTCGGCGTCGCACTCTCGCTGCTCTTCGATTTCAACCTGACGCTTGCCGTCTTCGTCGTTGCCGCTGTCGTCTCGATCCTGCTGCTCTTCCTGCAGAAGCGCCAGGCGCTGTCGGCCGATGCGCTGCTCGGCATCCTCTCGCATGCCACCCTTGCCATCGGCCTCGTCATGGTCGCCTTCATGAGCTGGGTGCGCATTGATCTCATTGCCTTCCTGTTCGGCGATATTCTGGCGGTTTCGACTGTTGATATCGCGCTCATCTGGGGCGGCGGCATCTTCGTGCTGGCGGCGATCGCCTGGCTGTGGCGGCCGCTGCTTGCAGCCACCGTCAATCCGGAACTGGCGGAGGCCGAGGGCCTGCAGCCCGAGCGGGCGCGGCTGTTCTTCATGCTCCTGATGGCCGTCGTCATCGCCATTGCCATGAAGATCGTCGGCATCATGCTGATCACTTCGCTGCTGATCATTCCGGCGGCAACGGCGCGGCGCTTCTCCTCGACGCCGGAACTGATGGCCATTCTCGCTTCGCTGATTGGTGCTGTCGCCGTCGTCGGCGGGCTCTTCGGCTCGCTGACCTATGACACGCCATCAGGCCCGTCGATCGTGGTGGCGGCCCTCATTCTCTTCATTCTGAGCCTGCTTCCCGCCTGGCGCGGGCGCAGGGACCTGCAAGGACAAGGCTCATGAACGCACCTCAGCTCACCCGCAACCAGTCACTCGTCTTCGACGTGCTCGAAAAGGCCGAGGGGCCGCTCAGCGCCTATACGATCCTCGACAAGCTGCGCGACCAGGGTTTTCGTGCGCCGCTGCAGGTCTACCGGGCGCTGGAAAAGCTGCTCGAATATGGCGTCGTGCATCGGCTTGAAAGCATCAACTCCTTCGTCGCCTGCGCCCATCCCGGCGAGGATTGCCACAGCCACGGCATCGTCGCCTTCGCAATCTGCGAAAGCTGCGGCCAGGTGATGGAATTTCACGATCATGAGGTGGATCACCGGCTGATGGGCTGGGTGCGCAGCCAAAAATTCAAGCCGGCGAAGACGACGATCGAAATTCGCGGTACTTGCGAGGCCTGTGCTGCGTGATCCGTCCTACGGCTTTGCGGGAGCAAGTGCTGCCAGGTGCAGCAGGTCCTCTTTCTCCTCGGGCACATCCTCAGCCAGACGGGCTGCGGCGATAACCGGCAGCCAGGCGAAGACCTGTTCGGAGCTTATCCTGCCCGCCTTCGCATAGGTGACGACATAGGCTTCGGCGATCGAGGGAAGCGCGCGGCGCAGCAGTAGATAGGTGCGGCAGACATCGGCGGCCGGGCTGCCGCTGCAGGCGTCCAGCCAGTCGATGATCATGACGTCGGGGCCGGAACCAAGAATATTCCAGGGATGGAAATCGCCATGGCAGACCTTGTCCCCATCGGGGAGAGCGGCGAGCGCGAAAAGCAGACGCTCGCGCAAACTGTGCGGCAGATCCTCCGCATGCTCGATATTGGCCGACAGCCTTGCTTTCAGTGAAGGGAGGCCGGTGCCGGGCTCGTGGTGCAGGCGCAGTTGAAGCTCTGCCATCTCCTTGATGGCAGAGAGCGGCGGCTCCGGCGTCATCTCGTCGGCAAGGCTTAAGCCCGGCGCGCGATCCATCAGCAGGCCCCAGCGGCCGTGATAATCGCCGACGACGTGGACCCTGGGTGCGGGCAGCGAGAGCCGCTCGACGACCGCCAGATTGGCGGCCTCACGGAAGGCCGGGGCTTTCGGGCGGCCGGGCCTGTAGAGCTTCAGCGCCAGCGTGCCATGTTCATAGACTTCCGCTTCCTTGCCGGCGCCGAGCAGACGGCCGAATTCGCTCATGTCGGGCTCCCATTTCCCGGGGTGTCTTCCATTGCGATGTGGTGCTGATCTTTGTGACGGGAAGAGGGAGGGCAAAGATGGCTCCGATTGTTCCGGTTGTGGAGACACTGTGTCTGCGCCGGCGGGCTTTATCCCGCGCCCAAGGCGTGGATGATGGCGGCAAAGCGGGGGCCATTGCTGATGTCCATGGCCGGGAATTGGAGTGTCATGACCATCAACAAGAAAAGCTCGGATGCGATCGCCTGCTGCGGCGAGGAAATCCTGTCGCGCGAACTGCTGCTGAGCGGCACTTTCGCTGACCTGATTGCCGGGGAGGCGCCGACGCTCCGGCTTTTGAGCGACGAGGAGCGGCGGGCATCGCTCGCATCAATGCTTGCCGAGCGGCCGGAAGGCGATGTCTGGATTTTCGCCTATGGCTCGCTGATCTGGAATCCGATCATTCTGAGCGTCGAAAGCCGGAAAGCCCGCATCGAGGGCTGGCGCCGGTCCTTCTGCCTTGCCACCGTCTCCGGGCGCGGCTCGCCCGACAATCCGGGCCTCGTGCTCGGGCTGGACGCGGGCGGCGCCTGCGACGGCGTGGCTTTGCGTCTGGAAGAAGACGATGTCGGGCACGAACTGGAGATTTTGTGGCGACGGGAGATGGTGGCCGAGGCCTATATTCCGCGCTGGGTCGATTTGCTTGATGAAGAGGGCGCCCGTTTTGGAAGCGGCATCGCTTTCACCATGGATCCGCTGGCAAACACCTATGCCGGCGGCCTTTCCAGGGAAGCGACCGTTCAGCGGCTTGCGACGGCCGCAGGCAGCATCGGCAGCTCGGCCGACTATCTGTTCCGCACGCGTGACGGGCTGCGGGCGCTCGATATGTGGGACGAGCTTCTGGAAGAGCTCGCCGTCGAGGTGGAAGAGGCGCAACGCAGTCTGCAGCAATTGCCTGCCGCGGACCTTTAATCAGCCGCGACCTAATCCCGGCCTCGTTCTCGACCATATTGCCGATGTGCTGAAGGCCCCGCTGGAATAGCGGAGCCTTCGCAGGTTTGTCAGGCGGCCGAGCGCTCGGAAAGCGGGCGGCGGCGCAGGCTGGCGGTCTTGATGGCCGGGGTCTGGTAATTGGCTTCGAGCGGGCCAGTTTCAGTGCCGGGCGGGACAATGGCGTCGATCGCGTCGAGGATTTCGTCGGTCAGGCGCACTTCGCTGCCGGCCAGGAGATCATCTAGCTGTTCCATGGTGCGCGGGCCGAGGATCGCCGAGGTCACGCCCGGATGGGTGGTGACGAAGGCGAGCGCCATGTGGGTGAGCTTGATGCCTGCCGACTCTGCCAAGGGAATGAGCTGCTCGACGGCATCGAGGCTGTTTTCGTTCGACATCTGCTTGGGGAAATAGGCAGCGCGGGTGCTGTCAGGCTGGGCCGCACCTCGGCGGTAGCGGCCGGTCAGCATGCCCATGGCGAGCGGGCTCCAGACCAGTGCACCCATGCCATAACGTTCCAGGGTCGGCAGGACTTCGCGCTCGATGCCGCGATGGAGGATGGAGTAGGGCGGCTGCTCGGTGCGGAAGCGGGCGAGGCTACGCTTTTCGGCGACCCATTGCGCCTCGATGATATCGGAGGCGGGGAAGGTGGAGGAGCCGATGGCGCGGATCTTGCCTGCGCGCATCAGGTCCGTGAGGGCCGAGAGTGTTTCCTCGATATCGGTATCGGGCGCCGGGCGGTGCATCTGGAAGAGATCGATATAATCGGTCTGCAGGCGGCGGAGCGAATCTTCCACCGCGCGGTAGATCCAGCGGCGCGAACTGCCCTGCTGGTTCGGATCCTGGCCCATCGGGATGAAGCATTTGGTGGCGAGCACGACGTTGTCGCGCCGGCCCTTCAGCGCCTTGCCGACGATCTCTTCGGATTCACCGTGGCTATACATGTCGGCGGTGTCGATGAAGTTGATGCCGGTATCGAGCGCTTTGTGGATGATGCGGGTGGAGTCGTCATGATCGGCATTGCCGATGGCGCCGAACATCATGGCGCCAAGGCAATAGGGGCTGACCTTGATGCCGGTGCGGCCAAGGGGACGGTATTTCATCTTCGTTTCCTTTAATCTGGCCATGCCCTCGCGGGCATGATTGGAATCTGGCAAAGTCCTGTTGAACAGGTTATAACAGCGCATCCGGAACGCGGTTCCGTTTATACGGAACAATGTTCCGTTTTGCAAGAGGTGTTGATGTGACTGACGGGATGGACAGCCCGGGCGAGGCGCGTGAGGCTGATAGCGGCCATGAAAGGCCGGTACGGGCGGATGCGCGGCGCAACCTCGATCTGCTGCTGAAAGCGGCACTGGATGTGTTTGCCACCTCTGGCGTGGATGCGCCGGTGCGCGAAATTGCGGAAAAGGCGGGTGTCGGCGTCGGCACGGTCTATCGCCATTTTCCGCAGCGCTCGGATCTCATCAAGGCGGTCATGCGCAACGAGGTGGATGCCTGTGCCGATGCGGCAGCAAGGCTCGCCGCAGAGCATGAACCTGGCGAGGCGCTGTCGCTCTGGATGCAGCGGTTTGCGGATTTCATCATGGCCAAGCGCGGCCTTGCCGGTGCGCTGCATTCCGGCGACCCCGCCTATCAGGCGCTGCCGGCCTATTTCGACCAGCGCATGATCCCGGCCCTGCAGGGGCTGCTGGACAGGGCTGTTGCAGTGGGGGCGGCACGCGGCGACGTGGAGGCAAGCGAACTCATCCGCGCCGGCGCGCAGCTTTCCAATCTCGGGCAGGGAGATGATCCGGCGGCGACGCGGCGGATGATTGCGCTCTTGGTGGATGGGCTGCGTTATGGGGCAGGTGTGAAGGGCTGAGTGCCTTGATCCTCGCCGCGCGCCTTCAGGCTCCCGCGGTCTTCGCCTTCGACTTCAGCAGGATGATGAGCAGCAACCCGGCGATGATGAGGGCCGCACCTTCGAGGTGGTAGCGCTGCAATTTCTCGCCGAGGATGAAATAGGCGAGCACGGCGATGAAGATCGTCTGGATGTAGAGGAGGACGCCGGCGCGGGCGGCACCGAGCGCCTCGATGCTGCGATTGAAGAGGTAATACATGACCGCGCCGCCAGGGATCGCGATATAGGCGAGCGCGATGAGGCCGCTCATGTTCAGCGTCGAGCGTTCGTCGGAGGCGAGCTCGTAGAGATAGAAGGGCAGCGCCGTCAGCGCGGCGAAGCCCAGCAGCAGGACGAGCAGCGCGAGGCGGTTCAGATCGAATTTCGCCCGGCGCAGCAGCACCGTATAGAGGCTGAAACAGAAGGCGCCGGCGACGATCCAGAGTTCGCCGGGATTGAGATCGAGGCGCAGCAGCGCTTCCGGGCTGCCCTTGACGATGATGACGACGATGCCGAGGAAGGCGAGGACCGAGCCGGCCACCTGCCAGCTTCCCATTGGCTCTGACAGCATCAGACGGGCGAGGATCATGGTGATGATCGGGATCAGCGCGATGATGATGCCGGCGGTGGTGGCGTCGGCATGTTCGAGGCCGACGAAGATGAGGCCCTGGCAGATGGCCAGGCCCACGCCGCCGATGAAAAGCAGTTCCAGGCCGCGCGCCCGCATCAGCGCAAGCATGTCGCCGTAATGGTGGCGCACGATCGGCAGCAGGATCGCAAAGGCGATGAGCACGCGCCAGAAGCAGAGCGCCCAGGGCGGCATTTCGGTGGAGACCCATTTGGCTGCGATGTAGACGCCGGCTGACAAGAGCCAGCAGAGGACCCCTACGGAATAGGCTCCTGCAAGCGAACCGCCTGCGGCCTGTTCCGTCCCGACAGTATCACGATGGACTGCCAAGACATGTATCGCCATCGGCTAGTTATGCCACAGTTTCCAGGCGCCGCACAGGTGAGGGTGTTGTCGGCAATAAGCGGTAAGAGGCAGGCTATCCCTCGACGCCGAAGATGATCGCGAGCGCGGCGGCCGATGATTGTCGGCCGCGACGAGGGGAGTATCGATGGAGGGGAGGCAAGTTGCCGATGGAGGGCGGGGCTGTGATGGCCCCGCCTGACTTACGATTGAGCGCGGCTCGCAGTTGTTGCCGAAATCGCCGTCAAGGTCTCGGCATCACGGCCGTAGATGTCGTCGAAATAGTGGACCACGCCATCATCCGTCGGCCATGCGGTGAAATAGGAGACGTAGACCGGAACCTGTTCGGGAACCGGCATGTCCTTCTTTGCGCCGTCCGCGATCTGCTGATCGACGAACTCGACCGAGGTCTTCAGGACAGCGGCGGCCATCGCCTTCGGGTTTTCCAGACGCACGCAGCCATGGCTGAACATGCGGTCCTGCGAGGCGAATTTACCGCGTGCCGGGGTGTCGTGCATGTAGATGTCGTGCGAATTCGGGAAGAGGATCTTCAGCTGGCCGAGCGCGTTGTCAGCACCCGGCGGCTGGACGACGCCGATATTTTCGAGCGGCTGCGACCAGTCGACCTTGGCGGACGGCATGGTCTTGCCCTTGACCGAAACCACGTAGCCTTCCTTGTCCAGGTAGGCAGGATCGCGCTTCAGGTGCGGCAGCATCTCGTTGCGGATGATCGATTGCGGCACGCCCCAGTCAGGGTTGAATTCCACCGTCTTGATCGAGGCGTCGAAGAAATTCGTCTGGTGGTCCTGCTGGCCGATCACGGCCTTCATCGACAGCGTCAGCGTGCTGTTTTCATAATAGTAGGCCATGTAGGCCGGCTGGTTGATGAAGACGTAGCGCTCGGGGAATTCCTGCGGCAGCCAGCGCATTTCCTCCATGGCCACGATCACCTTGTTGATGTTGGCGGCGCTATCGCCGCCCTGGCCTGACGTGCGCAGGTAGTGCAGTTCGGCCGCGAGCTGGGCGAATTTCGGATTGCTCGGCAGCAGGCGGTCGAAGACCACCATCAGATCAGGCGTGGCCGCGAGCTGGGCGAGCGTGCCCTTCAGATCGACCGGCTTGCGCTTGAAGTCATAGTAGTTCGACAGCTTGTTGGGATCGATGCGACCCCGGAAATTATCCTGCAGGAACATCAGCATCTTGGCTGAGAGGGAGGCTTCGAACTCGGCCAATGCTCTCGCGCGGTCCGATCCTTGGGGAGGAGCAACGGCATAGTCGCCGGCATTCAATCCCCAGTCGTCAGCCTGCTTCAGAAGGCTGAGCGCCTGTGCGGCCTTGGGGGTCGGTCCCTTGCCATCGACCCAGATGAGCTTTGCCTTCGGCTGGGCGTAATAGGCCTCGACCGCATCGGCGATGTCGTTATTCATCGAAACAGTCAGGCCGCCCATTTCATTCAGCACCTTGGCCTGATTTCCGCTGACTGAATCAAAGAGCGCCGACAGCGACGCGCCCGTATCCTGCCGGACGATATGGGCAGGGCGGCGGGCCGGAACCGTATAGTTGGGCTTCGGGCTGGCCTGCGTGACGGGCGGCGCCGGCAGCGGCTCGGCACGCACGGCAATTGCACTTCCCGAGAGCGCCAGCAGACCGGCGAGCGGTGCAATCCAGCGGGAAGATGTTTTCAGCGGCATTCTGGCGTCCTTGAAACCTGATTGAAACACTGTCTCGCCGCGCAGTCTTGGGGCCAGCGCGTGCGGGCAGTCTGTGTGGGGGCATTGGCTGACTAAAGCGCCAACAATCGGGCAGAAGATGGGCATTCCCTGCGTCTGGCAAGCCCACATAAGGCAGAAGTGGTTGGAACGAAATCACTTTTTCGACAGATCAGCCGTGATCCGTCGACACTTCTGCCGGCGATGCCTTGCGCAGCCGCTGCGACAGGAAATCGATGCAGAGGCGGACTTTGGCTGCGGCCAACCGGCTGTGAGGGAAGACGACGTGGATCGGGGCGGCGGGCAGTTTCGCCTCCGGCAAAACGAGTTCCAACGCGCCGCTGTCGATATCGTCCTTCACATCCCAGATCGACTTCAGCACGAGCCCGGCGCCGAGCAGCGCCCAGCGATGCGCGAGCTCGCCATTGTTGGTGGTGAGCCTGGCTGTGACATTGGCACTGCGCCCATCCGCAAAGATCCAGTGCGTGTTGGGCGGGTCTCCGAAGGCGATGACGTCGTGGGTGAGCAGATCGTCGATCGTCTCGGGACGGCCGCGGCGATCGAGATAGGTGGGGGAGGCGCAGATGACACGACGGTTGGGGGCGATCTGTCGGGCGATCAGGCTGGAATCGGACAGCGCGCCGAAACGAACCGCGAGATCGTAGCCGGCCTCGACGATGTTCACCAGGCCATCCTCGGTATCGAGATGGACGGTGAGATCGGGATGGGCCTGCTGGAATTCATGCAGGATCGGCGCCAGCCAGCGGCGGCCGAAGGCATAGGTGGCGGTTACTTTCAAAAGGCCGCTTGCCGTATCCCTGCCGCTCGTCGCCTCGGTTTCGGCATCGTCGATCTCGGTGAGGATTTTTGTGCAGCGTTCGTAGAAGCGCACGCCTTCTTCGGTGAGAGACAGGGAGCGTGTCGTTCTGTTGACGAGACGGACGCCCAGCCTCTCTTCCAGTCGTGACAGCTTGCGGCTGACGACGGTCAGCGAGAAGTTCAGCTCGCGGGCCGCGCCTGAGAGACTGCCGGCCTGAACCACGCGCACGAAGACGAGCATGTCGAGGAAATTGTCGCTCATATTCTTGCTGATATCGCAAGAGATACTCGACAACAATACCCATTCCGGCAAGAGCATTGTCGCGCTAGCTTCTCCTCATCGAAACCACGGCGGGATCGCCGCAAACTGGAGAGAGCAGATGATATCACTGGCCAAACAACGCGTTCTCGTCGTCGGCGGAAGCTCCGGCATCGGCCTTGCCGTCGCGCAACAGGCTGCTACTGCGGGTGCAGAGGTGACGATTGCCTCGCGCTCTGCCGACAAGCTTGCTGAAGCAGCCCGGTCGATCAGTGAGAAGGTCGAGACGGCGGTTCTGGATACGGGCGACAATGCCAGCGTCGAGGCATTCTTTGCCGCTCACGCCGCCTGGGATCATATCGTCGTCTCCGCTGCCCAGACGGCGAGCGGGCCGGTACGCAAGCTTCCGCTCGATGATGCGGCCCGTGCCATGGACAGCAAGTTCTGGGGTGCCTATCGCGTTGCACGCGCTGCCCGCCTTGCCGAGCGCGGCACGCTGACCTTCATTTCCGGCTTCCTCAGCGAGCGCCCGTCTGCTTCGTCGGTGCTGCAGGGGGCGATCAATGCGGCGCTGGAATCGCTGGCGCGGGGGCTGGCGCTGGAATTGTCACCGGTCAGGGTCAATGCGGTTTCGCCTGGAATGATCGACACGCCGCTCTGGTCGAAGATGGATGAGAGCAACCGCAATGCGATGTTCGAGCGCGTCGCGGGCAGCCTGCCGGCAAAGACGGTCGGCCAGCCCTCCGATATTGCCAATGCCGTGCTCTTCCTGATGGTGACGCCCTTTGCCACCGGCTCGACGGTGCGTGTCGATGGCGGTGGGGCGATCGGGTGATGCCATGCAGCTCGACCATGTGACGTTACGCACGGCGGATCTGGAAGGGACAAGGAAGTTCCTGCAGGATCTGCTGGGGCTGACGGTCGGCTACCGTCCGGATTTCGGCTTTGCCGGCTACTGGCTCTACAGTGGTGATGGGCCGGTCGTGCATCTCATCCCGGGCGGCGGCAGAGCCGTCGGCCGGGACGCAGAGACAATCGACCATATCGGCTTCCGCCTCGAAGGCTATGAGGCCTTCCGGCAGAAGCTCGACAGGAACGAAATTCCCTATTCCACCATGGATCTCGTCGAACTCGGCGAACGGCGCCTCTTCGTGCGCACACCTGGCGGCATTCTGCTGGAACTCGTTTTTCGCGAAGGTGGGACGTCTGATTGAACAATTCAGGGCCCATCGAGGACAATGCGTCGCGCGCGAATGACTGTCATCGGCAGAGCGCCTGCTGACGGTCACGACGCTGGTGTGGACCTGACCCCGTCACCTCCAGCGTTTTGTCCTGCCGCTGGCAGCACGGCTACTGCCAGGTCCGGCGGCGTTCGAGCTCGGCCTCAGACGGTTGATCTGACACGAACGAGCCCGTCTGGACTGCGCCGTTTCGCTCATAGGTCGCGACGACGATGCCGGTGCTCGACACCACCGATCTCGTGAGCCTGAGAGCGCCCGGCGCAGCGCCGCCCTCGAACAGCCGCTTTCCCTTGCCGAGGAGCAACGGGAAGGTCAGCACGGTCATTTCGTCGATCAGCTCGTTGGCAAGCAGGGTCTGGATGAGATTGCCCGATCCCTGGATGAGCAGGTCCGGCCCGTCCTCCTGTTTGATCTTGCGTAGTGCCGCGACGATGTCCGGTCCAAGCGATTGCGAATTCTGCCAGGTGAGGGTTTCAGGCCGATGCGTCGCGACATATTTCACAGCGGGATTGAAGGCCTTGGCGATGTCGTCGTCCTGATAGGGCCAGTAGGCGGCGAAGATGTCGTAGGTCCTGCGGCCGAGCAGCAGCGCGAAGGGCTTTGCGAAGAGCTCGCCGATCACGGATCCCATCGTGTCGTCAGCATAGGGGAATACCCAGCCACCAAACCTGAAACCGTTGACGGGGTCCTCGTCAGGGCCGCCGGGTGCCTGCATGACTCCGTCGAGGCTGACGAATGTGGAAGCGATGATCTTTCTCATGGGTGTCTCTCCTCTTGGTGGTCCGCGCCATCAGGGCTGGATCTCGGCCTGAGGACGAAGCAAGCGACAGCATGCCGACAAATCCCGAGGAAATTTATGGGAGACTTGCTGGTCTGCATATGCGAGTTTCGCCGGGCGGAGCGGCCGGCGGCCTCAGTGGTGAGGTCCGCCTCCGGTCTTGTCTCACCATTGGACGTGAATGCGAGGGTGAAAATGCCTGATGTGACACGCCATCTCATCGACAGGGGTGACGGGGCAAGTGTAGAGCTTTTTCAAGCTCAGCCCGAGAGCCAAGCGCCTGCAGGCGCCATCCTGTTTGTCCACGGAAATCAGGGCGGCCGCCTCATCGGCGCGAAAGAGGCCGTCGATACCGGCACGCTGCTTCGCTTCTGTTCCCGTCTGAATATCACCGCGGCGGCGGTCTCGCAGCCGGGCTTCGGGACTTCGGATGGACCGGCCGATTTCTGCGGCCCCAATACCCAGCGGGCGATCATGGCCGCTCTCTCCTTCCTGCGGGAACAGCCTTGCGTCGACCCTGATCGTATCGTTCTCTATGGCAACAGCCGGGGAGCGGTCGCCTCGGCCATGGTCGCAGCCCAGGTTCCTGATCTCAGAGCCGTCATCCTGCGCAGCGGGGTCTATGACCTCAAGGCTGCCTACGAGGCCAGTTCGAAAGGCTTGCGGTGGGCGATCGAGCAGGAATCCGGCCTGTCGAACGAAGCCTTCCTGGCCCGCTCTGCCCTGCATCATGCACCGAAAATCCGGGCAGAAACCTTGTTGCTGCACGGAAGGCTCGATGAGCGTGCTCCCGTTGCCCAAGCCGAACTGTTCTCCGATGCGCTGTCCGACGCAGGCGTGTCGGTCATGCTCCATGTCTTCGAATGCGGGCACGACATTCCCCGGGAATATGCGCAGGAGGCGCAGCGCTCGTTCCTGCAAAGGATGTTCGATCCGGTTGTGACGTATCACTAAGCCGTTGAGCGGCCTCAACAGTTAGCTAAGGCTGCGGAGGTAGGCGCAGAACATGTCGGCCATCGCGTCTGCGAAGGCTGAGATTTCGCTTTCGTCATGCGCTGCCTCGGAAAATTCCTTTCCGACCGTGCTCATTGTCGTCATGATCAGGTCTCCGACCATGGTCCGGATTGCGTCCGAGACATCGGGCAGCGCTTCCCGCATGAACTGCTCGATAATGGCGTCGGCGGCGCCCCGTGCCTGCTGCGCTTCCGGGGCGTCGCGATAAAGGGGTGCGGCATCGTTCAGCGCGACGCGGACGGCGGCTTCCTCGCATTCGGAGCGAATGAAGGCGTGGACGAGCGACCGTAGCCGCTCGAGCGGTGGATGGGCCTCGTCACCAAGGACTTCGCCCAGCAGATGCGAGGTCTGCCGCCATTCGTCGCTCTGCAGCCGGAACAGGATGGCGGCCTTGTTGGGGAAATATTGATAGAGCGAGCCGACGCTGACGCCCGCCCTTTCAGCCACCCGGGCGGTGGTGAAACGCTGCGCACCTTCCTGCGCCAAAACCTGAACGGCGGCTTGCAGAATGGCGTTTACGAGCTCGTTCGAGCGCGCCTGTCTCGGCGATTTTCTTGCATAAATTCCGTGGGTTGGACGATCGGCCATACCGGCCCTCCGCAAATGCGATTAGCGAATGCGACGGATTATTCGTATTTTTCAGTTCGAAAGCAAGCCATCCGAATTGAAGGATTTCTCTGATGAACACCCTCGCAAGCGCACCGCTCGCGCCACTTCTCGATCAGCTGTTTGCCGAGGCCGACAAGGCCACCAGCCCGGCCATGGCCGCGCTCTCCCCCGATGAGCGGGAGCGGCTCATGCATAGCAAGACCGAATATCTCGATTTCTACGAACGCACGAAAGACTTGTGGCTGCCCGTTTCGCGCCAGACCGGAGAGCTGCTCTACATGCTGGCGCGCAGCACCAATGCCAGGACCATCGTCGAATTCGGCACGTCCTTCGGCATTTCGACGCTCTATCTTGCCGCTGCCCTTCGCGACAATGGCGGCGGGCGGCTGATCAGCAGCGAATTCGAGGTTTCGAAGGTCGCGCGGGCTCGCCAGAACCTTACCGAAGGCGGCCTTGCCGATCTCGTCGAGATCCGCGAAGGCGACGCGCTCCAGACATTGAGCACCGATCTTCCAGATAGTATCGACCTGCTTCTGCTTGACGGAGCGAAGTCGCTCTATCCGGAGGTACTGGCGCTGGTCGAAGGCCGGCTTCGGCCCGGCGCGCTCGTCATTGCCGACGATGCCGATTACTGCCCCCAATATCTCGACCATGTCCGTTCGCCCGCAGGCGAATACATGTCCACGTCGTTTGCCGACGACATCGAGCTGTCGATTCGCGTGGCCTGACTTCGACTAGTTCCCGCACAACCACCCCAACTTAAAACAGGGCTGCCCGATGGGCGCCCGGCAATGGAGATCGCAGCAATGCACATATTCGTAACGGGTGCGACCGGCTGGGTCGGCACCGCCATCGTCGAGGAGCTGATCCGCGCCGGTCACAAGGTCAGCGGGCTTGTCCGCTCGATCGCAAAAGCAAAGGCCATTGCGATCATCGGCGCAAAGCTCGTTCCGGGATCGCTCGATGACCTCGACCTTCTTAGCGATACCGCCTCCAAGGCCGATGCCGTGATCCATACCGCCTTCAACCATGACTTCTCGAAATTTCTCGACAATGCGGCGCAGGACGAGCGCGCCATCCATGCGCTCGGAAACGCTCTTGCCGGATCGGATCGTCCGCTCATCGTCACATCCGGCCTGTTGGGCTTTCCGCTGGGTGCAAAGGAAGCGGACCTGCCGAACCCGGCATCGCCTCGCAAATCGGAAGCTGCCGCCCGCGCGCTTGCCGGGCAGGGGATACGCGCGGCCACGATGCGGCTTGCCCCGAGCGTACACGGCATCGGCGACCATGGCTTCATCCCGATACTGGTGCGCATTGCTCGTGAGACCGGCGTGTCCGCCTATCCGGATGATGGAAGGAATTGCTGGTCGGGTGTGCACCGGCTGGATGCGGCCCGCCTCTACCGTCTGGCGTTGGAAAGCGGCGTGACCGAAGCGGCCTATCATGCAGTCGCCGATGAGGCAGTGCCGTTCCGGCAGATCGCCGAGGTGATCGGACGCCAGCTCGGCCTGCCGGTGGAGTCTCGCCCTCACGAACACTTCGGCTGGTTTGCCAATATGGCGGCGACGAACATGGCGGCTTCCAGCGCCCATACACGCTGGTTGCTCGGCTGGCAGCCGACTTATCGCAGCCTCATCGACGATCTCGATCAGCCTGGCTATTATGCGCGGTAGGCACTCGTGAGAAGCGTTCAATGCCCGCCCATCGGCTGTCCCTCGGGCTGGCCGGGTGGGCGGCGCACGTAGAAGGACGCCACCACGGCCGCCAGCGAAATCAGCGCACCGACGAAGAAGGCGGACTGCATGCCGCCGACGGCTGCCGTTGCGGCGTCTGCCTCCCCTTGAGTCAGGATACCTGCGCGCCAGGTCATGATGGCGACGTAGAGCGTGGTGCCGGCGGCGCCGGCGACCTGCTGGGTGGTGCCGATGATGGCGCTGCCATGGGAATAGAGTTTCGGCGGCAGCGAGCCGAGGCTGACGGTGAAGAGCGGCGTGAACATCAGGGCAAGGCCGACGCTGAGCACGATGTGGATAGCAAGCACCACCCAGACCGGAGTCGTCGTGGAGATGAAGGTCAGGCTCCACATCACGCCGCTGAACAGGATGGCGCCGGGGATGACAAGGCGGGCAGGGCCGTAGCGGTCGAAAAGCCTGCCGACGAAGGGGGCGCAGAGGCCCATGATCAGGCCGCCGGGCAGAAGCAGCAGACCGGTCGTGAGCGTCGTCTGGCCGAGCACGGACAGAAGATAGATCGGCAACAGGATGAAGACGCCGAACATCGACATCATCAGGATCGCCATCATGCCCGCTGCGATCGTGAAGGTCTTCGTCTGCAGGGTGCGCAGGTCCAGCAGCGCCCGCTCGTGCTTCTGGAGATGAAGCTGCCGCCAGATGAAGATGGCGATGACGGCGGCACCGGCGACGAGCATGAGGCGGGGATCGAGCGGCGTCGCACCCGCTTCGGGCGCACCGAGCTCGCTGATGCCGAAGACGAAACTGCCGAAGCCGATGGCCGAGAGTACGACCGAGATAACATCGAGCGGCGCCTTCGACGGCACGGTGACGTTTTCGATTTTCGAGGCGCCGAGCGCGAGAGCCGCAAGCGCGATCGGCAGCACCAGCAGGAAGAGCCAGCGCCAGTCGAGCGAGGAGAGGATGAGGCCTGAGATCGTCGGGCCGATAGCGGGCGCCACGGATATGACGATCGAGATATTGCCCATCGTCTTGCCGCGCGAATGCGGCGGCACGAGGTTCATGATCGTCGTCATCAGCAGCGGCATCATGATCGCCGTGCCAGAGGCCTGGACGATGCGGCCGACGACCAGCATGGGGAAGCCGGGGGCAAGGGCAGAGACCAGCGTGCCGGCGGAAAAGAGCGACATGGCGAGGATGAAGACCGGACGCGTGTTCAGCCGCTGCAGGAGATAGCCTGTCACGGGGATGACGGTGGCCATGGTCAGCATGAAGGCCGAGGTCAGCCATTGGGCGGAGCTTGCCGGAATTTTCAGATCGGCCATCAGGTGCGGGATCGCCACGCCCATGATGGTTTCGTTGAGGATGACCACGAAGGCGGAGACGAGCAGCAGGCCGATCACCAGCCTGTTGCGGGCACTATGGTCTTCGACCGGCAGTTCGGCCTGTTCTTCGATCTCTGAAAGCAAGGGTTCACTGGTCATGGTGTTCCTATATCCATGTCTGAAAGAAGGAGTTCTACCTTAAGACGAAAGTGCCGGGCTGATTGCGACACCGGGTATGCATATTTCCTATGTCTTTATGCTGTCGCTCGGATGCAAGGCGATTTTTACGGGGCTTCGCTGTGATGTTAGGGCAGGGCGTATCTTTTTCTCGCTCATTCCTGTGTCCTGGTGTTGGCGCGAGGGATGTCACAGGAGTCCAGCCACCGCGCGTCTGTGCGGTGAATGACTCGTTTTGTTGAAAGAGAAAAGTCTTTCTTGCCCAAGGGCTTGGGCAGAAGCATTTAACATGCGGGAGCGCTATAGGCGCTACCGCACCGCAGGCAATCCCCATTCGTCCAGCGAAAAGGCTTCGGCTGGCAAGCGCATCTCCGAGAGAGCGACAGGGCGACGGCGGAATGATGTGGCGGTGTAGGGGAAGGCCAAATTCATTGCGCTGATGTCCAGCTTGAGCGGCAGCCCGTCGCCTGTGAGGCACTCCCTGTGTCCGACGTCCTGAATTCCAGGCATCAGATCAAACCACTCGCAGCTCTCGCCCTGGATTGTTTCGGCCTTACCGAGCGAAACCCTCCCGGTTGTGTCATTGAATTTGAAAGGGGCAGAGCCATCGTCTGCCGGACGCCCGGCCGTGAGCCTGCGATAGCCGCCTGCCTGCTGGTAGGAGATGCCTTGCGCTTCGAGCTTGTTCCAGATCGTGATGCGAAGGGAGCCGCCACGGTCCCGTTGCTCCCGATAATGCCAGGGATAATGGCGCAACAGGCGGATCGTCGAGCCGCCGACGGTCTCCAGCGTGATGTCGAAATCGGGTTGGGAAGGATCGGCATTCTGGCTGCGGAGCGGCCGCAGCCAGAATTCCGATGTCAGTATTTCCGATGGCGGGTAGATCTCCGCGGGGGCGATGGCGCGGCGGTCGAGGCTGGCGAGGCGGGTGTGATAGATCGGCACGTCATTCGGAGCGAGCAGCCTTGTTTCGATGACGATGCCGTCCTCGGTGACGCAGTTCTGCTCCCGCGCTATGAATGTCCCGGGCGAGGGCGATTTACTCGCCGTTTCGCGCCATGTGCAGTGCTCGCCGGCAATGGTCGAGACCTTCTGGAGCGGTTGAGGCGTTTCTATCTTCGTGGCATCTGGTTTCCGGTCGCGAAGGAGAAGCTCGAGATAGGTGATCTCACCGTCCGCCTGCCTGCTCCAGCGCAGGACCGGCTTCGTCTCATCCGGTCCGAAGCCGATGCTGGCCCGTCCACCTCGCAGCGTCTCGCTCAGAAATATGCCGTCGTGATGAACAATCGTGACGGTCGGATCGACTTTCTTGCCGTCCTTGTCGAGCGCCTGCATGACGGCGACGTAATCCGGTCGTGGCAGGGAGGTAGTAACACTCGACTGCGCAACAGCTGCCCCCGCGAAGGCCATGCAGGCGATTGGGCCGATGATTGCTGCTGTCTTCATTGCTTCTCGGATCGTCGAACCTGCGCGCGTCATTGCCGCGCCGGCAGCAGATGACGGTTTTGCCGAGAAAATCAATGCGGTCTATGTCTTTTGCCTCAATGGACGCCCATCAATGGACGCCGATCAATGAACAATGGTCAGCGCGGCGATGCCCGCTTCGTCTGCGGCGCGCAAAAACGCTTCCCGGAATTGCTCCGGGGCAACGTCTCCACAGATGGCGTCGATGCAGGCTTTGACGGCGATCATATATTCCTCGCCATCATCGAAAGGCCAGTCCCGGATCAGCAGGTATGCGGCGTCGCCGAGCGTACGCACGACGGTGTGCGTTTCCCGACCGCGCAAAACCAGCCCGACCGGCGCGAATGCCGATGACGTGTTCCAGTTCATTGTCCTCGACCCCTCAAGGCACGGAGATTGAGACCCTCCAACACACTATACGCGTGAATTATGAAATTCGGAATTGCGGAATGCGTGAATGTTGAGCACGTGACTTATTTGCCGCGGGCAAAAGAAAGGGCGCTCTACGACCTGATGTCGGAGCGCCCTGTGGCTGCATCGGCGTCAGTTGCGGCGGAGGCCGATGGCAGGCAGGTTCAGAAGACCGCATTTGGAACGAAATGGCAACGCCCGGTGCCGGACTGTGCCCGCATGCGGCCTGCAATCCACAGGGTTTCCACAGCTTATCCACAGGGGCGGCCCGATCTCCTCCAACGCTTTCAACGACATATGCCCGAAAGCAATCGGCCTGCTCCAGTTGGGTGATGTGACTGCCAGACGACACCGGGAATATCTTCGGGGCAAACTGCCCGAAAGGCCACAATGCCGGGCTATGGTGGCCCTCCCTCCTGGAGCGCTGGGCGGCGGACGCTCGGAGGTGGGAGGCGGCAGGCGTGCATGAGGGCCTGCCGCCTTCATCATCAGGCGTTCGAGACAAATCGGCGGATTTCAAGGAGCCTTTCGGGGCTTGCGCCTTCGCAAATAAAAAGGACCCGCTCACTTGGGAGCGGGCCTCAGGGGTGCCCGGAGTCGGACGGGCATCGGCAAAAAACGGTCGATCAGATATAGGCCGCGGCATCGACGCTCCAGGTATCCGGCATCTTCGACGTCGCAAAGCTGCTGTCGTTTGCAGGATGGGCGTGCTGACGGGCGGCAGCGTCGAGCAGGGCCGCAAAGGATGCCAGGCTGATCTTGTCGGCGCGAAGCATCTGGCGGATCAGCGGATCTCTCAGCATTTCCGATGGGGTCATCTCGTGCATGGTATCCTCCAGGAATTGGTTTCCCAACGCTCAAAGCATCTTAAGTCCGTATTGCTATCAATGCATGTCGCGGCGATGGCGAAAAGACGGTAAATGAGGTTCATTCGGGTTAGCTCCAATGTGGGATTGGCCCGCCATTTTGTCGGATGCTACCGTAGCGCCTGCGAAGTGAACCGTAGGGGAGGACGGGCGCATGGAACCAAGACGCATGGAAGCAAGACATGGGGAAGCAAGAATGTTCGACGAGATCATCGTGGGTCTGAACACGCTCGAGGCCGAGATCGCCACGATCAACGCCAAGCCGCTGCCTCTCATGGATTTGAACTATGCTGAGGCCGAATTGAAGGCCAGGCCCGCAAAGGTGCGCAAGCGCCTCGGCAAGACGAGAACGGCGGAACCGAACGCATGACCCACCGGCTTTGGCAACGCAATTTTGACCATGAGCGTATTTTCTGACGTTCACTCACATTTTGCCGATTGCATGTCGCTGGGAAAACCGCTTTCTTGTCATCCACACCCCTAATTTAGAGATATCCTGACCGCAATGAACCGTTACGACATCGAGCGCCGGAACGGCGACGACTGGACTGTGATCGACCGGCTGACGGGCGCACCCGTGCCGCATCTGCCGGAAAAACTCGGAAGCAGGCTTGAAGCCCAGGCGCTTGCCGATTTTCGCAACCGGCTGGCCATCCCGCAACAGGAGCGCATTCGCTCCCGCCTCGATACGCTGCGGCTCGCCTGGCAGGCGCTGACGGGCAAGCGGACGCGTTAGAGCCGTGCGTCGCTACCAGCGGAGGATTTTTCTGCCCAGCAGGAATCCGGCTGCCGTCGCGACCAGGATGCCGATCGAATACCATGTCGCCAGAAACAGCGGGCTGTCGTCGGGGCAGTGCCAGGCATAGATGGCGGCCGCAATGCCGCCGGCGGCAAGACCTGCCACCGCACCCGCCGTGCCCGGATTTTCAGGGGCGCCCTGGCGGACCGAATAGAGGATGGCGGCAAGCGGCGCGATCGAAAGGGTCGGCACGTAGAACAGGCAGAAGGCGGAGAAATGCCCCTCCATGCTGCTTGCCCAGTTCGCTTGCGGCACAACGAGGAGTTCGGTCACGATGCCGGCAATCAGAACCGCCAGCGGCAGGATGAGCGTCAGGGCCGCCGAGCGCAGCGAGACGCCCGGTTTGCCGATCCGGAAGGCGAGGCGGGTGGCTGTCACGGCGATCAGCAGGGTGGTGCCGAGCTTGAAGAGGACCCGCGGCGTCTCGATCATCTCGCCCATGTTTCTGCGGATGCCGATGGTGGAGATGAGAAGTGCGGCTGAAATCACCACGCCGATGACCAGTGCGATCATGAAGACGCGGCCAAAGCGGATGCGGACGCGCGCATCCTTTGCCAGCATGTTGATCAGGTCATCCGTTTTCACGCGTGTTGCTCCGATAGAGGGCGGCCAATCCTTTGAGCGCCCTGTGCAGCGCCACTCGCACGGCGCCTTCCGTCATCTGTAGTCGCTCGGCCGTTTCGCGGATACCGGCGCCGCCAAGCGAGATCGACCGCACGATTTCGCGCTGCGGGTCGCGCAGGCCTTCCAGCATGCGGTCGACGTCGATGCGGTCGGCGCCATCCTCATGGTAGTCGGCTTCCAGCGTCTCCATCACATCCTCGATCGGCACGCTGACATGGCGGCCACGCCGGCGCAGGCTGTCGATCAGCTTGTTGCGTACGATGGTGGACAGCCACGGGCCGATCGGCCGCGAAATATCCCAGGTCCCGCGCTTCAGGTGTACTGCCAGCAGAACTTCCTGCACCACGTCTTCCACCTCGCTCGGCGGGGCACCGAACTGGTCGCAGCGCCTGCGCGCAATCGAACGCAGATAGGGTGTTACGGCCTTCAGGAAACGGTCATAGGCCAGCGCGTCGCCGGCGATTGCCGCGCGCATCCAGGCCGCCCATTCCTCTTCGCGGGCCGAATATTTCATCCGCTACTCACCTCTACGCACGGGGCCACGTGTTTGTTACCGTCATCCTGAAAATTTTGATGACGCGGCACGTGAGGCAGAGCCGGCGTCGGCGCCTATTGAGCGCATCGGCGGGCAAACGGCAAGAGTAGTGCGGCAACAAAGCGCAAAAGCCGCCCGGCGCGATGAGGAGCCGGGCGGGAGTTGGTGTCGATGGCAGATGCGGTGCGTTCTAGCTCTATCCTTTCCAATATCTTTTCCCTCGCATCGAGAGGAGCTGTGTTGAAGAAGAAGCATGGTGCCTCTTCGACCGAGGCGGGGGAAGTGGTAAGACCGTCAAGTGCTACAACTCTCCGTTTGGAGCTCGCGCTCTTCTTCATGGCGCGCGGAGATCGAATGCCTGAGTGCGGGTTTTGTCGGAGGACGATGTGACAAGACGCCTAAACACTATCTGTCTAGTTGCGTTCTTTATGTGCTTTGCAGGGGCATATGTCGTGCAGCTATTAAGCGGCGGGGTAGCAAACCTGCATGGGGTTCTCAGATATCTATATAGCATACTGTGGATCTTTATTATTGCGTTACTTCTTCTCGGCCCAGTTAGCTACATGCAAACCCAGTCATGGCGAGAGATACGCAAGGATAAAGTAAAGAGAGATTTTATACGCAAAAATCCGCTCCTGACGTTACTCATTTGGCGTGAAGTCTGGGACGAGGAGACAGACGATGAGCGACGAACCCCCTAGCTACGATAGAAAATACTACTGTAGTCGATTTGTTCGAGGGCGAGGCCTGCTGATCCAACCATCAGCGGTCTCGGAGTTTGCGTCGGATACAACGCCGGTAGCGGTGTCAGTCTCGGATGTTGTACCCAGGGTGAAAACGCCCTTGGGTTGCCGGATATTATCCGCTCTCGATAAATCACGCTAACTGGACACCGATTCCTGTTTTTGGGCAGCGCCTGAGATCCGCGCGATCAGATAGTCGAGCGACAGGCGGCCCGGGCCGTAGCGCATGACGGCAAGCGCCATCGCCGCCCAGGTGATGTGGATGGGCCAGCCATCGGGAACGGTCAGCTCCACGATGCAAGTCATGAACAGTAGGCCGAGGCCCGCAAAGCGGGTGGCGAGACCGAAGACGAGAAGCGTCGGGAAGATGATCTCGCCGCAGCCGGACAGGAAGGCCATGACTGATGGCATGGGGAAGGGGTAAGGCCCGCCCGGCAGATGCAGCATGAATTCCTGGGTGAAGAGGTCGATTGCCGTATCGTTCAGCTGCAGGAAGCCATCCCATTTCAGGATGCCGGAGCGCCAGAAGGGAACGGCGAGCGCCACGCGGATGACAGCCTGGACGATGTCGGGCTGGGCGACGGCCCGGACAAGTCCGCCAGCCGTCACTACCAACCTCGCCAGCGGGGAGAGAGCGCCGTGGCGAGGCCCATTGCGAGGCATGGAATCAAGCATATCAGACATTGAAAATCTCCATTTCGACATGGGAGAGGGCCCGGATAGTGGAAAAGGCATGGGCTGCGATCATCTCGCCGATCATGCCGGAGAGATCGAAGGCCGGCTCCGCCTCGAGCCCCGCCGCGACGGTTGCCGCAAGGCATTCGCCTGAGAGCAGCGCGCCGAGGAAGGCGGCTCCGCCCGGCGGCAGGTGGCGAACCGTCACCTCGTCGTCGATGCGCGTGATCAAACCTTCCTCGGGCCGGCTCTCGACTCGGCCGATCGGCCCGGCGCCGCGGTTCATGGCGAAGATGGTCACGGCGGGATAGGCCGATGCGATCAGCCGCGTCGACGGATGCGGCTGGAAGGTTACGGCACCCAGTTCTTCCGGCGGTACGGCCGCAAGGGCTTCCGGTTTGAGCGCTGGCGCATCGGCGGCGTGATAGGCATCCAGCCAGGCGCGCTCGATGCGTGCTACATCCGACAGCCAGGGCATGTCCTGCGCGTGTTCGTAGCGGTCGATGAAATCGGGGAAATCCCGGCCGTATTCTGACAGTAGCGGCGAGCTGGGCGGTGTTGCGCGCACATGAAAGCGGGCCATTGCGCGGAAGAAATCCGCCCCGGTGATGCGTTCGACTGCCGGGAAGATCGACGACAATGCGGCAATCAGACTGACGGTCACGTTGTTGCGGTAGACATTGTAGCGCTTCTCCGCCCGCTTGCCGCGCGGACCTGTCACCAGGTCAGGGGCCGGCGCATCGGGGGCAAGCAGGGCTGCGGAAAACTCTCCTGCGAAGTCAGGCGCGGATCGGCGCATGGGCAGGATATCAGCCAAGGGCATGGAAGGTCTCCCGGTCTCTGGCGTGCCGATCAAGGATCGCCTGTGCAGCCAGCGCCTCGGCGCGCAGCACCGGCCAGTCGGGGATCTTGCTATCCCATTCGATCAGGGTCGGGATCGGTCCACAGCTGTTTATGACGATTTCATAGAGCTGCCAGACGGCATCGGCCACCGGCCCGTCATGGCTGTCGATCAGAAGCAGTTCGCCTTCGTCATCCTCCTGTTCGGCATGGCCGGCGAGGTGGATCTCGCCGACACCGGACAGCGGAAAATCGCGCAGGTATTCCAGTGCTGAAAAGCCGTGATTGGTGGCGGAGACAAAGACATTGTTGATGTCGAGCAGCAGGCCGCAGCCGGTGCGCCTGGATATCTCGCGGATGAAATCCGTCTCGCTCATGGAGGATTCCGCAAAGAGCACGTAGGTGGACGGGTTTTCGAGCAGAATCGGCCGGCCGATGGCGTTCTGCATCTGATCGACGTGATCGCAGACATGGGCAAGCGTCGCGGCCGTATAGGGCAGCGGCAGCAGGTCGTTCAGATAGGTATCGGCATGCGTTGACCAGGCGAGATGCTCGGACACCAGCGCCGGCTCGTAACGGTCGACGAGAGTCTTGAAGCGCTGCAGATGGTCCTTGTCGAGCGGCTGCGGGCCGCCGAGCGACATGCAGACGCCATGCAGTGAAATCGGGTGGTCGCGGCGCACCTTTTCGAGTGCGCGATGCGGCGGGCCGCCGGCGCCCATGTAATTTTCGGCATGGACTTCGAAGAAACCCTGCGGGCCTGATACGGCCGAGATTGCTGCAAGATGCTCCGGCTTGAAGCTGGTACCGGCCTGGCCGGTAAGTGAAAGTGTCGGAAAGCGGAGGGTGCTTTCCGTCTCCATGGGAAGGTTGTTCGTCATGCTGACGTTTGCCATGTTCGCCTCCGCTTTCCTGAGCTTTTGGGCTTAGATGTCGCGCGTCAGCGGCTTCAGCGAGCCATGACGGTCGCCCGGAATATCGAGCGAGGCACAGGTACCGCCCTGGACGAATTTCCACGAATTGCCCTGGAAATCCTTGACCGAGGTGCCCTGGCATGTGGTGCCCGGACCGGCAGCGCAATCGTTCTGGCCCTTCAGCGCAACGCCGTAGCACTTCTCCTTGTGAGCTGCGGTTGCAGCAGCGGCCTCAGCCTTTGTCAGCGGGGCTGCACCGGCCATCGTGGCAAGAGCGGACGTGATCGCGCCGGCAAGAAGGGCGGTGCTGATGGAAGTCTTCAACATTGGTAGTCTCCGTTGCTTGAAACGCCCCTGTTTCAGCGGGGCACGTCGGGGTATTCGCAACGGGAGGGTGGGTTGTTACAGGCGAGGTGGTAACGAAGGCGTGATGGGATTCGGGGGCGGAGGCGGCCTTTCTCGCGGTGTCCCGGCAGCGGAATCTGCTTTGCCGGGGGCGAGGATGGTGCTTATGCTGATTGCAATCATCCGTTCGACTCCGCTGCGTGGTAAGGCCCCGAATGTCGATCAAACCTCGAAACGTGCTGTTCGTGTGCAGCCAGAACAAGCTGCGAAGCCCGACCGCGGAGCAGGTGTTTTCCGCGCGCGAGGACATCGAGGTTTCATCGGCAGGGACAAACAACGATGCCTGCAATCCGCTCGATGCCGAACAGGTGGAATGGGCCGACATCATCTTCGTGATGGAGAAGGCGCATCGCAGCAAGCTCACCCGCAAATTCCGCAAATCGCTGAACGGCAAGCGCATTATCTGCCTCGACATTCCCGACGATTACGAGTTCATGGATCCGATGCTGGTCAGCCTGCTGGAACGCAAGATTCCGCGGTATCTATAAGGCGATGCTCAACCTGAATCTTTGAAATATGTTTTGCTGAGACGCCGGGTGGAACTTCTCGTCTGACCCGTGCTGGATATCGATCGATACTATCGGCTGAAGTTCCGAAGGTTTAAGATTTTGCCGGGGGAAGGCTTCGGGATGAGGGCGGCGTATCGCGCGGCCCGTGGATGCCGGTGATCGGCTGCTTCTCCCTGCGACAGGATGGGCAGGGATGGATCGGCTGGATGCCATGCGCGTGTTGCTTGCCGTTGTTGATGCCGGCAGCCTGTCGGCGGGCAGCAAGCGGCTGAATGCGCCGCTGCCGAGCGTCAGCCGCAAGGTGGCCGAACTGGAGCGGTTGCTCGGCGCCAATCTCATCATCCGCACAAGCCGGAACCTGCAGCTCACCGATGCCGGGCGCGACTATGTGGAGGCGGCGCGCAAGATCATTGCAGAACTGGAGGAGGCGGAGCGCCGGGCATCCGGTGAATATCAGCGGCCGCGGGGAACGCTGACAATCACCATGCCGGTGGAATTCGGCAACCGTTATGTGCTGCCGATCGCGCTCGGTTTTCTGGCTGAGCATCCTGAGGTTTCGTTGAACCTCCTGTCGCTCGATCGCACTGTTCATCTCGTCAGCGAGCAGGTGGATATCGCCATCCGGCTGGGGGCGCTGGCGGATAGTTCGCTCTATGCCGTCAAAGTAGCCGAATTTCGGCTGCTGACCTGCGCGAGCCCCGATTATCTCAGGCGTTGCGGATGTCCGCAGCATCCGGGCGAGTTGCCCGATCATGACGGCATTGTCTTCAACAACAGGACCTTCTTCTGGACCTTTGATATCGATGGCCGGCCGTTGGAGGTGGTGCCGCGCCATCGCATCGAGGTCAATACGGCGGCGAACTGCGTTGCCGCCGCTGTCGGCGGAGCCGGTATTGCCAGGCTTTTCGACTACCAGGTCCCCGGCGAACTTGCCTCCGGGGCTCTGGTGCCGATCCTTGATGATTACGCTGGGGCGCCGCAGCCGATCCATATCGTCTATTCGCGCCAGGGCTTTCTTGCGCTCAAGGTGCGCTCCTTCATCGACTGGACGCTGCCGCGGCTGCGGGAGGCCTGCCGGACCTATGGCTCAATCCAGTAGGGCGCGGATTTCGGCGACAACCCGTTCCGGCGCTTGCAGATGCGGATAGTGGCCGACGCCGGGCAGGATATCGAGTGTTGCGCCGGTTCTCTCGGCAAATTCCACGCCCATCCGGCTGTCGATATAGATGTCCTTTTCGCCCCAGATCACACTTACCAGTGTCTTGAGCTTTCCAAGGTTTGTTTCAAGCAGATCCTGATCGCGGGTGAAGGCCGCATAATAATGGTAGAAGGCATCCGCGGAGGTGAGGGCACCATGGCTCCAGCCTTGGACCATGTCTTCCTTGACGCCGGCGGCGAGATCGAACTGCCTGTCGTCAGGCAGACCGCGCCGGTAAGCGTTCTCAAGGATTTCGTCGCTCGTCTGGTTCATCGCGGCGCGGGTCCTGGAAGCCGCCGGCTCGGCCTTCAGGTTCTGCAGGCGCTCATGCATATAGGCCGGCCGGTTGAAGGGGGCGAAGTCGCCGACGATGATGCGCCTTGCGATATCGGGCTCGTCGAGGGCCAGGAGCAGGGCGGGCAGGGCGCCTATATCGGCGGCGTAGATCGTCAGTTTGGATCGGTCGATGCCGGCTTTGTCGATATAGGCCTTCAGCACGCCGGCATAATCACGCGGTGAATAGGAGAAGTTTTCGGCTGCGGGCCGAGATGACAGGCCATATCCCGGCCAGTCGAAGGCATGCACCTCGAATTCGTCGCCGAGCGCGGCTGCAATGTCGCGCCAGACGAGCGAGGTTTCGGGAAAGCCGTGCAGGAAAAGTACGGTGCCTTTCGGCGCCGGATTGCGCACGACGAGCCGCCGCAGGGTGATATCCCCGCCGATGGCAATGGTGCCTATTTCGGGCTTTGCGGCTTCGGTCGTGCCGGCACTTACGGGGGTGAGTGTAGCGCCTGTGATTGCAGCGGCTACGAGCAATGGTCCAAGTGATGATGTTAGCATATCCGTTGTCCTTCCTCTCCGGCGGCCATGCTCGCGCAGAAGCCTCATGGCCGCGATCGGGGTGAATTCTCGATGACAAGGATCGTGCATCATGCCTGCCGTCGGTAGACCGCGGCCATGAGAGTCTGCCTCTCATTTTCCCTCAGTACCGGGCGATCGGCCCGCGCCGTACATCATCGCCATCAGCGACGCCGGGGAACGACCCCGCGTCCCCAAGAAAGGATGATGAGACATGAATGACATGACCGTAAATCTGACAATCGCTCAGCCCGAACGGGTGCGCGGTCTGCCGGGTCACTCGACCGTTGGCACCGACAATCTCGAGGCTGCGGGGGAATTCTACGACAAGCTCATGGCCGTCTTCGGCATCGGCCGTTTTCTGGTCCAGCCGGGCCGGGCCGTCTATTACGGTGAGCGCACGCTGGAATTCGGCGTCGTGAAGCCATTCGACGGCGGGCCGGCACGTGCCGGCAATGGCAGCATGGTGGCCTTCGAGGCGCGTTCCCGCGCAAAGGTGCGCGAGGCTCATGCAACGGCGCTGCAGGCAGG
The DNA here is from genome assembly GCF_056398505.1 of Rhizobium sp. 01T437. Lineage (NCBI taxonomy): Bacteria > Pseudomonadati > Pseudomonadota > Alphaproteobacteria > Hyphomicrobiales > Rhizobiaceae > Rhizobium > Rhizobium sp. 01T437. The sequence continues at coordinate 320,560 of NZ_JBFTPM010000007.1, forward strand.
CGGAACGGATGAGGGCGCTCCGGGGCCACGAGGGGAGAATGGCGAGGGGCCTTACTGCGCCTATTTCCGCGACCCCGAAGGCAACAAGTTCCTGGTCTACCGCGCCGGGCCGGACGAAGCCTGAGATCGCTTCCGACGCATTTCGGGCGCATGATGTCAGGCGTCCGAAATGCGGCTGCGAACCTTCCGATGGAATGGAGGCAAGTCATGAAATCAGGGCAATCAATCGCAAGACTCAGGATGTCACGGCGTTCGCTGTTGTTTGCGGGCGCAGCGGCCGGGTTGACGGCGGTGCTGTCGTCGCCTGCGGGCGCGGCCGATCCCGTCGATGCAGAAGCGCTCGCCGGCGAAATCCGGCCGTTCCGGGCCGATATTCCCGAGGCCGCGCTTGCCGATCTCCAGCGTCGGCTTGCCGCCACCCGCTGGCCAGACGGCGAGACCGTGCGCGACCGTTCGCAGGGCGTGCAGCCGGAGAGGCTGAGGGCGCTGGTGGATGAGTGGCAGTCTTCCTACGACTGGCGCAAAGCCGAGGCGAAGCTGAACGGTTTTCCGCAATTCGTGACCGAGATCGACGGCATCGATATCCATTTCATCCATGTCCGCTCCCGCCACGAGAATGCCCTGCCGCTGATCATGACGCATGGCTGGCCGGGATCGGTGTTCGAGCTGCTTAACGTGATCGGCCCGCTGACCGACCCGACCGCCTATGGCGGAAAGGCGGAAGACGCTTTCCATCTGGTGATCCCCTCGATCCCCGGCTTCGGCTTTTCCGGCAAGCCCAAGGAAACGGGCTGGAACCCGCAACGCATCGCGGCCGCCTGGGACACGCTGATGAAACGGCTCGGTTATACCAGCTATGTTTCGCAGGGCGGCGACTGGGGCGCGATCATTAGCGATGCGCTGGGGCGGCAGGCGCCGGAGGGGTTGCTTGGCATCCACGTCAACAGGGTCGAGCGCGCGACCACCTTTCCGCCGGATGCGGCGCAGGCGCTGATGAGCGGGGCGGCCGCGCCCGACAGCTTGTCACCAGAGGAGAAGCTGATCTTCATGGAAGCCCGGGATTTCCTCGCCAATGGCTTCGGCTACGCGGCGATCATGGGAACCCGGCCGGAAACGATCGGCTACGGGCTTGCCGATTCTCCCGTGGGGCTTGCGGCCTGGCTCTATGACAAGATCGCCGACTGGGTGTTTAGCCGCGGAGATCCTGAACAGGCGCTCGGCAGCCAGGCTATTCTCGACAATATCACGCTCTACTGGCTCACCAATACCGGGCCTTCGAGCGGGCGCATCTACTGGGAGAATGTCGCGGCCGGTGCAAAGCTGGAACCGGTCAAGGTTCCGGTCGCGGTCACGGTCTTCCCCGGCGAAGTTTACCGGCCGCCGCGGCACTGGCTCGGCAGAGCCTATCCACAGCTGATCTACTACAATGTGGCTGCAAAAGGCGGGCATTTCGCAGCTTGGGAGGAGCCGGAACTCTTCGCCCAGGAGGTGCGGGCCGGATTCAGGACATTGCGCTCATAGGCAGATCGCATTTCCGCGAGCGCGTGGGAACATCGAGCTTTTTCGCCCGTTTGCGAAGAGGAAAGACCTGGAGGAGGAATCCCAATGAGTAATCTCCATAATGACAGCGCCCCCGAAGTCTCAGGCGTCGGGGGCCGCAGTACGCTGACCGCTTTCTTCGACAGCCGCGATGACGCCGACAGGGCGATCGACCGGCTGAAGAACCTGGGTATCACTGGTGTCAGAATGATGCGGGGATATGAAGCGGATGGCGACAAGGCCGGCGTTGCCGGCGACGACCGCGGCGGTTTCTGGTCGAAGCTGGAGGACTGGCTGTTTCCGGATGAAGACCGGTCGGTCTATGCCGAAGGCCTGCGCCGGGGCGGCTTTCTGATCTCCGTCGAGGTCGATGATGCCACCTACGGTATCGCATACGACATTCTCGATGACGAAGGCTCCATCGACATGGACGAACGTGCGGACCTCTGGCGCGCAGAGGGCTGGAATATCAGCAAGTCGAACGAAGCTTTCGCAGCATCGAAATTTGATGCAAGCCAGGCTCGTGAAGTTGATGATGCCGAGCGTGCCCGGCAAGCAAGTGCTGTGCAGGATGACGTCTTTGCAGCCGGTGCGGCCGGTATGGCCGGCCCGGCCACACCGATGGGACATCATACCCGCCGGCTCGATCCCAATTCCCCGCGCGTCCGCGCCTATGATCTCAATGACGAGGCACCGCTCGATCAGGAGCTGCGTGACGACATCATGCCGACCGGACATCACCGCACGGTGGAGGAATCCACGGAGCGCGCAGAGCGCGAGCTTCGCCAGGCTCAGGACGTGGACGGCATGCGGCAGGAGCAGACGCTGCCGCGCGGTCGATAATGGTCTGAAACATGGGTGCGCCGGATTTCCGGCGCCCCCTTAGAGCGGCGGAAGGAAAACGGAATCATCTCTGCCGCTTTAAGGTTTTTGTTCAAGCATCGGATTATCCCAAGGCCGCTTCCCGCTTTTGCGCGACATGCTTTAATGCGCGGTGCCGTCGACGATGACGTGATCATGATCCCTGGAGCATTTCTCGATGCGGGCATGGATCTTGTAGACTTCGCGCAGCATGTCGACGGTGACGACCTCGCGCGGCTTGCCGCAGGCGCGCATGCGGCCGTTCTGGATGATCAGTACCTTATCTGCGAAGCGCAGCGCCTGGTTCAGGTCGTGGATGGCGATCAGTACGATCATGCCGCGCTTGCGGGCCTGGCGCTGCATGAAATCGAGCACTTCCACCTGACGATGAAGATCGAGCGCGCTGGTCGGCTCGTCCATCAGCATGATCTCCGGCTCGCGCACCAGCGCCTGGGCGATGGAGACGAGCTGGCGCTGGCCGCCTGACAAGGCGCCGAGATCGCGGAAGGCAATCGCCTCGATGTTCAGCGCCTTCATGACGTCGTCGATGAGCCTGAGATCCTGATCGCTGACGCCCCAGGACTGGCCCTGCTTGCGGGCAAGCAGGATCGATTCATAGACCGTCAGTACCGCATTGGCCGAAGTATCCTGCGGCATGTAGCTGATGGCGTTCTTGGTCTTTGCGCCCTCGACCAGCACGTTTCCCGGCCCTTTCAGGAGGCCAGTGATGCGCTTGAAGAGCGTCGACTTGCCGGCGGCATTCGGGCCGATGACGGCAACGAGCTCACCGGCAGTCATTTTGGGCGTCGTCACGTTTTCGACGAAGAGCTTGCGGCCGTGGTAGGCGCCGACCGATTGCAGCTGAAGCGCTACCATGAGCGGCTCCTGTTCGAGAGGATGAGCGAGAAGAAGAAGGGCACGCCGACCAGCGCCGTGATGATGCCGATCGGGAAGACGACGCCCGGAATGATCGACTTCGAGACGACGGAGGTCAGCGAGAGCAGCAGTGCGCCTGAAAGGATCGAGCCTGGCAGGAAGAAGCGCTGGTCTTCGCCGAGGATCATGCGGGCGATATGCGGGCCGACGAGGCCGACGAAGCCGATCGTGCCGACGAAGCTGACGGGCACGGCCGCCAGCAGCGAGACGATGAGCATCGTCTCCAGCCGGATGCGGCGCACATTGACGCCGAAGCTCGCCGCCTTGTCCTCCCCGAGGCGGATTGCCGTCAGCGCCCAGGCATGGCGGGCAAAGAGCGGCAGGGCAAGCAGGAGCACGGCAAGCGTGATCCAGATCTTCGGCCAGGTGGCCTTGGTGAGGCTGCCCATGGTCCAGAAGACGACGGCCGAGAGCGCCTGTTCGGAGGCGAGATATTGCAGGAAGGCGAGAGCCGCATTGAAGGTGAAGACGAGCGCGATGCCGAGCAGCACGACTGTTTGCACGGACACGCCGCGCGCCTGTGAGATGAAATGGATGAAGAGCGTGGCGACCAGCGCCATGATGAAGGCATTGACCGGCACCAGCAGGCCTGCCGCAACCGGCAGGATCGGTACGCTGGTGACGATGGCGAGTGCGGCGCCGAAGCTTGCGGCGGCGGAAATGCCTAGGGTGAACGGGCTTGCCAGCGGATTGGCGAGGATCGTCTGCATCTGCGCGCCGGCAACCGAGAGCGATGCGCCGACGACGATCGCCATGACGGCGACCGGCATGCGGATATCCCAGACGACGGCGCGGATCTGCGCTGAGACGGAGTCGGGATAGAGGAGGGCGGTCACGACCTCATCGAGGCCGTAACGGGCAGGCCCCCAGGCGAGATCGACGGCGAAGGACAGGCAGAGCGCTGCCGTCATGGCAAAGAGGATCACAAGCTTGCGGCGGGCGAGGGCGCGGTAACGCGCCCTGCCTGCTTCGACTTCAATCGGGGCGACGGCGATCTCTGCCATCTCGCCTTACTTTCCGGCCTTGGCGTCGACCCAGTAACCCGGCTGATAGGCGACCGGCAGGAACTTCTCATGGAATTCCTTGAAGGTCGCATCGGGGTCGAGATCGGCGAAGAGGTCCGGATGGAACCACTTGGCCATCTGCTGTACGGCGACGAACTGGTAGGGGCTTGTGTAGAACTGGTGCCAGATCGCATGGACATTGCCATCGGCAACCGCCTTGGAACCGGTGAAGGCCGGGTTCTGCACGAGGGCATCCAGCGCCTTGCGGCTATCGTCGATGGTGGCGGCAGCGGCCGGGCCGACATTGACGTAGTCCTTGGCATCCTTGGTCTGGCTCCAGTTCGAGCCGGTGACGACGACGACGTCAGGATTGGAAGCGACGACCTGTTCGGCATTGATTGAGCCAGTGTAGCCCGGCAGGAAATCCGAACCCAGGTTATGGCCGCCGGCCCAATCCACCATCAGGCCGAAATTGTCGGGGCCGAAGGTGCCGCAGCACTCGACGAGGCCGGCGGCGCGATACATGAAGACATTGGGCTTCTTGGGGTTGGCTTCCTTCAGCTTGTCGGTGACGCGTGCCATCTGCTGCTTCCAGTAGGCGGCGACGGCTTGGGCGCGGTCTTCATGGCCGAAGAGCTTGCCGAGGATCTCCAGGCTCGGCTCGGTATTGGCGAGAATGTGCTCGCGGAAATCGATATAGACGATCTTCACGCCGATCTTGTTCAGCGTGTCCTCGAGCTTCACCTCGTCGGCGGCCTTCTTGTTACCGATCGGCAGCAGCATGACATCGGGGTGAAGCGCCACAACCGTCTCGGTCTGCAGCGTGCCATCCGTCAGGTTGCCAAGGAAGGGCAGGTCCTTACCCCTGGGGAATTTCTCGACATAGGCGTTGAAGCCATCCTTGTCGGTCGTCCAGAGGTCGTTGCGCCAGCCGACGATCTTGGCGAAGGGATCATCCTTCTCGATCGGGGCGACGGCATAGAGCATGCGGCCTTCGCCAAGGATCACGCGCTCGACCGGCTTGTCGAAAGTGACATCGCGGCCCGCCACATCCTTGATGGTGAAGGGATCGGCAAAAGCCGAAAGCGGCAGCAGGCCCGCAACTGCAACTGCGGATACCGCAAGCAATTTCATAAATTTCATCTGGAAACTCTCCCCGTCCTTGGTAATGTCCCGAGGCATAGAAAAATTGACTTTTGGAATCAAGTTTTATGTTTTAGAGCTTTTCCAAAGTAGTGCAGTGCCGGGGTGAAGATGATGAACACGATGAACACAAATTATTCTATTCGCGATGAAATCCGGGACTTCTGGTCGGAAAGGGCGGYGACGTTCGACGAGAGTGTCGGCCACGAAATCTTTTCCGAAGCTGAGCGAAAGGGCTGGCAGCGGCTGATCCGCAAGCATCTCGGCGAGGGGCAGGGGCGTGCGGCGCTCGACCTTGCCTGCGGCACGGCGGTCATTTCCCACCTCATGCATGGGGCGGGCTTCAAGGTGACGGGGCTCGACTGGTCGGATGCGATGCTGGCGCAGGCGCGGGCCAAGGCGAAGAAGCGCGGCACCGATATCCGCTTCGTCTCGGGCGATGCGGAAAACACCATGGAGGCCAAGGAAAGCTACGACGTGATAACCAACCGCCATCTCGTCTGGACGCTGGTCGATCCGCCCTCGGCCTTCCGCGAATGGTTCTCGGTGTTGAAGCCGGGCGGTAAGGTCCTGATCGTCGACGGCAATATGGGCAAGGAGACCTGGGTCAAGGGCCTGCAGAAGGCCTGGACGAAGTTGACCGGCAAGGCGCCGGCGAGCCACATGAAGCCCGAGATGATGGCTCGCCATCAAGCCATCCGCTCGCGCGTCTATTTCTCCAAACAGATGCCGGCCGAAGCGATCGTCGAGTTGCTGCGCCAGGCGGGCTTCGACAATATCGTCGTCGACCGCAAGCTCTCCGACATCCACTGGGCACAGGCGCGCAAGATGCCTTTCCTGCGCGGGCTGGAGCGCATGGTGCAGGACCGCTTCGCGATTTGCGCGACGAAGCCGGACTGAGCTCAGCCGCCCCAGAGGAGTCAATTATTCCGACGTTGTCTCTTCGATTTCCTCCGGAATAAACCCACCGGTCTGGCGTTTCCAGAGGCGCGCGAACAGCCCGTCGCCTTCGATCAGCTGCTCCGGCCGGCCTTCCTCGATGATGCGGCCGTGGTCGAGTACGACGATGCGGTCCATGCTCGATATGGTCGACAGCCGGTGGGCGATGACGATGACGGTTTTGCCTTCCATCACGAGGTTCAGACGCTCCTGAATGGCGGCTTCGGATTCGCTGTCGAGGGCCGAGGTTGCCTCATCGAGCACCAGGATCGGGGCGTTCTTCAAGAGCACGCGGGCGATCGCCACGCGCTGGCGCTGGCCGCCCGAGAGCTTGATGCCGCGGTCGCCGACATAGGCCTCGTAGCCTTTGCGGCCTTCGCTGTCGGCGAGATCGGCGATGAAGATATCGGCGCTCGCCATCTTCGCGACATTCTCGATCTCCTCCTGTGTGGCCTCCGGCCGGCCGTAGCGGATGTTGTCGCCGACCGAGCGGTGCAGCAGCGCCACGTCCTGGGCAATGACTCCGATGGCGCGGCGAAGGCTCGACTGGGTGACTGAACGGATATCCTGGCCGTCGATGCGGATCGCGCCGTCCTTGATGTCGTAGAAGCGCAAGAGCAGGTTGGCGAGCGTCGTCTTGCCGGCGCCTGAGAGGCCGACGAGGCCGACTTTTTCGCCGGGACGGACGGTCAATGACAGGTTGTCGATGACGGGTTTGCCGGATTTGTAGGCGAAACGAACGTCGTCGAAGCGGATTTCGCCGTTCGGGACGACAAGGTCCTGCGCATCCGGCTGGTCGGTGATGGTGGGCGGTGTCGTCATGACCGGCATGGCGTCCTTGATCGTACCGATCGCCTGGAAAATCTGCTGGCCCATCTGCAGGAATGTAAATGTGTGACCGGATAGCCGGTTGAGAACATAAACGGCGGCAGTGAATTCGCCGATCGTGACGAAGCCATCAACGAGCCCGGTAAAGCCGATCGACAGGATGGCCAGCCAATGCATCACGTTGAGGACGACGACGATGACCTCTGCGGTCCGATAGATGCGCTGTTCGCTTTGCTGAGCCTTGATCGCCTTGCCGATGATGCCTCGGATAGCGCCCGCCTCACTGTCTTCGGCGGCGAATTGTTTCACCATCTGCATATTGGCGTAGAGATCGGTAATAGCGCCCGAAATCAGGCTGCGGCGCTTGGCGGAGCGGCGTGCTCGTTCGGTGAAGACAGGCGCCAGCCTGACGGCGAGCAGCACGTTGAGCGTGATCCATACGATGGTCGGCAGCGCAAGCTGCCAGGAGAGTGCGCTCAGAAGGATGACGGAGCCGACCATCTGCATGATGAAGCGCGGGATGGACTGGAAGGCCGATATAACCTGCTGCTGGACGGCGGAGGCTACCTGCTGCAGGCGCGAGGCGACTTGGCCTGCATAGAGATCGTGGAAGAAGGCGAGATCCTGCCGCTCCACCGCTCTGTGGCCCTGCCACTGAATAGCGGCCGGCATGCCGATGCCGAGCGTATGCGAATTCAGCGTATTGACGAGGAAGGAGGCAATAGGGATGCAGGGGAAGAGCATCAGGCCGAGCAAGATCAGCAACGGCCGGTCATTGTGCAGGAAAGCGGCGGCACCCTGCTGCGTGACGCCATCGACGATGATTGACAGGCCCCAGACGATCGTCAGATTCATGGCCTCGATCGCCATGGTGCAAAGGGCGAGCGTGATCAGGATGCCACGAAACATCGAGATGAAGTGCAGGAGCACCGTCACCGGCCCCTTCGACGGCAGCGGCCGGTAGGGGATATCGAGCGGCCGGATCAGGTTTTCGAAGGGGCGGTAGATCGCATCTGAAATCGACATAATCGACTTAGGCCTCTCGGGTGCAACATCGGGAAGAGGGCGGCGTGTCAGGCGACGCGCGGGCCGCATGGAATCATCTTCCGGCTGCAATCTCAATTAGAAATTTTGGAAATCTTTGAGATCACGGGGCGAAGTATCAGCTCGACCGCCGCGCAACGCTGCCTTGCTGGAAGTGCTCGTCGGCAGCGGCGATCTGCACCCAATGGTGTTTCGACTGCTCGAAGATCGATTTGGCAGGCGCCGGGAATTGGCTCAAGTCGGCCATAGCCCCCAGGGCGACACCGATCATGGAGGGCAGGTTGTCGGCCTTCCAGTAGACCGATGAGCCGCAGTTCGGGCAGAAGTAGGTATGCACCTTTCCGCCGCTTGCCGCATCGCGGGTGTATTGCTTACCGAAGCCAGACACGGTGACGGCTTCGGCCGGATAGAAGGCGCCGGCGCCGAAAGGGGCGCCTGTTCGTCTCTGGCATTCGATGCAGTGACAGGCGATCACCACATTTGGTTTATCCGGCAGCGCCAATCTGAGCGCGCCGCAGCTGCATTGGGCATTGGCCATCGAGAGACTCCTGTTTTGCGAGGTTTTGGGGAAGGTGTCGGAGTTTTATGGGGAGATGCCGGGGCACTGAGCTGAATTCGCTCACCTTGAAATGATGGCAGCGCCATCAGCGGCGGCACCTTTCCGGAAGGGCCATAAGCGAGAGATCAAGCCGAACAAGCCGATAGGAAGCCATGCCCGAAGCGATTTCTGCTCGGAAAGCCGATGCCTGTGGAACAGACCCGGCTGTTGTTCGAGAGATCAGACAGTCGGCCGCCCTGGCATCGTGATCGTACTGTTGCAGGGCCTGTTGTCTCAGCCGCGGCGAGCTGCCTCTATTGCCGCGACGTCGATCTTGCGCATGGTCATCATAGCGTCGAAAGCGCGCTTTGCCTCGGCTCCGCCTGCCTGCATCGCTTCCATCAGGGCGCGCGGGGTGATCTGCCAGGAGACGCCCCATTTATCCTTGCACCAGCCGCATTCGCTTTCCTGGCCGCCATTGTTGACGATTGCGTTCCAGTAGCGGTCGGTCTCTTCCTGATTTTCCGTCGAGATCTGAAAGGAAAAGGCTTCGCTATGCTTGATCGAGGGGCCGCCATTCAGGCCGATGCAGGGAATGCCGGCAACCGTGAATTCCACGACCAGCACGTCTCCCTGCTGACCGGCGGGATAATCGCCGGGGGCGCGGTGGATGGCGCCGACTTTGCTGTCCGGAAAGATCCCGGCGTAAAAGCCGGCGGCCTCCTCGGCGTGCTTGTCATACCAGACACAGATTGTGTTCTTGTGCATCGCGCGGTCCTTTGGTGTTTTCCCCTGATGGCAGTGACATAAGGGACAAAGCGGTTTTCTCCAGTCCAAGCGCGCCATTTTAAGAAATTGTGGCTGCTATCCCCAGAACCATGATTTGTTGACCTCCGTCGTCGCCTCTGATGGGGTGAGGCCGATATCGCGGAGCGCATCGTCGGACAGGCCGGAGAGCGTCAGCCTTTCGCGGCGCTTGTTCAGGTAAAGGCGGATGCCCATCAGGCAGCGGCGCATGACGCCACCGGTCGGCGCGCGATCTAGAGTTCTCGATATTTCCACGTCAGTCGTCATCAGGCATCTCCAGCACTCGTCTTGGACGCTCAAGATGGACTGGCGCATGCCTGCAAGGAAGCTTATGGTTCTTATGCAATCCATAAGGAATTCTTCTGATGCTGAATCTCGACCAGCTTTCCGCCTTCGTCAGCGTCATCGATCTCGGCAGCTTTACGGCTGCTGCCGAAAGAGCGGGGCTGACGCAGCCGGCCGTCAGCCTGCAGGTGAAGCTTCTGGAACAGAGGATGGGCGTTCGGCTGATCGAGCGGGTCGGCCGCCGGGCGCAGCCATCTGCAGCGGGTGTCGAACTGCTGGCCCATGCGCGCCGGATCCTCGGCGAATGCGCGGCGGCCGAGGAGGCGATGACGCCTTACAGGCAGGGTGCGGTGGGGCGCGTGCGGATCGGCAGCGGCGGCACCGCCTCGATCCATCTGCTTCCCCACGCAATCGCCGCCGTCAAGAAACGCATGCCCGGTCTGGAAATCGTGGTTCGTGTCGGCAACACCGACGAGATGATCCGCGATCTCGAAACCAATGCGCTCGATATCGCCGTCGTGACGCTGCCGACGTCCGGCCGCTCCATAGAGATCGAACCCTTTTACGAGGATGAGCTTGTCGCCGTGGCGCCGAAGGGGAGCGCCATGCCGGAGGACGGCCCCACGCCTGATTTCTTCACGGACAAGATCATGATGCTCTACGAGGGCGGCAATACGCGCCGCGCCACCGACGAATGGTTCGAGGCCGCCGGCATCAGGAGCCAGCCCACCATGGAGTTCGGCAGCGTCGAGGCGATCAAGGAACTGATCGCGGCGGGACTCGGATGGTCGATACTTCCGGGGCTTGCCCTGAAGCGTGACCGGGGCCGGTTCGTGACGTCACCCGTTCAGCCGCCGCTCGTGCGCCAGCTCGGCATGGTCATCCGGCGCGACAAACATCTGACGCGGGGACTGCGCGAGGTGATGAAGTGCCTTCGCGCATTCGAGGCATAACGGCTTTTGACTAAGCTGTCATGCGGCAGCTCCGAGAGCGCTCTGTTCGGCGCAGATGCGGTCGATCAGGGCATCGAAATCGCCCTTCGGCGGACGGCCCTTCGCGAAACGCTGCTTGAGGTGCATGATCGGCTCGGCAAGGATTTCATCGAGGCTTTCGGCGCAGGTGAAGTCGCCGGCAACACTCTTGACCTTGGAATTATCGAAAATAGCCGTCCAGGCCTTATCGCCGGTCAGCGGTCCGATCCATTCCGGATTATACTTGACGAGCGTGTCTGTCGGCACATGGACGATCTTCGCCTCGACGCCCAGCAACCTTGCGATCGCCTTCTGGATGTGATCCCAGATATGGGCGTGGTCGTTGGTGATGTGGAAGATATCGTGCAGCGCCTTCTGCTTGCCGAACAGGCCGACGAAGGGCACGGCGAAATCGACCGAGCGGGTGAGCGTCCAGGGCGTATGACCGTCGCCAGCCACAATGGTCGGCTCGCCATCCAGCATGCGCCTTGCCATGACATCGCTGTCGCCCATCATGATCGGCAGGCCGGTGCGAACGGTGTGGCTGGGGCGCACGATCGTCCAGGCGAGCTTGTCGGCCTTCTTTAGCAGTTCTTCGCAAGCAATCTTGGCCTGGCTATAGGGCCAGTAGGGGTTGATTGCCGGTGTCCTCTCTTCTGATATCACATAATGGCGGGCCGGCTTTTCATAGACCGAGGCCGACGAGATGAAGATGTACTGGCCGCAATGGCCGGAGAAGATCTCGATATCGCGGGCGATCTGATCCGGCGTGAAGGCGATGAATTGGGCGACGACGTCGTAATTCGCTTTGGCGAGATCGGCATAGGCTGATGATCCAAGTTCGCCGACGATGGAAGTGACGCCCGCGGGCAGGGGGTCGCCCCTCAGGCCGCGGTTGAACACGCTGACCTGGTGGCCCTGGGCTACGGCGCGTTCGACGCAGGGATAGGAAATCTGGCCGGTGCCGCCGATGAAAAGGATATTCAAAGCCATGTGGGAATCTCCGCGTCGGATGGGGCAGGATTATCGATAATCTTCATAGCGCGAAAGCGATGGGCCGTCTTCTGCAAAATGGCCGGCATGGTGACGCAGCGGGCGTTTGCGTGTCAGATTCGTGCTGCAGCGAGGGAAGATATAGGTTTTCGGGCACAGGACGTGGTGACCACGCATAGATGTGCTGCGGCTCGCGGCGTGCCAGAGCGGCTAATGCAGATCCGTGACGGCCTGCCTTTCCCGGGTATCGAAAGCCGCCGGCACGCGAGACGGCATTGTCGCGGGATTTGAGCCGGAGTGGGAAGCAACTAACCTTTTCACACCGTCTTCGCCGCTTTATGAACCTCCTATTCGAATGAAACGCGTCGGAGAAACTATGAGCAATGATGCCCGCAAAACCATAACCACCTGGTATGTCGATCCCGACGCCGAAGACCGGATGGCGGATGGGCATGCGCCGATCTGGCGACACCTCATCGACATCATCACCGAGCGTGACCTTTCGGAAAAAAGCGTTCTCGATTTCGGCTGCAATCAGGGCGGTCTCCTGCGGCACCTCTATGCCATCCGGCCGTTTCGCAAGGCGCTGGGCATCGATATCGCCGAGCAGTCGGTCGCCAAGGCCGAAGCGCTCAAGGGCAACCTTCCTGTGCAGCATGCGGTCGGCGGGACACTTGACGGATGGGCGGAGGAGTTCGATCTGGCAATCAGCCACGAGGTCATCTACCTCGTCGAAGATATCGATGCGCACGCTGCCGATATCTGGAAGTCGCTCAAGCCGGGCGGCGTCTATTATGCGGTGACCGGGTGCCATACCGACAATCCACTTTGGCCGAAATGGCGTGAGCTTGTCGCCAAGCGGACGAACACGGTGGTGCAGGATCGCTCGATCACCGACTACGGACGCGCGTTTGCGAAGGCAGGCTTCCAGGTCTCCGGCAGGAAGCTGGAATATGACGGTTTCATCCCCTTCGTCGAGGATGGCTGGACACCCGATTTTGCCGATGCGCTGGATTATTACACCCAGACCAAGATCGTCTTCCGGCTCGTCAAGCGCCCGGACGGGCGAGCCGCGTAAGTTCGACGTCGAAATGAGGCGGCTTGTCGGGATCAACTTCGACGAACCGCCCTTTGACCCGGAACGTTTTTTCGATCAGGCCGCTTTCTGCGAGCGCTCTCGGCTCACCATCGAAACGCAATTCTCCCCGCTCGAGAAGTGAAATGCGGTCGCTGACGGCGATGGCCTGATTGATGTCGTGGATCGCCATGACGATCGTGACGCCCTTTTCCCGGCTGAGGCGGTGGATGAGATCGAGGATCTCCACCTGATAGCCGATGTCGAGGAAGGAGGTTGGCTCATCGAGGAGCAGGATGCCGGCTTCCTGCGCAAGGGCCGCCGATATCCATGCCCGCTGGCGCTCTCCGCCGGACAGCTCCCGCAGTGCCCTGTCTGCCATGCTCGTAAGACCGGTGCTGTCGAGCGCCCATTCGATGGCTTTTTCGTCCCTGCCGTCATAGGAGCGAAACAGGCCGACATGGGAAAACCGGCCCTGGCGCACGAGCTGTGCAATGGTCATCTCATCAGGGGCCGAAGGCTGCTGCGGCAGGAAGGCAAGCTTCCTGGCGATGGCGCGCCTCGACATCGACGCGACGGACACATCCTCGATCGCGGCAGATCCTTCTGCCGGTTTGATCAGTCCGGCGAGCGATTGCAGCGCGGTGCTCTTGCCTGAGCCATTGGGGCCGATCAGCGCGCGGATTTCGCCTTTTTCCATGGATAGCCGAAACCCGCTGAGCGCCTTTCGGCGGCCATAGAGAACAGATAGTTGCGAACAGCTCAGCGGCATGGGCGATCTCAAGGAACTTTGCGGAGAAGGGCAAGAAGAACAGGCACCCCGAGGATTGCGGTGACCACGCCGATCGGGATTTCTTCGGCGCGCCCGACGAGGCGGCCAACGAGATCACCAAGCGTGACGAGAACTGCGCCGAGAACGATCGTCAGGGGAATGACCCGCTGGAGGTGGCGTCCGGCCAGGAAGCGGGCGAGGTGGGGAACGACAAGCCCGATGAAGATGATGGGGCCGACCGCGCCGACCGCGCTTGCCGCAAGGGCGCAGGACACCAGAAGCACCAGGGAGAATTGCCTGCGGTAAGAAAGACCGAAGGAGGCGGCGACAGAGGCATCCAACTGCAGCAGGACCAGTGGGCGATAGATGAACGGCAGGACGGCAAAGCCCGATATCGTGAACGGCAGGAGAAAGAGCGCGTGATCCCAGGTGCGGGCATAGAGGCTGCCCGAGAGCCATTCGAGAATGATTTCTATCCGCGCCGAACCCCAGCCAGCGATCAATCCAATGGCGAGCGCATGCAGAACCGCTCCGATCGCAATGCCACAGAGGGTGATCCTGAGAGGGCTGAGATCGAGCCGAAAGGCCAGCAGATAAATGATCCCGCCTGCCGCCAGACCGCCTGCCAGGCCGGCCGTCGGCAGCCATGCGATCGGCAGTTCGGCGAGCGTGTTCGAGCCCGGGTTGAAGATATAGACGGTGAACAGCAGGAATAGCGTCACCGTCAGCGTCGCGCCCTGCGAGACACCCATCAGGGAAGGGTCGGCAAGAGGGTTCCGGGTGATGGTTTGCAGCAGAAGGCCTGCGACGGCGAACTGAATGCCCGCCAATATGCCGGTGATGATCCGCGGCAGGCGGATATCGATGATGATCGAACGTGCTTCCGGGGACCCGTGTCCGGTGAGGGCCGCGATGATATCTGCGGCAGGAATATCCACCACGCCCAGAAAGACCGCGGCGACGAGAGACAGGACGACGAGTGCAAGGCTGGCCGGCAGCAGCCAGGCCGTCGATCGCGTCTGTGTCGGGGATGCCATCGTCATGCGGCGTCCCGCTGGAAGTCGAGGCGGCCGCGCTGGATCAGGTAGACGAAGATCGGCCCGCCAAGGAGCGCGGTGATGATGCCGACCGGCAATTCCTTGGGAATGGCGATCGTCCGGGCAACCAGATCCGCGCAGGTCACGATGAATGCTCCTGTTGCCGCCGTGAGCGCGATCTCCCAGACCGTGCCCTGCGGCTTGAGAAGACGAGCGATATGCGGGGCCGCAAGGCCGACGAAGGCGATCGGGCCGGCCACCGGAGCGACGCCGGCCACGGGACAAATTGCGAGAATAAGCAGAACCGGCTTCCAGACGTGGAGCTGCAGACCCATGGCCGCGGCCGCGTGCTCGCTCAGCGCAAACATGGCGATGACCCGGTGCAGCAACAGTGCTCCGACGATGCCGACGCCAGTCCACGGCAGCATATGGACCAGGTGCGACCATGTGCGGCCCTGGAAGCCTCCTGATAACCAGAAGAGAAGAGCGGTCGACTGCGGCCCTGCGAGCAGCAGCACATAGATCGTAATGGCGCCAAGGAAGAGCGAAACGCTGACGCCGCCAAGTGCCAGGTGCAGGGGGCGTCCGTTGCCGCCTCTGGCCACCCAGAAGGTGACCGAAGCAGCAGCGAGCCCGCCTGCAAGGCCAATGAAGGGGTAATAAGCGGACGAGATCCAGGGCAGGAGAACGAAGCATCCGACGATCGGCGCGACAGCGCCGGCGGTGACGCCGGTGATGCCGGGATCGGCGAGCGGATTGCGCGTCAACGACTGCAGAAGGTAGCCCGACACGGCAAGACCTGCGCCCGCGACGGCGGCCGCAAGGCTGCGCGGCAATCTCAAGGTCCAGACGAGGATCGAGTCGATCTTTGCATCCGGGGCAAAGAGCGCGCGCAGCACGGTTTCGAAGGAGAGCATCTTTGCGCCCGGCAGCAAGCCCACCAGGACAATCAGCAGTGTCGCGGCGACGACGAACCCAATGGCAACAGAGGATTTGCGAGCGTTCATCGTCGTCGCGATCAATTCGTTATCTCTGTGCTTCGGCCGGAATGATATTGGCGGCTTCCGCCCGCACGTCGACTGCCGGGAATACCTCCGGATAGAGGTAGTGAGCCGCTTCGCGCAGCACGACCTCGCGGGCGATGGGGCCGTTCGTTTCGACCCACTGGTCGCCGACATAGAGCACCCGCTTGTTCTTCACGGCAGTCAGTTCCTGCCAGATCGGGTTGTTTTCATGCGGCCGGTCGGGGCCTGAATCGTAGATGAAGAGGACTTCCGGGTCCTTCTCCAGCATGGTTTCCAGGCTGAGATCGATGCCGAACTCACCACCTGGCGTCATGTTGCCGGCGATATTGTCGCCTCCGATGGCTGCAAGGATCGAAGCGGAGGTGTTTTCGGTGTGGAATGCGAACGGCGTTTCACCGCCCCACATGATCGCGAAACGAGGATGGACATCCTTGGGGGCTTTGGCGGCATAGTCCGCGAGATGCTCCCGGAATTCCTTGTTCAATTGAACGCCGCGCTCCGGGTTGCCGAGGATTTTCGAAAGTTCGGCGATCTCGCGGTCGCTACCATCAAGCAGTTCCATATTGTAGGCGACATAGGGGGCGATCTTCTCAAGCTGCGGCGCGTTGCCCACTGTGTAGCGGCGGATAGCCACGATCAGGTCGGGCTTTGCTTCGGACAGAAGTTCGAGATTGGGTTTTGCCCGCTGGCCGATCTGCTTCATGCCGGCAGTCAGGCCGAAAAGAAAGTCCGGTTCGCGCCCTTTTGTCATGTAGGTGCTGGCCACGGGCTTGATGCCGAGAGCAAGGGCGACGTCATCCGCGAAATAGGAAATTGCTGCGATCCGTTTGGGCTGGACGGGAACCTCGACCGTGACGCCGCGGTCATCGGTTACGGAGAAGGTCTTGCCATCCTCAGCGAACACGGGGGCGCTCACCATTGCGGACAAGAGGCTGATGAGAGTTGCGAATTTCTGGACGTTGGTCGCCATTGCGTATCCTCCAAAGACTAGGCGAGGTCGCTTTAGGCGTTAAAGAAGAGTTCTGCAATCCACTTTTAGATCCGACGCCGACAATTATTTCCGGTCAGCATGTGAAAGGCGTCGGCGGACGATGCTCGCGTGCAACCTTGCTCCGTGGAGCAGCCCATCATCGTTGAAATCGAAGGTCGGATTGTGAAGGGGCGCGGAGGTCTCGCCATTGCCGAGGAAGACGAAGCAACCGGGGACAACATCGAGGAAGCGGGCGAAATCCTCCGATGCCGTCATCGGTTCCTTTCGGAGCTCGATGTTGCCGGGCTCGAAGATGTCGTGGGCGGCAGCGAAGGCCTCTTCGGTAAGGGCAGGGTCGTTCAGCAGGGGGATGAATTCTCTGGTGTAGGTGACTTCGGCGACGAGGTTATAGGTCGCAGCGGTACCTTCGGCGATGATGCGCATCTGCCTTTCGATTTCGGCGCTGACGTCAGGGTGGAAACTTCTGGCATCACCGAGAATGCGGGCGAGGCCAGGAAGGGCGTTGCGGGTGCCGTCGGTCAGGAGTTCGGTGACGGAGACGACGCTGATATCGGTTGGGTCGAGGCGGCGGGAAACGATGGTCTGCAGGTTCAGGACCAGGGCGCAGGCGGCGACCAGCACCTCGTTCGTCGCATGCGGGCGGGCGGCGTGGCCGCCGGTGCCCTTGAGCACGATCTCGAAATTATCCTCCGCCGACATGAAGGCGCCGGGACGGGTCTGGAAATGACCGACGGGCAGGCCCGGCAGGTTGTGGATGCCGTAAATCTCGTCGAAGGGGAAGCGCTCGAAAATGCCGTCCTCGATCATCGTGAGCGCGCCCTTGCCCCATTCCTCGGCGGGCTGAAAGATGAAGCGCACAGTGCCGTCGAAACCGCCTTCTTCGGCGAGCATTCTGGCCGCACCGAGCAGCATGGCGGTGTGGCCGTCATGGCCGCAGGCATGCATGACGCCCGGGTTGCGCGAGGCATAGGGCCGGTCGGCCTGCTCGGGAATGCGCAGGGCGTCCATATCGGCTCTCAGCGCAATCGAGCGGTTGCCGCTGCCGCGTTTCAGCGTGCCGACGACACCCGTGCCGCCGATGCCTTCTGCGATATCATCGATGCCGAATTTACGGAGCTTTTCGGCGACGAAGGCCGAGGTCTGCTTTTCCTCGAAGCCGAATTCCGGGTGGGCGTGGAGGTGGCGTCTCCAGGCGCGCATGTCAGAGGCCAGTCGGTCGAGATCCATCTTTCTATTCCTCTTGCGCCAGTGTGCTGACGACGTCGAGCAGGATGTTGGCGCCTGCGACGAGATCGTCATGAGAGGTGAATTCCCTCGGATTATGGCTGACGCCGCCCTTGCTCGGCACGAAGATCATGGCTGATGGAGCGATGCAGGCGATCATCTGGGCATCGTGGCCGGCGCCGGAGGTCATGCGCTTGCAGGGCAGGGCGCGTGCCCTGGCGGCCGCCTCAATCGTGGTGACGATCCGCTCGTCGAACTTGACCGGCTCGAAGCGGGCGAGCCGCGCCACCGAGATCGCGACCTGCTCTTCGGAAGCGAGGTTTTCGAGGAAGCGGGCAAGGGCTGCCTCTTCCTCTTTCAGCCGATCCTCATCCGGGTCGCGCAGGTCGACCGTGAAGATCGCCCGCGAGGGGATGACGTTGATGGCGTTCGGCTGGAGTTCCATGCAGCCGACAGTCGCGACCGTCGGCGTGTTCGATGCCATGGCGCGCTCGCGCAGGAAGGTGATGACGCGGGCGCTCGCATGGCCGGCATCGCGGCGCATCGTCATCGGCGTGGTGCCGGCGTGGTTGGCGTCACCCTCGATCGTCACGCGCTGCCAGGAAATGCCCTGCAGGTTTTCGACTGCGCCAAGGGACAAGCCCTCGCGCTCCAGCACCGGACCTTGCTCGATATGGAGTTCGAGATAGGCATGTGGTTTCAGGAAGCCCGGCTCTTTCTCACCGGCATAACCGATGCGTTTCAGCTCGTCACCGAGCAGTGACCCATCGGTTCCTGTTGTCGCAAGCGCCGTCTGCACATCAAGCCCGCCGGCATAGACGAGCGAGCCCATCATATCGGGCGCATAACGCACGCCTTCCTCATTGGTGAAGGCCGCGACGGCGATAGGGCGGGAGGGGATGAAGCCCGACGTCTTCAGCGTCTCGATGACTTCGAGGGCTGAGAGCACGCCGTAGCAGCCGTCATAGATACCGGCGTCGATGACGGTATCGATATGCGAGCCTAGCAGCAGCGGCGGGCGATCCTCCGTGCCAGCGGGCGCCCAGATACCGAAGATATTGCCGATCCGGTCGATGGCGAGTTCCAGTCCGGCAGCTTCGATCCAGGCGACGAGGCGATCGCGGCCGAGCTTGTCCGTGTCGGAGGCGGCAAGGCGCACCAGCCTGCCATCCGCATCGCGGCCGATCGCGCCGAGTTCGGCAAGCCGGCCGAGGAGCCTTGCTGCATCGATGGATGTGTTGCTCATGCTGCACCTCGCGACAGGACCGCGTCAGGCGAGCGCCCGACGATCTCGTGATACCGGCCGGGGTCGGTGGCGCCTTCCGTGTTCACCACGAAGATGCGCGAATCCGCGCCGAGGGAAAGGGCGGCTTTCGCCAGGGGATCGGCGAGCGCCTTCAGGAGGCCGGCAAGGCCGACACCGCCGCTTTCGCCGGAGACGATGGCGGGATCGTTACCCAAGGGATTGGCAAGCTGCCGCATGATGGAGATCGCATCCTCCTCATCGACGGTCATGAAGGCATCGGCGGTGCGCGACAGGATGCGCCAGGCGACGAGGGAGGGCTCATAGCATTCCAGCATCGCCATGACGGTCGGTTCGCCATGGGCAACGGTGACCGGATGGCCGGCGCGCGCGGTTTCGAACAGACAGGCGGCACGGGCGGGATCGACGACGGTGAAGACCGGACGCTGCGCGCCCAGCACAATCGCCAGATAGCCTGCGACGGCAGCGGCGATGCCGCCAACGCCGCACTGGATGAAGACATGGGTGGGCGGCTGCGGCATCTGCTTCAGCGCCTCGCGCACCAGTGCCGTATAACCCTGCATGACGAGGCCGGGGATGCGCTCGTAGCCAGGCCAGGACGTGTCGGACACGATGGTCCAGCCGCGTTCGCCGGCGGTGCGGGCGGCCTCTCTGACGGAGTCGTCATAACTTCCCTCGACGCGGATCATCTCGGCACCAAAGCGGGCAATCGCGGCGACACGTTCGTCGCTGACACCGGCATGGACAAAAATCGCCGCCCGCGCACCAACGAGCGATGCGCCCTGAGCGACCGAGCGGCCATGATTGCCATCGGTGGCGCAGGCGAAGGTCATGGCTTCCGCGAGTTTTCGCACATCCGGAGAGTGCAGTTCGGCCATGTCGACCTTGCGTCCGAGCCTTGCCTCGGCGGCCTCCAGAACGAGGCGGATGACGGCATAGGCGCCGCCGAGCGCCTTGAAGCTGCCGAGCCCCAGGCGTTTTCCCTCATCCTTCACATGGATCGCGGCAACGCCTGACGCGGCTGCCAGCGCCGGCAGGGAGACGAGCGGTGTTTCGGCATTGTCGTCGCGGTAGCGCAGGTGGTCTTCCACGGTTGCGGCGGCGGCAATGCCGAGCGTATCGGCATCTGCCGTTTCGAGCTGATGTCGATAATCGCTTGTCGTGTTGAGGATGAACATGAAGGCCTCGCTGCTCTTTCATGGAAACATATTGCAGAGCGGGCGAAAATTGCGCTGATATTGAGAGCCGTTTTTGCAAGTTTGTTTCATGAGGGCCGCCCATGCCTGTCTCTTCGACATCCGCGCTCGATGCCTTCGACCGCAAGATCCTCGAGATCCTGCAGCGCGACAATACCACGCCGCAAAGGACGATCGGCGAGGCGGTCAACCTGTCGGCGCCATCCGTGCAGCGGCRCATCAGGCGGATGACGGAGGAGGGCGTCATCAAGGCCAATATCGCGGTGATCGATCCGGCCGCCGTCGGCCAGGCGATCACCATCTTTGTCGAGGTCGAGGTCATCAGCGAAACGGCGGAGCAGATCGAGGCGGCCAAACGCGAATTCGCCGCCGCCCCGGAAATACAGCAGTGTTATTACGTGACGGGGGAGGCCGACTTCGTGCTCGTCATCACCGTGCCCGCGATGGCCGATTACGAGGCGCTGACGCGGCGGTTATTCTTCGGCAACAACAATGTGAAGCGGTTTCGGACGTTCGTCGCCATGGACAGGATCAAGGTAGGACTGAGTGTTCCTATCTGAGGAGGCTCCGGGCCAGCGGGTCGCGCCTTAGGCCCGGAGATATTTGTCACACGGCAATTGCCGCCGCGCCTCGCGTGCGCCTCAGCAATTGGCGCAGTGACAGGGCGTGCAGGACGAGAGACGTCGGGACGGTGAAGGCCGGAATGATGGCGGTGGGGTAGGTGCCGGCCGTCAGATTGGGATGATCGAGGGCGAGCTGCTGCAGGGGGCCGGGCGTGGTAAGGGCACCCATCGTGACCGCGACGACCAGATCGGCTATGCCGAAGAGGTTCCAGAACAGAGCCGCCCGGGTGCTGCCTGGCCGGCCACTTGCGAGCACTGCTGCTGTCGGCAAGGCCATCAGCCCGGTGATCACGTCACCCGTGCCGGCAGGAAGGGCGAAAACGCCCGGCGTCGTCCCGGCCAGCCAGTTGGCGAGGAATACACCGCCGATCACCCTGTAGGCCTGGAGGCCGATCAGCCAGTTGGCAGGCATTGCATCGAGCAGCACGCCGATCCGGTCCGAGCGCGACAAAAGCGTGATCACGATTGCCGTCGGCACGACGATCATCAGTGGCAGCAAAGGGATTGAGACTGCTCCCGGCAGAAGAAGGCCATCGGCGACAATAATCCAGGCCGCGCCGTGCCAGAGAGTGAGCGGAACGGCGATCGCCAGCCAGGTCCATGTCCGCTCCGACGTGGTGAGGGAGGTGCGCGACAATCCTGCCCAGGTTCCGCCAAGTACGATGAGATGCACGGCGATACGCGCGACGATGATGGACAGGTCCGAGCGTTGAAGCTCCGGTATTGTGACGAGTGCAGCGAACCAGAGGCCCGTTGCGACTGCGCTGCCGGCGAATGCAAGTGTGGGGCTGGTGAAGTTAGCGGTGATGTTCGGTGCCAATGTGAGATCCTCCCGTTTGGCAAAACCGGTGATGCGTTGCAGCAATCGGTGCCCGATCTGCATCGAGCTTCAGGCCAGCGCTGCATTCATTCGGAGGCGTGTTACGCTCCAAGATATATAACTCTTATTATAAGAGTTACTCATCAGGCAAGCGATTTATCTGCCCAGTTTGTCGCAGGGCGGTTGTTTGCCGAGCTTTCTTGAAACGGCGTCCCCAGCAAACTAATGTGGCTCTCATGATGAGAGGAGCCGGCAATTCTCTGGGCTTCCAGAAAGGGTTCGATGCGTTCGAAGGGTTTCGATGGAATGGTATGCTCGATTGCCGGCGTCATGGCGGCGATCGGCGATCGGTGGGGTTTGCTGATCTTGCGCGATCTTGTCTGCGGCCTCAGCCGCTATGAGGATTTTCGCCAGTCCTCCGGCGTGACCAATGCGACGCTCAGTGACCGGCTGAAGCATCTGGAAGCCAATGGTCTCATCGAGCGGCGGCGCTATCAGGTGAACCCGGAAAGGTTCGAATATCTCCTGACCCGGAAGGGCTGGCAGATCGCGCCCATCATGCCGGTGCTCGCCCAGATCGGCGACAGCCTCGGCATGTCGGGTGCATCGGGACCGCCCATGACCTTCGTCAATCGCAAAACAGGGGCGGAGATACGCTGGGGGTTCATCGATCAGAAGACCGGCGAACCGGTGAGCCCGGTGGATCTCGACATCAAGGAAGGGGATGGCGCGGATGACGCAGTTCGCTGGCGATTGTCTCACGCCGGGGCTCGCCGGAAGGCGCTCGACGATATTCTTGCTGGCTCCGGTGAGGCAACGGATGCGCAACAGGAGAAGCCTGTGGGTTAAGGCTGGCCTCACCCTTCAGAGGTGAGAGGTGCGGCAGGCGGTGAGCGGTCCCCGCCTGGGTTTGCAAATCGATACCCGACGATATGGCCGATGATCATAGCTATCGCGACGATTGTGATGGCCGCGAACATGTTTGTCCATGCGGCGAGCAGGGAAAGAAAACACCAGCACGTAATTGCGAACGGCGTTGCGAGGCTTGAGACCAGCATAACGATCAGCAGCAGCGCTCCATACATGTTGGAATCGGCTTGCAGGGACGGCACTTGTGTAATGGCAAGAGCAGATAGGCCGCCGAGTGACAGAGCGAATGGTATCGCCAATCTGGCTTGAAATGCGCGAGGCCCTATCCGCTGCCGCTTTCGTCCAAGACGGGTCGGAATTGCGGTCATGAGAAACGTCGTCATCCCGAGAAGACAGAGGATGAATGTAGAGAATGAGAGCATCGCATACAGCCCTTTGGAAATGCTGGCGGACTGATATCATCTTTCGCGTGTATAAAATGCTTGTCATCGCGGTCTGGTAAATGCTTTGTCTCTGCGAAAACTCGCATCCGATATTTGCCTGCATAGACGGCCGTCATCATGGCGGAGGGAAGGATGGTTATGGCAAAAAATCAGTCGCATATTCCAGGATCGGGAATCTCCGCTAGGATTCACCGGGTTCATCGGCAAGCGGGAGGTGCCCATTCATGTTGATCATTTTCGGCGGTTTGCCGGGCTCGGGGAAGACGACGATTGCGCGTGCCCTGGCGAGAGAGCTTGGGGCCGTCCATCTGCGTATCGATACGATCGAGCAGAGCATACGAGCTTCGGGCATGTTGAGGTCGGAGGTCGGCCCGGCAGGCTATATGGTCGGATACGGAATTGCCGAAGACAATCTCACGCTCGGTAACATCGTCGTTGCGGACTCCGTGAATTCCCTGAAGGTGACGCGGGATGCCTGGTTGTCGGTTGCAGCGCGATCGGGCGTGCCGGCCGTCGAGATCGAAATCATCTGCTCGGACCGGGATGAGCATCGCCGCCGGGCGGAGACGCGGGTAAGTGATGTTCCGGGGCTGAGAAAGCCGAGCTGGGAAGAGATCGTCGCACGCGATTATGACGACTGGGGGCAGAGGCCTATCGTTGTCGACACTGCCAAGCAAAGCGTGGATCAAGCCGTTGCCGAATTGATGTCAAAGATTGGAGCTGGCCGGCGTCAGTAACAACGGCGGGACGTGAACCTGCCAAGGGTCTGCTGATTGACCTTGGACCGCATCGGGGCGCTAATGGAGCGGTATCGTCGCTGCTTGCAGGCGAGGAGGACGCGATGCTGCTCAAGGGGGAACGAACCTTCGTCGTGCGCGACATGGGAGGGTTTGTCGTGCATATCAACATGCCGGGATGGGTGAAGCCGAAGCCTGGGGATCATGGGCACGGGCCGCTGGCGATGGTGGTCGAATCCATCCTGCATCCGGGCCGGTTCATTGCCATGCACGAGCACCGCAATGACGAGATCATCTCCTGGGTGCCTGAAGGCGTGATGCGCCATGAAGACAGAGCCCGTGGCCGGCTGGTTTGCGACAGCGGGCATCTGATGGTGATGAATGCCGGGCGCAGCTTCTGGCATTCCGAGGAAACGCTGGCCTCCGATCCGCCGCTGCGCATGCTGCAGATCCTCGTGCGGCCCGATGCTGTCGATCTCGAACCTGGCATCCAGTATGGGGCAATGCCCGAAATCATGCCCAATCGCTGGCGGCACCTTGTCGGGCCGGAAGGCGGCGATGCGCCCTTTTTCGTGCGCAACCGGATCGATTTCTTCGATATCCGGCTGGAGGCAGGCGTGCGGGTGGACTTCCCGCATAAGCAGGGGTGTGACCTCTATTTCTATGTGTTTAGCGGCGCGGTTCTGGCCGGCGGGCAGGCGTTTGGCGAAGGCGAGCAAGGTCTGCTGCTGTCGGATGAGATGTTGACCGTGGAGGCAACGAGCGCCTGCGTGATGGTGGCCTTCCTGCTCGATCCCCGGTCTCCCGTCACGAGGCAGGGGACGATGGCCGACACCAGGAAGATTCCGCCGCCTGTCGTGATCCGTCTCGTGAAACGGTGGCAGGGGTTGAAGCGGTTGTGGTGGCGGAAGTGAAGGATAGGGGCGGGCCTCAGCTCCAGTATTTCACCGCATAGACAACCGTCATGACTGAGCCGGTGAGGATGACGAACCAGCGGACGATGGTGGCGGGCAGCACGCGCACGAGGTAACCGCCGAGATAGCCGCCGACCAGGGCGCCTGACAGCATCGTCAACGTTTCGGGCCAGTGGACGGCGCGCTGGACGATGAAGATGAGGACGGCTGCCATGCTGACCGAGGTGGCGAGCAGGTTTTTCAGCGCCTTGACGCGGCGGATGTCATTGGGATCGGCAATCGAGAGAACCGCCGTCAGGATGACGCCGAGGCCGGCGCCGAAGAAGCCGCCATAGATCGACGAGAGGCCGAGGACGGAAAGGCCGAGACCGCGCGAGGGCTCGGCATCGCCGCACCTTGCCTCCGCCCAGGCGGCGATGCGCGGCGAGAAGAGGAAGAGCAGGGTGGCAATGCCGATCAGGGCTGGAACCGGGAGAACGAAGAGCCGCTCGGGCAAGGCGAGCAGCAGCAGCGCGCCGATGGCGCCGCCGATGAGACAGACGAGGACGGAGGACCAGAGTTTTGCATCCAGCGGCAGTACCTTGCGGCGATCGGCGAGGACGGCGAGCAGATGGCCCGGCACGATCGCTACCGCATTCGAGGCATTGGCCGTGACGGGCGGCAGGCCGGCTGCGAGCATGGCGGGGAAGGTAAGCAGCGTGGCGCCGCCGGCGAGCGCATTGATCACGCCACCGGCTATGCCTGATACAAACAGCAATAAAACGATCGCTAGTGTCATTGGCTTGCTCCCCATCTCTCCGATGTGTCTTTCGATGCATCAGGGGGTATCGCGAGGACAAGCCGCCGATAGCTTCGAGCCGTTCGCGTTGCGAAATATTCCCGGAGATGACGCCAAGAGTGACGCGCGGGGCAAAGACCGGTCGCGTCTCACCCGTTTGGGCGACTTGCACACGGCGGATGCTCGCGTTGCCATGCGGAAGCGGTGGCTTGGGTTCGGCATTGTCAATCTTGGGAGGGGAAGATGCATGGTTTTACGGGAAACCCCGGCGTGGCTTGTGGCTGCGGCGGCTGTGATGATCAGGGGCGCCGGCGCTTCCTGTGCAGCGCGTTGGGAGGTGTGGCGGTAGTAGCGGCCGGGGCTGCGATCTTATCCGCGGGGCCGGCATCGGCACAGAGCACCTTGGCGCCCGATGACGCGCTGAAGGCGATGATGGATGGAAACAGGCGCTTCATCGACGGGCGTCTCCAGTCTCTCAATGAAGACCTTTCGATCCTCAAGGCGAAGACGGCAGAAAAGCAGGAGCCTTTCGCGGCGGTGCTCTCCTGCGCCGATTCACGCGTGCCGGTGGAGTTTGTCTTCGACCAGAGCATCGGTCAGCTTTTCGTCGTGCGTGTTGCGGGAAATATCGCTACGCCCGAGATCATCGCCAGCCTCGAATATGGCGTTGCCGTTCTGGGCGCCCGGCTTCTGATGGTTCTCGGCCATACCAACTGCGGTGCGGTGAAGGCGACCATCGACGGCAAGGCCGTGCCCGGCCAGATCGGCGCCCTCTATGCGCCGATCTGGCCGGCGGTGAATGCCGCAGGCAGCGACCTTGGGGCGGCCATCGATGCCAATGCCAGGATGCAGGCGACGCTCATCAGCCGAAGCTCGACCGTCATCGCAGGGGCTGCCAAGGAGGGCAAACTCAAGGTCGTGGCGGCGCGCTACGATATCGCCAGCGGCGTGGTTTCGCTGCTTGGTTAGTGGGTGCGCTTTCTTGCGGAATGGGATAGGTCTACGCCGATCAGCGCGGAGATCGCGATGTCCGACGACACACTTGCCCGTTCATTCGGCCGGCAAGCCTTTGGACTGAGCCCTGAAAACTATCATTTGGCCCGGCCACCTTGTCCGCCGGCAGTGTGGGATGTGTTGCGGCAGCGGGCCGGATTGCGATCCGGTATCTCGATACTGGAGATCGGGGCGGGGACTGGGCTCGCCACGGAACATCTTCTGGACCATGAGCCGCGGCGGCTTCTGGCCGTCGAGCCGGACAGACGGCTTGCGGAATTCCTGCGTGCGCGGCTGCATCGCCCCGAACTCGAGGTAGTCGAGCAAGCCTTCGAAGAACTGGATGAGGCGCCGCAATCCTACGATCTGGTGGTCAGTGCGACGGCATTTCATTGGCTCGATGCCGTTCCGGCGCTGCGGCGTATCCATGCGCTGCTTCGCGATGGCGGCGCGGTTGCTTTGATCTGGAATGTCTTTGGCGACAGTATCAGGCCCGACCCGTTTCATGAGGCGAGTGCGCATCTCTTTGCCGGGCATCGCCCAAGCCCGTCTGGCGGAGGGACGACGCAGACGCCTTACGGGCTCGACAGCGGGGCCCGGCTCAGGGATTTCGAGGAGGCCTCATTCCACTGCGATCCGCCTGTCATGTTCGAGTGGACGCTGACGCTCGATCCGCCCGCGGTGCGGCGGCTCTACGCGACCTATTCGAATGTCGTGGCATTGGAGGCGGGGAAGCGCGAAGGGCTGCTAGACGCGCTGGAAGATCTGGCACGGACCGATTTTGGCGGCGTTGTTACCAGGAATATGACGACGTCGGTTTTCATCGCCAGGCGGAAGTAGGGCTGGAGCGATTTTAGGGTCGCTCAGATCGCCGGGCCTGGCCGCATGCGGCTGCCGTCGCTGAAGCGCGAGAGCCGGAAGCGGTTGAGATTGTGGCCGGGCGCGTTGCCCTGGATCAGGTCTGAGACCACGCGGCCGATGCCGGGGCCGATGCCGAAGCCGTGGCCGCTCATGCCTGACGCGACGAAGAGGCCGGTGATGGCCTCAACGCGGTCGACGATGGGAACGATGTCGGGCATGGCGTCGATCATGCCGGCCCAGGTCGTCTTCAGGCGCACAGTTTCGAATTGCGGGAAGAGGCGCTGGAAATTGCGGCTGATGGCATCGAGGCTGGATTGTTCCGGGGCGGGGTTGAGGACGCGCATCCGTTCGAACGGGCTCTCGGCATCCGCCGTCCAGTTGCGCGGGGTTGACCAGCTGTCCGGGTAACCTTCGGGGGCTGCAGGCGAATAGCGGGTGCCGAAGGGGTGGGCCATGAGCGCCGGCATATATTTCGTGGCGTGGCGGAAGGCGTCGGGGCCGAGATAGAGGCGGTGGCTTCCCAGCGCCAGCGTGTAGCCGCCATCCTGCCTGCGGCGGAAGGCGACATCCGCTCCGCCTGCAGCACCTGCGTGGATTTCTGGCAGGGGCTCGGTTGCGGCGACGGTGGCGCGGACAGCAAGCTGCGGGATGGAGACGCCGTGTTTTCTGAGGAAGAGCGACGACCAGGCGCCGCCTGCAACGAGCACTGTCGAGGTCTCGATGCGGCCGGCCTCGGTCCACACACCGCTCACCTTGCCGGAGGAGATATCAAGGGTTCGTGCCGCGCAGTTTTCGATAATGGTCACACCCAGACGGGCCGCGAGCCGGGCAAGGGCAGGGACGGCGAGCCATGGCTCGGCGCGCAGGTCCGACGGCGTTGTCATCGAGCCGGCAAATTTGCGGGAGATGCCCGTGAAGAGGGAGGCCGTCTGCCCGCTGTCGAGCAGGCGGGTGTCGAGATTGTAGGCGCTCGCGAGCTTCATGAAGGTTTCGAAGCCGGCCATCTGCTTGTCGGAGTTGGCGAGATAGGTGACGCCGGTCTCGGTGAGGCCGATATCCTCGCCGCATTCCGCTGCGAGCTCCTTCCACAGGCGGCAGGCTTCGATGACGATGGGCAGTTCGTCGCCATCGCGGCCCTGCTTGCGGATCCAGCCCCAGTTGCGCGAGGACTGCTCGGCGGCGATGCGCCCCTTCTCGATGAGCGTCACGGAGATCTTGCGCTTGGCCAGAAACAGCGCCGTCGTCACACCGATGACGCCGCCGCCGATGATGACGACGTCGGATGTCTTTGGGAGCGGGCCATGATGCTGGATGGGGTCGTTTAGGGAGAAGGGGAAGGCTGGCAAGCTATGCGTCCTGAAGGGCTGATCGATAGGTACCAGTGCTAGAGGCTACGGGGCGGCAATTCAAGCTGATGTCATCGCGGTTCTGGGCTTGCCCTTAGCCGATCAAGGAGAAATTCGTCACCGACATTGCTGCCATGCCGCGACGGCAGGTTGCACAGCCGGCGGGGGAAGTGCTAGGCGAGTTTTCCGGGAAGCCTGGCCTCAGGGGGAGGCCTGGCTGCTTTGAGCTGCAAACCACGGTTGGACGATGACGACCCGCATTTATGTGATCAATCTCGACCGGTCCACGGATCGGTGGAATGCATTGTCCGATCGGGCCAAGGCCCTGCAGTTCGACCTTATTCGCATTGCCGGCGTCGATGGGCGGGAGGTTGCCGCAGATCAGCGGACGGCCTGTGATGAGCGCGCCTTTCAGCGCAACAATGGCCGGACCATCCTGCCGGGCGAATATGGCTGCTACCGGAGCCACTTGAAGGTGCTCGCAGCTTTTCTGGAAACGGGCGAGGCCGCCTGCATCATCGTCGAGGACGATGTTATTTTGTCTGCCGACCTCATTGCGCGCGCCGAAGCGGCACTTGCGGCGGTGCCCGGTGCTGATGTGATCAAGCTCTTCAATCACCGTATCGTCGGCTTCAGGCCTGTCGCCACCTCGGCTATCGGCGATGAGATCGGGCGGGTAACGCATGGTCCGCAGGGGTCGGCAGCCTGCTATGCGGTGACGCGGATGGGCGCCCTGAAGCTCCTCAAGACGGTCGGCGTCATGCGTTTTCCCTGGGATATCGAACTGGAGCGCGGCTGGGCATCCCGAGCGCGGGTCTACACGACCCGCCAAAACGTGACTGTCGTACAAGAGGGCGGCTCGAATATCGGGACGCGATCCGTCTACAGGGCCACCAAATTTCCCTGGTGGAGGCGATTGCCGACCTATGCGATCCGCATCGCTGAGACGGTTCGCAGAATCAACTATGCATTGAAAAAATAAGACGCCGGGACGGAAAACTCGGTTGTCAGGGCGGCTTTACCGTTGCCCTTAAAGTCCGTCTCAAGACTTTTTTTGGCACTTTAGCAGGCTGTTTTATCGGTGTTACAGTCGTGCATAATACTGCCGCAATTTTTCAAGAGCTACATCAGCAAGTTACCCCAAAAATGGTCGTTCTGTGGCGTAAAACTTTACGATTCTGTATACTTACACAGTCTTGTTTGCGCTGGATCTCCGATGTAGATCATCGCCGAAACCTATCGAGAAGTGTTCCGCCAACATATCAACTCGGTCGGACATCGATCTGAGGTGTATCTTGAGTGCTCGAAATGATTTCGTGGGTGAGTTGCACCCGCGTGCCTATGAGGCTGCCGATCCCGTAGCGTCTCATAAGTTGAAAATCCTGCATGTCTTGTTCTCCTCCAGAGTGGCTGGATCGGAACGATACTGCGCTGACCTCGCCAACGGGCAGGCTGCTCTTGGACATGAGGTTCACGTTGCCGGACGATACGGTTCGCCGATTGCTGGTCTGCTCTCGAAAGAGGTTGTTTTCCACGGCTTCGCGATCCCGTTTCTGCGGGGCCTGAGGCTGCGGCGGCTGATGGACAGGACAGGCATCGAGATCGCGCATGGGCATCTCAGCCATGGCTGCAAGGCGCTTGCCGCAGCGCCTGACAGCGTCGCCAGGATCGCGACCCTGCATGTCGGCTACAAGGCCAAGCAGCACGCCTGCCTCGAGGGTGTGATCTGCGTCAACACCGCCCAGTCGACGCGGCTCGGCACATTTGACGGCCAGTCGACGCTGATTTCCAACTGGCTGCCCGATGTCAGATCCGCCGAGAGCTTCGACCTGCGTGCGCAGCTGAAGTTGCCGCGCGAAACACGGCTCGTCGGCAGCGTCGGGCGTCTGCATATCAGCAAGGGATATGATGTGCTAG